>NZ_JADPKU010000112.1:0-77140 GCF_023074095.1 Bradyrhizobium sp. 137
GGCGGCGAGCGCCTCACCCGCCCCTGCTGCGACGCCCTCGCCCGCAGCCAGCGCCTCACCCAGCCCGGCCGCGGGCGGGGGCGCGGCCGGGCTGGGTGAGGCGCTGGCTGCGGGCGAGGGCGTCGCAGCAGGGGCGGGTGAGGCGCTCGCCGCCGGCGCGGGCGTTGCCATCGGCGCAGGCGAAGCACTCGCGGCAGGCGCCGGCGAGGCCGACGGGGCCGGTGAGGGGCTTACTGACGCGGCGGGCGCCGGGCTCGGACTTTGTGCCCGAGCGGCGGACAGACCAAGCGACATGGCCGCCGGGATCAGCGCGGCCAGAGCGAGACGACGAAACCTAATCATTCTATTCTCCCCAAGAACTTGGGCACCAAGACCTTGGGCTCCAAGACCTTGCCACCAAGGCCTAAATCCCGTTTTGCGCCCGGCCGCGCCTCCCGGTTCGCGCGAATGCCGCCGTTCTAACACGCGGGCGCCGAATTCGTCCCATGACAGATGCGTCATGGGCGGCGTCGCGGGCCGCGGCCCGGGCGCTCCGCAGTAAACCGCTGGCCAAGCCGGCAAGGATCGCCATATAAGACGGGCGAAATTCGGGAATTTTCATGAGCGCGCTGGCCAACCACGCATTCGCCAAGATGAACGGCATCGGCAACGAGATCGTCGTTGTCGACATGCGCGATTCCACAGCAAAGGTCACGCCGGACGACGCGCGGGCGGTGGCGTCCGCAAATGGCGGCGTGGCTTACGACCAGCTCATGGTGCTGCAGAAGCCGCGGCTGGACGGCACTGAGGCCTTTATCCGCATCTACAACAATGACGGCTCCGAAGCCGGTGCCTGTGGCAACGGCATGCGCTGCGTCGTGCGCCGCATTTTCGAGAAGAGCGGACAGACCACGGCGACGTTCGAGACGGCTGCGGGCCTGCTCAATTGCTGGCAGGGCCCGACGCCCGACCTCTATACCGTCGACATGGGCGCGCCGAAGTTCGGCTGGCAGGACATTCCGCTGGCGGAAGAGTTTCGCGACACCCGCTACATCGAATTGCAGATCGGGCCGATCGACAATCCGATCCTGCATTCGCCCTCGGTGGTGAACATGGGCAATCCGCACGCGGTCTTCTGGGTCGAGGAGGTCAGCGCCTATGATCTCGAGCGGTTTGGTCCTCTGCTCGAAAACCATCCGATCTTCCCCGAGCGCGCCAATATTACGCTTGCCCACATCGTCGATCGCGACCACATCACGATTCGCACCTGGGAGCGCGGCGCCGGCCTCACCAAGGCCTGCGGTTCGGCAGCCTGCGCCGCGGCTGTCGCCGCGGCGCGGCTGAAGCGCGCCAATCGCAATGTCGAGATCACATTGCCCGGCGGCAAGCTCGCCATCGAATGGCGCGAGCGCGACGACCATGTGCTGATGACGGGCACCGCGACCTTCGAATATGAAGGCAATTTCGATCCGGCGCTGTTCGCGCCGGTCGGCTGATGGCCGTCGACGTCGTCACCTTCGGTTGCCGCCTCAACGCCTTCGAGGCCGAGGTGATCCGCCGCGAGGCGGAAGGTGCCGGCCTCTCCGACACCATCGTCGTCAACAGCTGCGCCGTCACCAACGAGGCGGTGGCGCAGGCGCGCCAGTCGATCCGCAAATTGAAGCGCGAGCGGCCCGGTGCGCGTATCGTGGTCACCGGCTGCGCCGCGCAAACGCAAAGCGCGATGTTCGCCGACATGGCCGAGGTCGATCGCGTCGTCGGCAATGACGACAAGATGCGCTCGTCCGCATGGCGCGATGCGCGCGATGCATTCGACATCGGTGCCAGCGAGAAGATTGCCGTCAGCGACATCATGGCAGTGAAGGCGATGGCGCCGCATCTGATCGACGGCTTTGCCGCCGGCCTGCCGCGCGTCTTCGTGCAGGTGCAGAACGGCTGCGACCATCGCTGCACCTTCTGCATCATCCCGTTCGGCCGCGGCAACTCGCGCTCGGTTCCGATGGGCGCTGTGGTCGATCAGGTGCGGGCGCTGGTGGAGCGCGGTCACGGCGAGATCGTACTGACCGGCGTCGACCTCACCAGCTACGGCGCCGACCTGCCGGGCGCGCCCAAGCTTGGCATGCTGACCAAGCAGATTTTGCGGCACGTGCCGGACTTGAGGCGCCTGCGCATCTCCTCGATCGATTCGATCGAGGCAGATGACGATCTGCTCGATGCCATCGCCGACAATGCGCGACTGATGCCGCATCTGCACCTGTCGCTGCAATCCGGCGACGACCTGATCTTGAAGCGCATGAAGCGGCGGCATTCGCGCCAGGATGCGATCGCGTTCTGCGACCAGGTGCGCCGCCTGCGCCCGGACGTCATTTTTGGCGCCGACATCATCGCGGGCTTCCCGACCGAGACCGAGGACATGTTCTCGCGGTCGCTCGATCTCGTCGAGGAATGTGGTTTGACGTTCCTGCACGTCTTTCCCTACTCGCCACGCCCCGGCACGCCGGCCGCGCGAATGCCGCAGGTTGCGGGCGGCGCGATCAAGGAACGTGCGAAGCGGCTGCGTGCAGCCGGTGCGGCGGCATTGCGGCAGCGACTGCAAGCCGAGATCGGCGCCGCGCGCGAGGTGCTGATCGAGAGCGAAGGCCAGGGACGCACGGAGCATTATCTGCCGGTGGCGATTGCGGGCGAACGTGTGGGCAGCGTCGTGCCGCGTATGATTGCCGGAAGTGATGGCGAGCGTCTGACAACATAGCTCGCTGTCGTCGCCCGGCTTGACCGGGCGACCCAGTACGCCGCGGCTTCTCCGTATCTCACGACCGTCTCTGGAATACTGGATCACCCGCTTTCACGGGTGATGACACCGCCGGTGGTACACGGTGTGCCCTACAGGGCCCGCACCTGCCAGAACCGGAGCGTGCGCCGCGCATTCTCCGTCGTCATTCTCGCAAAATCGCCCTGCGAGCGCGCGAGATCAGCCGGCTTCATCGCGCCGGTCGCAAAACGGCTTTCGAGCACGGCAGCGGTGGCGTCCCAGCTGAGCTGCGCGGCCTTGCACGGCACGAGCAGGCCATCGTCGCGCAGGCTCTGCATCAGCGGGCGAATCACCTCGACGGTCGATCCGGACAGCGCCGCCAGGGCGGCGACGGTCTCCTCATAGCGCCGCTGCGTGGCGAAGCCGAGTAGCGTCGCTTCGTTGAGCTGGCCGATCGTCTTGAGATTTGCGATGGCCCGCTTGGCGCCTTCGAAATCGCGAACGCCAGACATCTCGCGCTCGACGCCGACGGTGACGGCGGCAATTGCGCTCTGGATTTCCTCGAACAGATGCGGTGGGGCGCGCGACAACAGGCGGGTGCGCACCGCATCCGTTGCCGAACGCAGCAATCGGCGGCGCAGCTCCGACGGCAAATCGACGCGGACGCCGACGCTGACCGCGAGCTCCGGATCGCTTTCGGCCTGTCCGACGATGATGGCAAATCCGCTGCCGGAGACGCGGGCGCCGGGATTGGCGGCGAGCCGCCGGCTGACGCTGGGATAGCGCCGCGCCAGCAGCGCATCGGTGACGATCTCCCTCAGCCACCAGCGGCCGGCGACCGCGAGCAGATGCGGCTCGCCCTTGGATGATGCGATCTTCACCAGCTCGCCATCGTCGAGGCGCGCGGATTCCTGGAGCACGGGTCCGGCGATACGGATCTCGTCATTGCTGGCGAGGCGGCGGATCACGGATGGCGGCGCCTGCGCGATCGGAGCGAGCTGCGCGCTGATCTCCGCGAGCGCAATTCGGGCGCCGATGTCGGCGACGGCGCGCAGCTCGATGGTGCCGATCAGGCGCTCGAGCACGTCGTCAAACAGCGCGATCTGCTCGTCGTCAAAGCTGCCGGCGGAAGACAGGAACAGGTCCGTGACGCGCCGGGCCGTCTCCAGCCCCTTTTCCGGCGAGCCCATCCGTATCGCGGATTCGACCTCGTCGATGATCGATAGCTCGGCCTTGGACATCACGCGCTGCTCGTCCTGAGCGGTTACAGAAGCTTGTTCTAAGCAACCGCTATCATTAGAGGCGAGCGCTGAACGTTTCGTAAACCATGGGCTTGTTGCCCCTCATCCTGAGGAGCCCGCAAAGCGGGCGTCTCGAAGGATCGAGGCTCAACTGCAACAGCACGGGCCTTTCATGGTTCGAGGCGGCGCTGACGCGCCTCCTCACCATGAGGGGCTGGCTGCCGGGCTAGTCCCCATGCCACCCGCAGGCGCGGAGGCGCTCGTGCATGTGGGGCGGGGCCGGCGCCACGACGCGGATCGGCTCCTTGTTCCGGGAGATCGGCACCACGATCTCACGGGAATGCAGGTGCAGGCGCGGCTCGCCGAAGCGCGGGCCGTTGCCGTAAATGTTATCGCCGACGATCGGCCAGCCGGTCGCGGCCGAATGCACCCGCAATTGGTGGGTCCGGCCGGTCACCGGTTCCATGGCGAGCCAAGCGAGGCCCGCGCCCCGGCCCATTACCTTCCAATTGGTGATCGCCTTCTGCCCTTCGGGATCCGGCTTCTGCCACCAGCCGCGCTCAGCATTGAGGCGGCCGAGCGGCATGTCGATGGTGCCTTCATCTTCATCAGGGCCGCCCTCGACCACTGTCCAGTAGGTCTTGCCGATCTTGCCGTGCTTGAACAGCAGGCCGAGCGAGGCGGTGGCTTTGCGATGGCGGCCGAGCACGAGACAGCCGGAGGTGTCCTTGTCGAGCCGGTGAGCCAGCACCGGCGGCCGCGGCAGACCGAAGCGCAGCGCGTCGAAGGAGGCTTCGAGGTTCGCCCCGCCCTTGGGGCCGCGATGCACCGGCAGGCCGGCCGGCTTGTCGATGACCAGCATCAAGCCGTCGCGATGGAGCACGCGGGCCAAAATCTCATCTGCGGTCAATTCGGGAACATCGAGCAATTGCAAGACTTTCGTTTAATCGTCGGAACGGCTAACACACCCCCACCATGAACGATACCTCCGAGACCCCCAAGCTGAGCTGGTGGCGCCGCCTGTCCGACGGGCTGAAGCGCACCTCGTCCTCGCTCGGGACCGCGGTCGCCGATCTCGTCACCAAGCGCAAGCTCGATCGCGCCATGCTCGACGACATCGAGGACGTGCTGCTGCGCGCCGATCTCGGCACGCAAGTCGCAGTGCGGATCGCGGATGCCGTCGGTACGGGGCGCTACGACAAGGCGATCTCGGCGGACGAGGTCAAGGACGTGGTCGCCACCGAGGTCGAGAAGGTGCTCGCGCCGGTGGCGAAGCCGCTCGAGATCGATGCGGGCAAGAAGCCGTTCGTCATCCTCGTGGTCGGCGTCAACGGCTCCGGCAAGACCACCACCATCGGCAAGCTGTCGCAAAAATTCGCCTCCGAAGGCCGCAAGGTGATGCTGGCTGCCGGCGACACCTTTCGCGCGGCGGCGATCGAGCAGCTCAAGGTCTGGGGCGAGCGCACAAGGACGCCGGTCATCGCCGGCGCGCAAGGCTCGGATTCGGCGAGCCTTGCCTTCAGCGCGCTGACGGCAGCAAAGGAGCAGAGCGCCGACATCCTCCTGATCGACACCGCGGGTCGGCTTCAGAACAAGGCCGAACTGATGAACGAGCTCGAGAAGGTCGTGCGCGTCATCCGCAAGGTGGATGCCACCGCGCCGCATGCGGTGCTGCTGGTGCTGGATGCCACCGTCGGCCAGAACGCGCTGTCGCAGGTCGAGGCCTTTCACCGCACCGCCGGGGTCACCGGCCTCGTGATGACCAAGCTCGACGGCACCGCGCGCGGCGGCATCCTGGTGGCGCTGGCGGAAAAATTCAAACTGCCGGTGCATTTCATCGGCGTCGGCGAGGGCGTCGACGATCTCGCGCCCTTCACCGCGCGCGATTTCGCCCGCGCGATCGCCGGAATCGAAAGTTGAGAATGGACAAGACCCAGCCGCATCCGTTGTTCAAGCTTGCGACCGAGCTCGGTCCGCTGCTCGTGTTCTTCTTCGTCAATGCCAGGTTCAACCTGTTCGCCGCGACCGGTGCCTTCATGGTGGCAATCGTGGCGGCGATGGCCGCGTCCTATATGGTGACGCGGCACATTCCGATCATGGCGATCGTGACGGCCGTGATCGTGCTGGTGTTCGGCACGCTGACCCTGGTGCTACACGATGAGACCTTCATCAAGGTCAAGCCGACCATCATCTACGGCCTGTTCGCCGCGATCCTCGGCGGCGGCCTGCTGTTCGGCCGCTCCTTTATCGCCGTGATGTTCGATCAGGTGTTCAATCTGACGCCGCACGGCTGGCGCATCCTCACGCTGCGCTGGGCGCTGTTCTTTGCCGGCATGGCGGTGCTGAACGAGGTCATCTGGCGCACGCAGAGCACGGACTTCTGGGTGAACTTCAAGGTCTTCGGCGTGACGACGCTGACCATGATCTTCGCGGTCGCCCAGTTGCCGCTGACCAAGCGCTATCACCTCGCGCCGGCGTCGCTGGAAGCGAGCGAGGCCGAGGCCGGAGATGTGAGCAAGGGCTAGGGCGAAGCGTCGCCCCACATACCGCTGTCATTCCCCGCGAAGGCGGGGACTCCAGCATGCCGCGGCCTCTTCGTATACTGCTGACGTCTCTGGAATACTGGATCGCCCGATCGAGTCGGGCGATGACAGTTGCGTGTGTCGCGAGAGCGGAGCTAGCTTCCCCCCGCCTTCAACGCCTTCTCCAGCTGCGGCAATAACACGGTGCGCAGATTGTCCGGCGTGATCGGTCCCACCAGCTTGTAGACGATGGTGCCCTCGGGCCCGACGACGAAGGTCTCCGGCACGCCATAGACGCCCCATTCGATCGAGGCGCGGCCGTTGGCGTCCACGCCGACGCGGCCGAACGGATTGCCGTAACGCCCGAGGAAGCGCCGCGCATTGTCGGCCGCATCCTTGTAGTTGATGCCGACGAGCTGGAAGCGCTTGTCCTTGGCGAGCTCGGTCAGCAGCGGCGCCTCGTCATGGCAGGGCACGCACCAGGACGCCCAGACGTTGACGAGACTGACCTTGCCCTTGAACGCGGCGGGATCGAGCCCTGGCACCGGCGCATTGTCAGCCTGCAATCCTTCGAGCGGCGGCAGCAGCGTTTGCGGCGCAGGCCGCCCGATCAACGCGGACGGAATCCGCGAGGGATCGCCGCTGCCGAGCCGAAACCAGAACAGCAGGGCCAGCGCGATGAAGGCGATCAGCGGCAGCACCATTAGGAAGGTGCGACGCTGCGGCGTCGCCTGGCTCGACGGATCGCTCATGATCTGTCCGTCGCGCTGCGGCCGGAGCGGCGGGTCACGCCGCTGCGATCGAGCTCGCGCAGGCGCGCGGTCTGACTGCGGTAGTCGAGCATCACCCAGCCGATCAGGATCATGACCACGAGGGCCGCTGCGGCATAGGACATCACGATGAACGACGCGTAAGGACCGAGCGTTATCATCACGCAGCCCCAGCTTCTTTTGACGCGTTTTCTTCACGCGAACCGGCGCTTAACTCGCTCGAAAACGCGACGCGGCTCGCCTGCACCATCTGCAGGGAGCGGACACGGCGGCGCAGGATCTCGTTGCGCATCGCAGCTAAGTGCAACGTGACGAACAGCAGCGTGAAGGCGATCGCCATCACCAGCAGCGGGATCAGGAACGATTTGTCGAGTGCCGAGCCGCCGATGCGCATCACCGAGGCCGGCTGATGCAGCGTGTTCCACCAGTCGACGGAAAACTTGATGATGGGCAAGTTGATGGCGCCGACCAGCGTCAGCACCGCCGCGGCGCGTGCCGCGCGCGAGGGATCGTCGACCGCGCGCCACAGCGCCATCAGGCCGAGATACATCAGGAACAGGATCAGCACCGATGTCAGCCGCGCGTCCCATTCCCAATAGGTGCCCCACATCGGCCGCCCCCACAGCGAGCCCGTGAGCAGTGCGAGGAAGGTGAAGGCGGCGCCGATCGGCGCTGCCGCTTTGGCGGCGACATCGGCGAGCGGATGCCGCCATACCAACGTGCCCAGCGAGGCGATGCTCATGACGCCCCACACGAACATCGAGAGCCAGGCATTGGGCACGTGGATGAACATGATCTTCACCGTCGCGCCCTGCTGATAATCGTCAGGCGCAATCGCTGATTGGTACAGGCCGATGGTAAGCAGGATGACGGTTGCAGCCGCAAGCCACGGCAGCAGGCGCGCTGTTAGCGCGAGGAACCGCGTGGGATTGGCGAGGTCGATCAGCGTCATGGTTATTGTGATAATGATCCGGGAGCGCTCAGGCAATCAGCACGAAAGTGCGTCGCGAGAGTTGATCCGGGTCAAGGTCTGGCGAGCCCATCTCAGTCGAGTCCATGCCGCAGGCTCGCCGCCGCCGCGAAAGGGCCGATGACGAGGCTGACCAGCGACAGTGCGCAGAGGATCGAGAACGGCGCGCCGAACGTCATGGGACCGACGATCACCGCCTGCGAGGCCGCGACCCCGAAAATCAGCACCGGAATCGACAGCGGCAGCACCAGCACGGCCATCAGAAGCCCGCCGCGATGCAGCGTCACCGCCAGCGCCGCGCCGATCATGCCGGTGAAGGTGAGCGCCGGGGTGCCTGCAAACAGCGTCAGCGCCACCGCGCCGGTTGCGACCATGTCGAGGTTGAGCAGGAGGCCGAGCACCGGGGTTGCGACAATCAGCGGCAGGCCGGCGGCCAGCCAGTGCGCCAGCGCTTTCGCAGCGCAGGCCAGTTCCAGCGGCGTCCGGCTCATCGTGATCAGGTCGAGCGAGCCGTCCTCATGATCGGCCATGAACAGCCGGTCCAGCGTGAGCAGGCTCGCCAGTAGCGCACCGAGCCACAGGATGGCCGGCCCGAGCCGCGACAGCAGCGCCAGATCCGGGCCCACCGCGAACGGCATCAGCACCACCACGGTGAGGAAGAACAGCACGCCAATCAATGCCCCGCCGCCGACGCGAAGCGCGATCCGGATGTCCCGGCGGATGAGCGCGGCAAGGGCGGTCATGGGGGGCTTCCTTCGAGGCCGCGCCCATGCATGCCCGGCTGGCGCCACGGGCAAACTGCGCTCCCTCCCCCCTTGTGGGGGAGGGCTGGGGAGGGGGGTAGCCCCGGGCGGGATCCTCGTCGGAAGCGAACTGCGGGCAACAGAGCGCTCGCCACTTCAACTCTAGAACCGAAAGGCCGCGCCGTGTGGCACCCCCCTCCCTGACCCTCCCCCACAAGGGGGGAGGGAATGGAGAGAGCCGTGCCCAGCCGCTCGGAAAGCTGAGGGTCGGGTCCGATCACGCCATACCCCCGATCCGCAGCTCGCGCGAGTCGATCCCCAGCGGGGCGTGGGTGGCGGCGACGATGAGGCCGCCGCTTGCCAAGTGCTCTCGCATCAATCCGGAAAACATGTTCTGGCCGCCGGCATCCAGCGCCGTGGTCGGCTCGTCCAGCAGCCAGACCGGGCGGCGCACCGTCAGCAGCCGGGCCAATGACAACCGGCGGCGCTGGCCCGCGGAGAGGAAGGCGGCCGGCAGGTGGGTGGCGTGGTCGAGGCCGACCTTGGTGAGGCTCTCGGCGGCATCGCAGCGCTCGCCGCCGAGAAAATCAGCCCAGAATGCCAGATTTTCCTTCACACTCAGCGCCGGCTTCAGTGCATCGCGATGGCCGAGATAATGGCACTGCTCCGGCAGCGTCAGCTCGCCATCGCCCCCGTCCAGCGCGATCGTCCCGCCGGCCGGAATGAGCAGGCCGGCGATCAGCCGCAGCAGCGAAGTCTTGCCCGATCCGTTGCGGCCGACGACCGCCAGGGCTTCGCCCGAGCCGGCCGCAAAATCGAGGCTGGCGAACACCTCGCGTCCGCCCCGCACGCATCTGAGCCCGCTGCCGGAAAGCCGCATCTCGCTTCGTTTCAACCCGCTCAAAGCCGGGCCTCAGGAAATCTTGGGGTAGCGCATGGGAATTTTTGGCTCGCGAATTGCTGCGGCACGATTGTGGCTGTGGCGGCGCGGTTAGAAAGCTTCTATAAGCCCGGAACTACTTGATGCAGCAACTCAACCTGCCCCTGCAAGCGGCCCAGCCTGATACGCTGACGGTGTCAAAATACCCTGCCGGGTATAACTAGCAATTGGGATTCCTACATGACCTCGCTCGACAGCTTCAAATGCAAAAAGACCCTCAAGGTCGGCGCCAAGACCTATGTCTATTACAGCCTGCCCACGGCCGAGAAGAATGGTCTGAAGGGAGTTTCGAAACTTCCCTATTCGATGAAGGTCCTGCTCGAGAACCTGCTGCGCAACGAGGACGGCCGCTCGGTCAAGAAAGAAGACATCGTCGCCGTCTCGAAATGGCTGCGCAAGAAGTCGCTGGAGCATGAGATCGCATTCCGCCCGGCGCGCGTCCTGATGCAGGACTTCACCGGCGTGCCCGCGGTCGTCGACCTCGCCGCGATGCGCAACGCGATGCAGAAGCTCGGCGGCGAGCCGGAGAAGATCAATCCGCTGGTCCCTGTCGATCTCGTCATCGACCATTCCGTGATCGTGAACTTCTTCGGCGACAACAAGGCTTTCGGCAAGAACGTCACCGAGGAATACAAGCAGAATCAGGAGCGCTATGAGTTCCTGAAGTGGGGCCAGAAGGCGTTCTCGAACTTCTCCGTCGTGCCGCCCGGCACCGGCATCTGCCACCAGGTCAATCTCGAATATCTGGCCCAGACGGTCTGGACCAAGAAGGAAAAGATGACGGTCGGCAAGAAGACCGGCACCTTCGAGGTCGCTTATCCCGACTCGCTGGTCGGCACCGATTCCCACACCACCATGGTCAACGGCCTGGCCGTGCTCGGCTGGGGCGTCGGCGGCATCGAGGCGGAAGCCTGCATGCTCGGCCAGCCGCTGTCGATGCTGCTGCCCAACGTCGTCGGCTTCAAGCTGAAGGGCGCGCTGAAGGAGGGCGTCACCGCGACCGACCTCGTGCTGACCGTGACGCAGATGCTGCGCAAGCTCGGCGTCGTCGGCAAGTTCGTCGAGTTCTTCGGCCCCGGTCTCGACCATCTCTCCGTCGCCGACAAGGCGACCATCGCTAACATGGCCCCTGAGTATGGCGCGACCTGCGGCTTCTTCCCGGTCGACGCCGCCGCGCTCGACTATCTCAAGACCTCCGGCCGGGCCTCGGCGCGCGTTGCGCTGGTGCAGGCCTATGCGAAGGCGCAAGGGCTCTTCCGCACCGCCAAGTCGCCCGACCCGGTGTTCACGGAAACGCTGACGCTCGACCTCGGCGACGTCGTGCCGTCGCTGGCCGGCCCGAAGCGCCCCGAAGGCCGCATTGCACTGCCCACGGTCGCGGAAGGCTTTTCGCTCGCGCTCAGCAGCGAGTACAAGAAGGCCGAGGAGCCTGCGAAGCGCTTCCCCGTCGAAGGCAAGAACTTCGATCTCAGCCATGGCGACGTCGTGATCGCCGCGATCACCTCGTGCACCAACACCTCGAATCCGAGCGTCCTGATCGGGGCCGGCCTGCTCGCACGCAATGCGGCAGCGAAGGGCCTCAAGGCGAAGCCGTGGGTGAAGACCTCGCTTGCCCCGGGCAGCCAGGTGGTCGCGGAATATCTCGCCAATTCCGGCCTTCAGGCTGACCTCGACAAGGTCGGCTTCAACCTGGTCGGCTTCGGCTGCACAACCTGCATCGGCAATTCCGGTCCGCTGCCGGAGGAGATCTCGAAGTCGATCAACGACAACGGCATCGTCGCGGCCGCCGTGCTCTCCGGCAACCGCAATTTCGAGGGCCGCGTCTCGCCGGACGTGCAGGCGAACTACCTGGCTTCGCCGCCGCTGGTCGTCGCCTACGCGCTCGCGGGCAGCGTGACCAAGAACCTCGCCACCGAGCCGCTCGGCGAAGGCAAGGACGGCAAGCCGGTGTATCTGAAGGACATCTGGCCGACGACGAAAGAAATCAACGCCTTCATGAAGAAGTTCGTGACCGCGTCGATCTTCAAGAAGAAGTATGCCGACGTGTTCAAGGGCGACACCAACTGGCGCAAGATCAAGACGGTCGAGAGCGAGACCTATCGCTGGAACATGAGCTCGACCTATGTGCAGAACCCGCCATACTTCGACGGCATGAAGAAGGAGCCGGAGCCGGTCACCGACATCGTCGAGGCGCGCATCCTCGCCATGTTCGGCGACAAGATCACCACCGACCACATCTCGCCGGCCGGCTCGATCAAGCTCACCTCGCCCGCGGGCAAATATCTCAGCGAGCACCAGGTGCGCCCTGCCGACTTCAACCAGTACGGCACGCGCCGCGGCAACCACGAAGTGATGATGCGCGGCACCTTCGCCAACATCCGCATCAAGAACTTCATGCTGAAAGGCGCCGACGGCAACATTCCGGAAGGCGGTCTGACCAAGCACTGGCCCGACGGCGAGCAGATGTCGATCTACGACGCCGCGATGAAGTACCAGGAAGAGAAGGTGCCGCTGGTGGTGTTCGCCGGCGCCGAATATGGCAACGGCTCCTCGCGCGACTGGGCCGCAAAGGGCACGCGCCTGCTCGGCGTTCGCGCCGTGATTTGCCAGAGCTTCGAGCGCATCCACCGCTCGAACCTGGTCGGCATGGGCGTGCTGCCGCTGACCTTCGAGGAGGGCACCTCGTGGCAGTCGCTGGGTCTCAAGGGCGACGAGAAGGTCACGCTGCGCGGCCTCGTCGGCGACCTCAAGCCGCGCCAGAAGCTGACCGCGGAGATCGTCTCCGGCGACGGTTCATTGCAGCGCGTTTCGCTGCTTTGCCGCATCGATACGCTGGACGAGCTCGACTACTACCGCAACGGCGGCATTCTGCACTACGTGCTGCGCAAGCTCGCGGCGTAAGCGCGGATTTGTGAACGATGGCTCACTGCGAAGTGAGTAGAAGCCTGAACGAAGGCGGCCTATCAAAAGGCCGCCTTCGCGCGTTTGCGGCACGTTTCGGATGAGCCCGGCCGGTGGAAACCTCCTCCTGGACGGTTGCCTGGAAGGACGAATGTGCCGCGCCCCGTAAGACTACGGTGACCATCAGGCGATAAGATTCCCTCTCACAAGCAATGGTGTGCGGCGTTCGACATGACAACAATGACGGCTTCTCATCCGGTTTCACGTTGGTCCAGTGCCCTCTGGTCGGGTGCTCTCGGCATCTGTGCGATCGTCGCCGTCATCCGCCCCGCCGAGGCTGATCCCCGCGCCGTTGTCGAATTGTTTACCTCGCAGGGCTGCTCGTCCTGTCCGCCCGCCGACAAGATCATCGGCGATCTCTCCAAGGATCCCTCGGTCATCGCGTTGAGCATGCCGATCGACTATTGGGACTATCTCGGCTGGAAAGACACGCTGGCGGATTCACGCTTCTCTGCACGGCAGCGTGCTTACTCGCGCGTGCGCGGCGACCGCGAGGTCTACACGCCGCAGGTCGTCGTCAATGGCTCGACCCATGTCATCGGCAGCGATCGCACCGGCATCGAGAATGCAATCGGCAAGACCGACAAGGGCACGGGGGTGATGAGCGTGCCGGTGACAATGTCGCTTGCGGGCAAGCAGATCAACGTCTCGGTGGCCGGGAGCAACGAGCCCACGGTCTCGCATGGCGAGGTCTGGATCTGCTCGATCGCCAAGTCGGTGCCGATCACGATCACCCGCGGCGAAAATCGCGGACAGCAGGTCACCTATCACAACGTGGTGCGCAACCTGCTGAAGGTTGGCGACTGGACTGGCCGTCCGGAAAGCTGGACGGTGCCGATCGAGAATCTCACGCGCGATGGCGTCGACGGCGCCGTGGTCTACGTCCAGGATGGCAGCCGAGAGAAGCCGGGCCCGATGCTGGGCGCGGCGTACACGTCGCTGCACTGATTCTTTGGCGTCGTACTCTGCTTTCAATCCTCATGGTGAGGAGCGCGCCCTTGCGCGCGTCTCGAACCATGAAAGGGGCCCCCCGCTGATGCAATGGGGCCTCCATCCTTCGAGACGCCGCGCAAGAGCGCGGCCCTCAGGATGAGGAGAGACAGGTGCGGATCAGAGACAAGTTCGCAGGACCGGGAACATCCCGACCCA
Source organism: Bradyrhizobium sp. 137 (assembly GCF_023074095.1). Classification (NCBI taxonomy): domain Bacteria; kingdom Pseudomonadati; phylum Pseudomonadota; class Alphaproteobacteria; order Hyphomicrobiales; family Nitrobacteraceae; genus Bradyrhizobium; species Bradyrhizobium sp. 137. Next base: position 14,025 of record NZ_JADPKU010000112.1, read on the forward strand.
AACAAAAAAGGACCAACTTGCGTTGGCCCTCCTTGCCGTGCGTACAGACCCGATCCTGTCGACCCCGGGGGGCTGGGGGCTGAGGAATCCGGAACCGAAGGACCGGGTCAACGCACGTAAGTCTTTTCGCAATGCAGGGCGGCAGTCGCTAGGCGGAAAAGCGGCGATACTATGATTCCTGCTAACGATGCCGTGACGGTTTGCCGCGACAGAGTTCCACCGCTGCGTGTGTTCGGATCCGCAACCGATTCCATTGGTTGAGCAAGGGAGCCCCTTGCGGCGCGGTACGGTTGGCGCGATCATGCAATTGTCATGAGCGCAGTTCCCGGGACGGTCTTCGGGGATGCGGGTCATGCCGCGCGATCAGGAGGCGCTTCCCATGAGTCTGATGTCGGAGGATGCCGATCCGAGCGAGCAGCGCGCGGCGGCGCGCCCCGCCGCTGCAACGACGCAGCCGAACCGGGTGACGTTCAACCGCCTCGAACTGCACCGGATCCTCAATCTCTATGGCCGCATGGTCGCCGACGGCGAGTGGCGCGACTACGCCATCGACTTCCTGAAGGACCGCGCCGTGTTCTCGGTCTATCGCCGCGCCTCGGAAGTGCCGATCTATCGCATCGAGAAGGACCCGCGGCTCGCGCGCAAGCAGGGCATGTACAGCGTGATCTCGGCGACCGGCCTGATCCTGCGCCGCGGTCACGAGCTCGAGCGCGTGCTGCTGGTGATCGATCGCAAGCTGGCGGTGGTGTAGGCGGCGTCGGGTGGGCGCAACGCGCCTACTTCCCCGGCAACGTGCTTGCACCCTCGCCGAGGGCGCGCTGCATCATCACCGTATCGAGCCAGCGGCCGAATTTCAGCCCGACATTGGGATGCGTGCCGATCATCTTGAAGCCGCTCTTGGCGTGAACGCCGATCGAGCCGGCATTGGCGGAATCGCCGATCACCGCGATCATCTGCCGGAAGCCGCGCGCCTCGCATTCGGTGATCAGCCGCTCCAGCAGCAGAGAGCCGACACCGCGGCGGTGGAACGAGGGATCGAGATAGATCGAATTCTCCACCGTGAAGCGGTAGGCCGGCCGCGGCCGGTAGGCACCGGCATAGACATAGCCGGCGACGCGACGATCAAGGATCGCGACGAAATAGGGATAGCCGCCGTCGATCAGCGCGCGATAGCGGCGCGTCATCTCGGCAAGATCGGGCGGCTCCAGCTCGAACGTCGCGGTGCCCTCGCGGACGGCCTGCTGGTAAATGGCGGTGATGGCGGGAAGATCGGCCTCGAGCGCGGGCCTGATTTCGGGTGTGGACATGGCGGCAAGATTAGAGCCTTCCCGCGGCCGCTGGAAGAGGGCAGGGCTGCTTCCCAGCCGTCATTGCAGGCGCAGCAGCCTCGATCTTCTCCGCTGTCATGCCTCGCCTAGTGCGCAATTGCGCACGGGGGCGGGGCATCCAGTACGCCGCGGCCCCTCGGCTTATCACGGACGCCTCTGGAATACTGGATCGCCCGCCGGAGCCTGTCATCGGGCTCGCCGAAGGCGAGACCCGGTGGCGGGCGATGACACCGGGTATGTGACGACATCTGCCCCAAACAAAAACCCCGGCCTTTCGGCCGGGGCTGATGTCGTTCTCTCAGCCTATCGCTTAATCGCGCTGGCCAAGGAGCTGCAACAGCAGCGTGAACAGGTTGATGAAGTTCAGGTACAGCGACAACGCGCCGGTGATGGCCGCACGCTCTGCGATGTCACCGCCGGCCGACGCGTAGCCGTAGATGTAGTCGTTCTTCAGCCGCTGGGTATCCCAGGCGGTGAGGCCCGCAAACACCAGCACGCCGACCACCGACACGATGAACTGCAGCATCGAGCTCGCCAGGAACAGGTTGACCAGGCTCGCGATGACGATGCCGATCAGGCCCATGAACAGGAACGAGCCCATGCCAGTCAGGTCACGCTTGGTGGTGTAGCCGTAGAGGCTCAGCGCACCGAAGGTGGCTGCGGTGATGAAGAACACCCGCACGATCGAGGTGTGCGTGAACACCAGGAAGATCGACGACAGCGAGATGCCCATCAGCGCCGAGAATACCCAGAACAGGATCTGGGCGGTCGAGGGTGCCAGACGGTTGATGCCCGCCGAGATCACGAACACCATCGCGAGCGGCGCCAGCATGAACAGCCACTTCAGGGGGCTCACGAACATCGCGTAGCCGAACGGCGTCAGGAACAGCTTGCCGACGCGGACGGCTTCCGGCGTCGGGACGTCCGTCACGGCGGCCATGTAGACGCCGAGCGCCGCCAGGCCCGTGATGGCCAGGCCAATGCTCATGTAATTGTAGATGCGCAGCATATAGGCGCGCAGGCCGGCATCGACCGTCGCGGCGTCAACACGCCCGGCGGCCCTGCCGAAAGGAGAAGCGTAGTTACGGTCTAGGTCCGACATGGTCGAATTCCCGTTGGTTGGTCCGGTCCGGCACGAGGGTCGCCATGCCGCCGGTTCGTCAGTTCTATCTCGGATACCGATGCCAGCCGACTAAATTCTGGCTCACAATCGGGGCTCCGAACCCACTCGATATGTGGGAAACTAACACATTCACTGCAACCGTCCACGCGCGGCCGAATGTCGCCCTCGGCCACAATCCTGACGGGAGGACGTGGTTAACCGCAGGAATCGTGCGATTCCGCTCCCGCGCGGTCAGCCGCTACCTTTTGTCACAAATTCCGCAACACCGTCGCGGGCTTTTTGTTCAATGCCAGCAACGTGCCGGCGAGCCCGAGCCCGACCGTGACGACGAGCGCGGCCGCGACCACGCCGGCCGCGCTGCCGGCCTGCCAGACGAAACTCAGCGTCATCAGCCGCGTCACGATCATCCAGGCCGCGATGCTGCCGGCGATCACGCCGAACAAGGCGGTGGCGAGCCCGATCAGGAGGTATTCGAGGGCATAGGCGCCGAGCAGCCGCAGCCGCGTCGCGCCCAGCGTCTTCAGGATCACCGCATCATAGACCCGGTGGCGATGACCAGCGGCGAGCGCCCCGCCGAGCACCAGGATCGCCGAGATCAGGGTCACGGCGCTGGCGCCGCGGATCGCCAGCGCCAGGTTGGTCACCACCGAGCCGACCGTCTCCATCACCTCGCGCACGCGCACGCTGGTCACCATCGGATAGGCATCCGCCACCTGCTTGATGATCTGGCCGTCACCCGCAGCATTGCTGCCGGCTTCGGTCAACGTTGCGATATGGGTATGCGGCGCGCCCTTGAAGGCGTTGGGCGAGAACACAAGGACGAAGTTGATACCGAGGCCCTGCCAGTCGATGGTGCGCAGATTGCCGATTTTAGCCGGGATGTCGCGGCCGAGCACGTTGACCACGACCTCGTCGCCAAGCTTGAGGCCGAGACCGTCAGCAATCTTCTTTTCCATCGAGACCAGCGGCGGGCCGGAATAGTCGGCGCTCCACCATTCGCCCTCGACCACCTTGGAACCCTTCGGCAGCTCGCCGGTGTAGGTCAGGCCACGGTCACTCTGCAGCACCCATTCGGAATCGGTGGAGGGCTTGAGCTCCTCGGCGCGCAACCCGCGCGCGCCGACGATGCGGCCGCGCAGCATCGGCACGTCCTCGACCTTGGCGCCGGGAGCGATCTGGCGCAGATAACCGTCGAACTGCTCGGCTTGCGCACTCGGGATGTCGATGAAGAAGAACGATGGCGCCTGATCGGGGAGCGCGGCCAGAAACTGCCGACGCAGATTGCCGTCGATCTGGGTGATGGTGACAAGCACGGCGAGCCCTAGCCCCAGCGACAGCACGACGGACGGCGTCAGCGCGCCCGGCCGGTGGATGTTGGCGATGGCGAGCCGCAGCATCGGCAGCTGCGTTCGCGGCAGCCGCGCAGCGATGGCCATCAGCAGGGCGGCGATGCCGCGCAGCAGGGCGAACACGACGATGGAGGACGCCACGAACACCGCGGCGATGCGCTTGTCGAATGAGAGACCGATCACGACGGCAACGAGCAGGACGATCACAACGCCCATAAACACGAGGTAACCCAGGCGCGGCCGGTGCCATTCGGAGCTGATGGTGTCGCGGAACAGCGCGGCCACGGGCACGTCGTGGACGCGGCCGAGCGGCCAGAGGCCGAAGGCCAGCGCGGTGAGCAGGCCATAGATGAAGGACAACGCGAGCTCGTCGGCATGCACGGCCGGCACGACCGGCAGCGGCAACAGCTTGCCGAACAGGCCGACGATGGCGAAGGGCATCGCGGCGCCGAGCGCAAGGCCGATCGCCGAGCCGATCGCAGCGAGCAGGATCACCTGCGCGAGATAGATGCCGAACACGTCGCGGCCCGTGGCGCCGACGGCTTTGAAGGCCGCGATCACCTCGAGCTTCCGGTCGATATGACTCTTCACGGCATTGGCAACCCCGACGCCGCCGACCAGCAGCGCGGCGAGCCCGACCAGCGTTAGGAATTGGGTGAAACGATTGATGTTGCGCTCGAGCTGCGGCGAGGCGTTGGAGCGGCTGCGGATCTCCCAGCCGGCCTGCGGCGCGGCATTGCGCGCATCGGTGATGAAAGTCTCGGTGGCGCGTTCGTTGTTGGCGGCGTCAGGTAGCTTCACCCGGTAGACCCAGCGAACCAGGCTGCCCGGCTGGATCAGGCCGGTGGCGTGCAGGCCCGCCTCGCTGATCAGGAAGCGCGGGCCGAAGCCGATGCCGCCGGCGAGCTTGTCCGGTTCGGCCTCGACGGTGCTGCGGATCTCGAACGTCGCCGAGCCGATGGTGACGCGGTCGCCGGTCTTGAGCGACAGCCGCGCCAGCAGCGTCGGATCGGCGGCAGCGCCGAACGCGCCGTCGCGCATCGCCAGCAGCTCGGACATCGGCAGCGGCGGCGCAAGTTTCAGCTGGCCGAGCATCGGATAGCTGTCGTCGACCGCCTTCATCTCGACCAGCGCCAGCTTGCCGTCCGTCGAGCGCGCCATGCCGCGCAAGGTCGCGGCGGTCGACACGGTGCCGCGCGAGCGCAGGAAGGCGACTTCTTCCGGCTTGGCCTCGCGCTGGAACAGCACGAACGAAACGTCGCCGCCGAGCAGGGTGCGGCCTTCGCGGGCAAGACCGTCGGAGAGGCTCGCCGAGACCGAGCCGACGCCGGCGATCGCCATCACGCCGAGCGCGATGCAGGCGATGAAGACGTAGAAGCCGCGCAGGCCGCCGCGCAATTCGCGCAGTGCGTAGCGCAGCGAGAGCGCGATGCCATTAGGCCTCGCCAACGGTTCGGCAGCCGTGCTCATGCCGGCGCAGTCTGGGTGTCGATGCGCCCGGAGCGCAGGCGGATCACGCGATCGCAGCGGTGCGCGAGCGAGGAATCGTGCGTGACCAGCACCAGCGTCATGCCACGCTCGGCATGCTTGCTGAACAGGAGATCGACGATCTGCTGTCCGGTGGCCTCATCCAGATTGCCGGTCGGCTCGTCGGCGACGAGGATGGCGGGATCGGGCGCCAGCGCGCGCGCGAGCGCAACGCGCTGCTGCTCGCCGCCGGAAAGCTGCGTCGGATAATGATGCAATCGATCGCCGAGCCCGACCGATTGCAGCTCCTGCGCCGCGCGCCTGGCGGCGTCCGGATTGCCGGCGAGCTCGAGCGGCACCGCAACGTTCTCCAGCGCCGTCATGGTCGGGATCAGATGGAAGGATTGGAAGACGATGCCGACCTGGCGGCCGCGGAAGCGGGCCAGCGCGTCCTCGTCGAGGGCATTGAAAGGCGTACCATTGACCACCACCTCTCCGCTATCAGGACGCTCCAGCCCCGCCATCACCATCAGCAGCGTGGATTTGCCCGAGCCTGACGGGCCGATCAGGCCGATCGTTTCGCTGCGGCCCACACGCAGGCTGATATCCTTGAGGATGTGAACGCGTGCCGCACCCGTGCCCAATGAGAGATTGACGTTGGAGATGGCGATGGTGTCCGGCGCAGTGCCGGCGAGCGAAGAGGTTTCGATGCGAGTGTCCATGGTCCGGTCATATGGCAACTCCGCTGGCGCGGTCGAGAGGCGTTACGGATTGTTCATGCACATAGCCGTGTTGATGCTCGCTTTGATGACGGTGGTCACGACGGCTTCGGCCGGGGGGCAGAAGCCGATCAAGCTCGTCGTGCTGGGCGATTCCTTGAGCGCTGGTCTCGGCCTCCCGGTCCAGGAGGCATTCCCGACGAAACTCCAAAAAGCCTTGCAAGCCAAGGGCATAACGGCCGACATGGTCAATGCCGGGGTGTCCGGCGACACCTCCTCCGGCGGCCGCGATCGGCTGGACTGGTCGGTGCCTGAAGGAACCGAGGGCGTCATCGTCGAACTCGGCGCCAACGACGCGTTGCGGGGCATCGATCCCGATTTGACGCGCGCCGCGCTCAGCGACATCATCCAGCGGCTCAAGGCACGCAAGATCGCGGTGATGCTGTGCGGCATGCTGGCGCCGCCGAATTACGGCGCAGATTATGCCGCGCGCTTCAATTCGATTTATCCGGATCTGGCGAAGAAATTCGACGTGCCACTCTATCCGTTCTTTCTCGACGCCGTCGCCGCCGACGCCAAGCTCAACCAAGCCGACGGCATCCATCCGACCGCGGGCGGCGTCGACATCATCGTCGACAGGATCATGCCTACGGTGGAGGCATTCATTGGCACGATCGCTGAGCAACGGCGTTGAAAAGCAGGCAATGCTAACCGTAATTCCCAGGGTTTTACCGGGGTGAGGTTGGCCAAGCTTCGCAGAGTCACACAACTGCGATAGGAATCAGGGTACCGGTGATTCGTCGCCGGCTCTAATTTGGATACCGTCCTTGCCTTGAGGGCTGTACCCAAGCATCGGGAGTGCGAAACGATGCCGCGTTTGTTCACGGGTCTGGAAATTCCGGCCGAGATCGGCCAGTCGCTTTCCAACTTGAGGGGCGGCCTTCCCGGCGCCCGCTGGATCGATCCCGAAAATTATCACGTCACCTTGCGCTTCATCGGCGATATCGACGGTGTCTCCGCCAACGAGATCGCCTCGATGCTGTTTCGCGTCGACCGCAAGCCGTTCGAGGTGAAGGTGCAGGGCCTCACGAGTTTTGGCGGCCGCAAACCGCGGGCAGTCGTTGCGACGATCGCGCCGAGCAAGCCGCTGATGGAATTGCAGGCCGAGCTCGAACGGATGATGCAGCGGATCGGTCTCGACCCTGAAGGCCGCAAGTTCATCCCGCATGTCACGCTGGCCCGGCTGCACGACGCCTCCGATCGCGACGTTGCCGACTATCTCTCGCTGCGCGGCTACTTCCCGAGCAAGGCGTTCATGGCGGAGCGTTTTGTTCTCTTCTCATCCCGCGCCTCCACCGGCGGCGGCCCGTATGTCGTCGAGGACGCCTACGAGCTGTGTGCGTAGGTCGCTCTTGTGCCCCCGGCCGTAGAGCCGGGGCCCAGCGCTCCGCGTTGAACGAAATTTGGCGATGAACGAAACTGTGGGTCCCGGCTCAGCGTGTCCGGGACACGAATCCGCATACCCCGTCCACCAATTCACGGCTTGCAATTTCCGTCCTTCTCTGGCGGAAAGGGCCATGCTCTCGACCCCCAGTTCCTCATTCCGCGAAGCCTATCAAGCCCAGATCGCCTCCGGGGCGATCGAGCCTGATGCCGCGCAGGCCGAAATCGCCGAAGCCTATGCAGCGCTCGACCAGCGGCTCGCGGCTTACAAGCCCGCGCGCAAGCAGGGTCTGCTCAGCCGCCTGTTCAGCAGCGACAAGGACGAGGCGCCGCGCGGACTCTACATCCATGGCGAGGTCGGCCGCGGCAAGACCATGCTGATGGACCTGTTCTTTCAGCATTCCTCGGTCGAGCACAAGCGCCGCGCGCATTTCCACGAGTTCATGGCGGAGGCTCATGAGCGCATCTACGATTATCGCCAGAGCATCGCGCGCGGCGAGACCGCCGACGGCGACGTCATCGCGCTAACCGCGAGTGCGATCTTCGAGGAGAGCTGGCTGCTCTGCTTCGACGAATTCCACGTCACCGACATCGCCGACGCGATGATCCTCGGCCGTCTGTTCGCAAAATTGTTCGAGCTCGGCACCGTCGTGGTCGCGACCTCGAACGTCGCGCCCGACGATCTCTACAAGGGCGGCCTGAACCGGTCGCTGTTCCTGCCCTTCATCAAGCAGATCACCGATCACATGGACGTTGCGCGGCTCGACGCGCGCACCGATTTCCGCCTGGAGAAGCTTCAGGGCGTGCCGATGTGGCTGACACCGGCAGATGCCGATGCGGATGCCGCGCTCGACCGCGCCTGGTCGAAGATGAGCGGCGGCGCCAGATGCAAGCCGCGCGACATCTCAATCAAGGGACGCATCCTGCACGTACCATGCTCGGCCCATGGCATCGCGCGATTCTCGTTCGCCGATCTCTGCGAGAAGCCGCTTGGGGCATCGGACTACCTCAGGCTCGCGCAGGACTATCACACCATCCTGGTCGACCATATTCCAGTGATGGACGTCTCTCAGCGCAACGCCGCCAAGCGCTTCATCACGCTGATCGACACGCTCTATGACAATGCGGTGAAGCTGATGGCCTCGGCCGATGCCAACCCGATCGCGCTGTACCTTGCGACCGAAGGCAACGAGGCCAACGAGTTCAAGCGGACCGCGTCACGCCTGATCGAGATGAGCTCGGAATCCTATCTGGCGTTGCCTCACGGCCGCAAGGATTCCACCGCCAGCGGCTCGACCAAGGGTCTGGTAGAGACTTAAGTCCTATTTCTAGCCTCCGGTCATTCCGGGGCGCGCCCCAGCGCGAACCCGCAATCTCGCGCTACAATTTCGAGATTCCGGGTTCGCCCGCGCAATGGCGCAGGCGCCCCGGAATGACGGCTTAGAGGCTGCTGGCCGGAATCGCGACAAGCCCGACAATTGGGCATCCACCGACTTGAACGGGGGAGGCGAAAGGGATAACCACCCGTCTCAGTTTTCCCTCCTTACGTGTCTAAAGGACAGGCTCACATGGCGCGCGACAAGATTGCTTTGATTGGCTCCGGTCAGATCGGCGGAACGCTGGCTCACCTCATCGGCCTGAAAGAACTGGGCGACGTCGTGATGTTCGACATCGCCGAGGGTGTGCCGCAGGGCAAGGCGCTCGACATTGCGCAGTCCTCGCCGGTCGACGGTTTTGACGCGCATTATGCCGGTGCGAACTCCTACGAGGCGCTCGACAACGCAAAGGTCTGCATCGTCACCGCCGGCGTGCCGCGCAAGCCCGGCATGAGCCGCGACGACCTCCTCTCCATCAACCTCAAGGTCATGGAGCAGGTCGGCGCCGGCATCAAGAAGTACGCCCCCGACGCCTTCGTTATCTGCATCACCAACCCGCTCGACGCGATGGTCTGGGCACTGCAGAAGGCCTCGGGCTTGCCGCACAAGAAGGTCGTCGGCATGGCCGGCGTGCTGGATTCGGCGCGCTTCCGCTACTTCCTGGCCGATGAGTTCAACGTCTCCGTCGAGGACGTCACCGCCTTCGTGCTCGGCGGCCATGGCGACACCATGGTGCCGCTGGTGAAGTACTCCACCGTCGCCGGCATCCCGCTGCCCGACCTCGTCAAGATGGGCTGGACCTCGCAGGCGCGTCTCGACGAGATCGTCGACCGCACCCGCAACGGCGGCGCCGAGATCGTCAATCTGCTCAAGACCGGCTCGGCCTTCTACGCGCCGGCGGCGTCCGCGATCGCAATGGCCGAGAGCTATCTGAAGGACAAGAAGCGTGTGCTGCCCTGCGCCGCCTACGTGAACGGCGAGTACAGCGTGAAGGATATGTATGTCGGCGTGCCCGTCGTGATCGGCTCCAAGGGCGTCGAGCGCGTGGTCGAGATCGAACTCGCCGGCAAGGACCGCGAGGCCTTCGACAAGTCGGTCGGTGCGGTGCAGGGCCTCGTCGACGCCTGCAAGAAGATCGCCCCCGATCTTCTCGGCCGCTAAGCGCCAGCAATTCCCCGCCGAAGTCCGAAAACCGGTCTTCGGCGGTTTCATTTCCGGGGCCCGCGCATCGGGCGGCTTTCCGGTTCGGCAGTCCAGAGATCTCGAAGTCAAAAGAATCCGGGTTGCAGTTCCTGTGGTATATGGTATGCCAGCCACAAGACTGAGGTGGGCCCTTGAGGTCACCGCCCGCGGGTTCAGGGAGCGACCATATGAATATTCATGAGTACCAGGCCAAAGCGCTGCTGAATGAGTTCGGCGTGCCGATTTCCAAGGGCGTGCCCGTCCTCAAGCCGGCTGACGCGGAAGCCGCCGCCAAGGCGCTGCCGGGTCCGGTCTGGGTCGTGAAGAGCCAGATCCATGCCGGCGGCCGCGGTAAAGGCAAATTCAAGGAAGCCAGCGCCGGCGACAAGGGCGGCGTCCGCATCGCCAAGTCGGCCGCCGAGGTCTCCGAATTCGCCAAGCAGATGCTGGGCGCGACGCTGGTGACCGTGCAGACCGGTCCCGCCGGCAAGCAGGTCAACCGCCTCTACATCGAGGACGGCTCCGACATCGATAAGGAATTCTACCTCTCGATCCTGGTCGATCGCGAGACCTCGCGCGTCTCCTTCGTCGTCTCGACCGAGGGCGGCGTCAACATCGAGGAGGTCGCGCACAACAGCCCTGAGAAGATCGTCACCTTCTCGGTCGATCCCGCGACCGGCGTCATGGGCCATCACGGCCGCACGGTGGCGAAGGCGCTGAAGCTATCAGGCGATCTCGCCAAGCAGGCCGAAAAGCTCACCGCGCAGCTCTACGCCGCCTTCGTCGCCAAGGACATGTCGATGCTGGAGATCAACCCGCTGGTCGTGACCAAGCAGGGCCAGCTCCGCGTGCTCGACGCCAAGGTCTCGTTCGACGACAACGCGCTGTTCCGTCATCCCGAGGTGCTCGCCCTGCGCGACGAGACCGAGGAAGATGCCAAGGAAATCGAGGCGTCGAAATACGACCTGAACTACGTCACCCTCGACGGCAACATCGGCTGCATGGTCAACGGCGCCGGTCTTGCCATGGCGACGATGGACATCATCAAGCTCTACGGCATGTCGCCGGCCAACTTCCTCGACGTCGGCGGCAGCGCCAGCAAGGAGAAGGTCGCGGCCGCCTTCAAGATCATCACCGCGGACCCCAACGTGAAGGGCATCCTGGTCAACATCTTCGGCGGCATCATGAAGTGCGACGTGATCGCCGAGGGCGTCACAGCCGCCGTCCGCGAGGTCGGTCTCAGCGTGCCGCTGGTGGTGCGGCTCGAAGGCACCAATGTCGAGCTCGGCAAGAAGATCATCCGTGAATCCGGCCTGAACGTGGTGCCGGCCGACAATCTCGACGACGCCGCGCAGAAGATCGTGAAGGCCGTCAAGGGAGGCTAAGGCCATGGCCCAGGACCATCTCGCCGCATCATCTCCGCTCCCCGAGCACGCGCGCCTCGCCGCGTTTGCCGGCGAATGGGATGGTGAAGAGATGGTCTTCCCGTCGCGCTGGACGGAGGGCGGACCGGCCACCTCTCACGTCGTCGCGCGCTTGGAGCTCAACGGGTTCTATCTGATCCAGGACTCGGTCCAGATGCGCGACGGCAAGCAGGTCTTCGCCACTCACGGCATCTTCACCTACGACCGCGACGATCGGACCTACAAATTGTTCTGGTACGACTCGCTCGGCTACACGCCGCCCTCGCCCGCCTCCGGCGGCTGGGTCGGCAAGACCCTGACGCTGGTGCGCGGCTCGCTCCGCGGCAATGCGCGCCACGTCTACGAGATCATCGACGACAATTCCTATTCGTTGAAGATCCAGTTCTCGCCGGACGCGGAAGGCTGGGCCGACGTGCTCACCGGCGTCTACCGCCGCATCCACTGACCTCTCACTCGTTAGTTCGCGAAAGCAGACCTCATGTCCATCCTGATCGACAAGAACACCAAGGTCATCTGCCAGGGCTTTACCGGCAAGAACGGCACCTTCCATTCCGAGGCCGCGATTGCCTATGGCACCAAGATGGTCGGCGGCACCTCGCCGGGTAAAGGCGGCGCGACGCATCTGGGCCTGCCGGTGTTCGATACCGTGCGCGAGGCGCGTGAGAAGACCGGCGCCGATGCGTCGGTGATCTACGTGCCCCCGCCGGGCGCGGCGGACGCGATCTGCGAAGCCATCGATGCCGAGATTCCGCTGATCGTCTGCATCACCGAAGGCATTCCGGTCGTCGACATGGTCCGGGTGAAGCGCTCGCTGATCGGTTCCAAGTCGCGCCTGATCGGGCCGAACTGCCCGGGCGTCATGACCGCGGGCGAGTGCAAGATCGGCATCATGCCGGCCAACATCTTCAAGACCGGCAGCGTCGGCATCGTCTCCCGCTCCGGCACCTTGACCTATGAAGCCGTGTTCCAGACCTCCCAGGAAGGCCTCGGCCAGACCACTGCCGTAGGCATCGGCGGCGACCCGGTCAAGGGAACCGAGTTCATCGACGTCCTGGAAATGTTGCTGGCCGATCCCAAGACCGAATCGATCATCATGATCGGCGAGATCGGCGGTTCCGCCGAGGAAGACGCCGCCCAGTTCCTCAAAGACGAGGCCAAGCGCGGCCGCAAGAAGCCGATGGTCGGCTTCATTGCCGGTGTCACCGCACCTCCCGGCCGCCGTATGGGCCACGCCGGCGCGATCATCTCGGGCGGCAAGGGCGACGCCGGTTCCAAGACCGAAGCGATGAAATCGGCCGGAATCGTGGTCTCTCCGTCACCCGCACGCCTTGGTCATACGCTTGCCGAAAAGTTGAAGGGCTAATTCACTTCTTCGTATTTTTCCGGGCGAAGTTTCGCAGCAAATAGGGTAAAGGGTGCCTGTCGCGCCGAGCCTCTGCCGGGAGCTCGGCGCCAGCGCCGTTTGTTATGCGCGAACCGAAATCGCCAGGAACTCCAGTATGTCTCGCCAGGACGCGAACGCAGCCTTTGCCCTCTCATCCTTTTTGCAGGGCACCAACGCCACCTACATCGACGAAATCTACGCCCGCTACCAGAAGGATCCGTCCTCGGTCGACCCCGAGTGGCAGGAGTTCTTCAAGAGCCTGAATGACCAGCCCGGCGACATCAGCAAGAACGCCGAAGGTCCTTCCTGGGAGCGCGCCAACTGGCCGCTGACCCCGCAAGACGAGCTGACCTCCGCTCTCGACGGCAACTGGGCCGAGGTGGAGAAATCGGTCGGCAGCAAGATCGCCGCCAAGGCGCAGGCCAAGGGGGGCGGCCTGTCTTCCGCCGACCTGCTCCAGGCCACGCGCGACTCCGTCCGCGCCTTGATGCTGATCCGCTCCTACCGCATGCGCGGCCACTTCCATGCCAAGCTCGATCCGCTCGGCATCGAAGCCCCGCGCAATCGCGAAGAGCTCGACCCGCGCACCTACGGCTTCAGCGAAGCCGATTTCGACCGCAAGATCTTCCTCGATCACGTGCTCGGTCTCGAATACGGCACGCTGCGCGAGATCACCGCGATCTGCGAGCGCACCTACTGCCAGACCCTCGGCGTCGAGTTCATGCACATCAGCAATGCCGCGCAGAAGGCCTGGATCCAGGAGCGCATCGAGGGGCCGGACAAGGAGATCTCGTTCACCCGCGAAGGTCGCCGCGCCATCCTGATGAAACTGATCGAAGCCGAAGGCTTCGAGAAATTCTGCGACACCAAGTTCACCGGCACCAAGCGCTTCGGCCTCGACGGCGGTGAATCGCTGATTCCCGCGCTGGAGCAGATCATCAAGCGTGGCGGCAATCTCGGCGTGAAGGAGATCGTGCTGGGCATGCCGCATCGCGGCCGCCTCAACGTGCTGACCCAGGTGATGGGCAAGCCGCACCGTGCACTGTTCCACGAATTCAAGGGCGGCTCGGCCAATCCCGATGCAGTCGAAGGCTCCGGGGACGTCAAGTATCACCTCGGCGCCTCCTCGGACCGCGAGTTCGACGGCAACCGCATCCACCTGTCGCTGACGGCGAACCCCTCGCATCTCGAGATCGTCGATCCCGTCGTGCTCGGCAAGGTCCGCGCCAAGCAGGACCAGCACGGCGATCCGCCGGATATGCGCATCTCCGTCATGCCGCTGCTGATGCACGGCGACGCGGCGTTCGCTGGCCAAGGTGTCGTTGCCGAATGCTTCGGTCTGTCGGACCTGAAGGGCTACCGCACCGGCGGCTCCGTGCACTTCATCGTCAACAACCAGATCGGCTTCACCACCTATCCGCGTTACTCGCGCTCGTCGCCCTACCCGTCAGACGTGGCGAAGATGATCGATGCGCCGATCTTCCACGTGAACGGCGACGATCCGGAAGCGGTCGTGTTCGCGGCCAAGGTTGCTACCGAGTTCCGGCAGAAATTCCACAAGCCCGTCGTTATCGACATGTTCTGCTACCGCAGGCATGGACATAACGAGGGCGACGAGCCGGCCTTCACCCAGCCGGTGATGTACAAGAGGATTGCCGCCCATCCCTCGACGCTGGAGCTCTACTCGCGGCGTCTGATCAGCGAAGGCGTGATCACCGAGGGCGAGGTCGACAAGGCCAAGGCCGACTGGCGCGCCCGGCTCGATGCCGAGTTCGAGGCCGGCACGTCCTACAAGCCGAACAAGGCCGACTGGCTCGACGGCAAATGGGCGGGCTTCAAGATCGCCGACCAGGAAGAGGATGCGCGCCGCGGCGTCACCGGCGTCGACCTGCCGATCCTCAAAGACATCGGCCGGAAGATCACCAAGGTGCCGGACGGCTTCCGGGTCCACCGCACCATTCAGCGTTTTCTGGAAAATCGCGCCAAGGCGATCGAGAACGGCGTCGGCATCGACTGGGCGACCGGCGAGGCGCTGGCGTTCTGCACGCTGCTTCAGGAAAACCATCACGTCCGCCTGTCCGGACAGGATTCCGAGCGCGGCACGTTCTCGCAGCGTCACTCCGTCCTGATCGACCAGGAAGACGAGAGCCGCTACACGCCGTTCAACCATCTGGGCACCGAGCAGGGCCATTACGAGGTCATCAACTCGCTGCTGTCTGAAGAGGCCGTGCTCGGCTTCGAATACGGCTATTCGCTCGCCGAGCCGAACACGCTGACGCTGTGGGAAGCCCAGTTCGGCGACTTCGCCAACGGCGCCCAGGTCGTGTTCGACCAGTTCATCTCCTCGGGCGAGCGCAAATGGCTGCGCATGTCCGGTCTCGTCTGCCTCTTGCCGCATGGCTATGAGGGCCAGGGACCGGAGCACTCCTCGGCACGTCTCGAGCGTTATTTGCAGATGTGCGCCGAAGACAACATGCAGGTGGTCTATCCGACCACGCCGGCGAACTACTTCCACGTGCTGCGGCGTCAGCTCCACCGCGAGATCCGCAAGCCGCTGATCATGATGACGCCGAAATCGCTGCTGCGCCACAAGCGGGCGGTGTCGCGTCTCGAGGAGCTGGCGAAGGGCACGACCTTCCACCGTATCCTCTATGATGACGCCCAGATGCTGCCGAACGAGGCGAGCAAGCTCGTCCCTGACGAGAAGATCCGCCGCATCGTGCTCTGCTCCGGCAAGGTCTATTACGACCTCTATGAGGAGCGCGAGAAGCGCGGCATCGACGACATCTATCTGATGCGCGTCGAGCAGCTCTATCCGGTGCCGCTGAAGGCGCTGGTGGCCGAGCTGTCTCGCTTCAAGAAGGCCGAAGTGATCTGGTGCCAGGAAGAGCCCCGCAACATGGGTGCCTGGCACTTCATCGAGCCCTATCTGGAATGGGTGCTGAACCAGGTGAACGGCGCGAGCCGGCGTCCGCGTTATGTCGGTCGCGCCGCCTCGGCTGCGACCGCCACGGGTCTGATGTCCAAGCATCAGGCGCAGCTGAAGGCGTTCCTGGACGAAGCACTGAGCTGAACTTTTTGAACTGTGTCATGCCCCGCCTCGTGCGCGACTGCGTACTGGGGTGGGGCATCCAGTACGCCGTGTCGTCCGTGCAGCATACGCACGCCCGGTTTGCTGGCTGGCTTGCTTTTCGCAGGCGATGACATCCGCACTTATGACCGCATTGGCGATCTCCTTAAGGAAAAGACCATGACTGAAATTCGTGTGCCGACGCTCGGCGAATCCGTCACCGAGGCCACCATCGGCCGCTGGTTCAAGAAGGCCGGCGACCCCGTCGCCGTCGACGAGCCCTTGGTGGAGCTCGAGACCGACAAGGTCACCATCGAGGTCCCGGCGCCCTCCGCCGGCACGCTGAGCGAGATCATTGCCGCCGATGGCGCGACTGTTGCGGTCGGCGCGCTGCTCGGCCAGATCACGGAAGGCGCAGGTGCTGCAAAGCCGGCCGCTGCTGCCGCGAAGCCCGCCGCTGCTGCTCCTGCGGCCGCTGCCGCCGCTCCTGCAGCAGCCTCGGCCGCGAAAGCGCCGCCGGCCGATGCGCCGCTCGCCCCCTCGGTGCGCAAGCTGTCGGCCGAGACCGGCATCGATGCCTCGACCGTTCCGGGCTCCGGCAAGGACGGCCGCGTCACCAAGGGCGACATGCTCGCCGCGATCGAGCGTGCGGCGTCCGCGCCGACCCCGGTCAACCAACCCGCCGCCGCCGTGCAGGTGCGCGCGCCGTCGCCGGCCGATGACGCCGCCCGCGAAGAGCGCGTCAAGATGACCCGCCTGCGCCAGACCATCGCGCGCCGCCTCAAGGACGTGCAAAACACCGCCGCCATGCTCACGACCTTCAACGAGGTCGACATGACCAACGTCATGGCACTGCGTGCCCATTACAAGGATGCGTTCGAGAAGAAGCATGGTGCCAAGCTCGGCTTCATGGGCTTCTTCACCAAGGCCGTCGTGCAGGCGCTGAAGGACATTCCGGCCGTCAACGCCGAGATCGACGGCACCGACCTGATCTACAAGAACTACTATCACATCGGCGTCGCCGTCGGCACCGACAAGGGTCTCGTCGTGCCCGTGGTGCGCGACTGCGACCACAAGTCGATCTCCGATATCGAGAAGAGCATCGCCGATTTCGGCCGCCGTGCCCGCGACGGCCAGCTCAAGATCGACGAGATGCAGGGCGGCACCTTCACCATCACCAATGGCGGCATCTACGGCTCGCTGATGTCGACCCCGATCCTGAATGCGCCGCAGTCCGGCATTCTGGGCATGCACAAGATCCAGGAGCGGCCGATGGTCGTCGGCGGCAAGATCGAGGTCCGGCCGATGATGTATCTGGCGCTGTCCTACGATCACCGCGTCATCGACGGCAAGGAAGCCGTGACCTTCCTGGTCCGCGTCAAGGAGAGCCTGGAAGATCCAGCACGCCTGGTGCTCGATCTCTGATTCCCGTTGCTCTGCGAGCGCCGTCGCCATTCGCGGCGGCGCGTATCGAACCATGGAGGCGCGCGTGACGGATAAAGTCGTTGTCATTACCGGCGGCAGCCGCGGCATCGGGCGGGCGACCGCGGTTGCGGCGGCCGCGCGCGGCTTCCGCGTCGTGGTCGGCTATGCCAGCAACAAGATTGCCGCGGACGAGGTGGTCGCGCAGATCGAGGCTGGTAACGGCAGTGCCATCGCCGTGAAATGCGATGTCGCGGAGGAAAGCGACATCCTCGACCTGTTCAAGCAAGCCGACAAGTTCGGCACGCTCGGCGCGCTCGTCAACAATGGCGGCATCGTCGGCAAAAGCGGCGTGCGCGTCGACGAGATGTCGGCCGAACGCATCCAGCGCGTCATGGCCGTGAACGTCACCGGCTCCATTCTCTGCGCGCGCGAGGCGGTGAAGCGGATGTCGACCAAGCACGGCGGCAAGGGCGGTGTCATCGTCAACCTGTCATCGGTCGCTGCCAAGCTCGGCGCACCCAACACCTATGTCGATTACGCCGCGTCCAAGGGCGCGGTCGATTCCTTCACCGTCGGCCTCGGCTATGAGGTCGCAGGCGAAGGCATCCGCGTCGCCGCGATCCGCCCCGGCCTGATCGACACCGAAATCCACGCCGCCGGCGGCGAGCCCGACCGCGCCCATCGCCTGGCCCATCTGGTGCCGATGAAGCGCGTCGGCACCGCCGAGGAAATCGCCAACGCCATCGTCTGGCTGATCTCGGACGAGGCCTCCTACGTCACCTCCGCCATTCTCGATGTGTCCGGCGGGCGCTGACACATCCTCATCCAGCTAAACCTACGGGACTTTCTCTCATGGCTACCTACGATCTCGTCGTCATCGGCACCGGACCGGGCGGATATGTCTGCGCGGTGCGTGCAGCCCAGCTCGGCATGAAAGTCGCCGTGATCGAAAAGAACACTTTCCTCGGCGGCACCTGCCTCAATGTCGGCTGCATGCCCTCCAAGGCGCTGCTGCACGCGTCCGAGATGTTCGAGGAAGCCGGCCATTCGTTCGCGAAAATGGGCGTGAGCGTTTCCGCGCCGAAGCTCGATTTGCCGGCGATGATGAACTTCAAGCAGCAGGGCATCGACGGCAACGTCAAGGGCGTCGAGTTCCTGATGAAGAAGAACAAGATCGACGTGCTCCAGGGCACCGGCAAGATTTTGGGGACCGGCAAGGTCGAAGTCTCCGCCGACGGCAAGTCGCAGACAGTCGAGACCAAGAACATCGTGATCGCCACCGGCTCGGACATCGCGCGTCTCAAGGGCATCGAGATCGACGAGAAGCGCATCGTGTCCTCGACCGGTGCGCTGTCGCTGGACAAGGTACCCGGCAGATTGCTGGTTATTGGCGCGGGCGTGATCGGGCTCGAACTTGGCTCTGTGTGGCGCCGGCTCGGATCCGAAGTCATGGTGGTCGAATTCCTCGATCGCATTCTGCCCGGCATGGACGGCGAGGTCGCCCGGCAATTCCAGCGGATCCTTGAAAAGCAGGGATTTGCATTCAAGCTGGGTTCGAAGGTCACCGGCGTCGAAGCCAACAGCAAGGCATTGCTCGCGAAAATCGAACCGGCTGCCGGTGGTACCGCCGAGACCATCGAGGCCGATGTCGTTCTGGTCTGCATCGGCCGCACGCCCTACACCGACGGGCTCGGCCTGAAGGAAGCTGGTGTCGCGCTCGACGCACGCGGCCGCGTCCAGATCGATCCGCATTTCGCCACCAGCCTGAAGGGCGTCTACGCCATCGGCGACGTGGTTGCAGGCCCGATGCTCGCGCACAAGGCCGAGGATGAAGGCGTTGCGGTTGCAGAGATCATTGCGGGCCAGGCCGGCCACGTGAACTACGACGTCATTCCGGGCGTCGTGTATACCACGCCGGAAGTATCTTCTGTCGGCAAGACCGAGGAGGAACTGAAGCAGGCCGGCGTCGCCTATAACGTCGGCAAGTTTCCCTTTACCGCCAACGGTCGCTCCAAGGTCAACCAGACCACTGACGGCTTTGTGAAGATTCTCGCAGATGCGAAGACCGATCGCGTGCTCGGCGTGCACATTATCGGCCGCGAAGCCGGCGAAATGATCCATGAAGCGTGCGTTCTCATGGAGTTTGGCGGCAGTGCAGAGGATCTCGCCCGCACCTGCCACGCCCACCCGACCCGCTCGGAAGCGGTCAAGGAAGCCGCGCTTGCAGTCGGCAAGCGGGCCATCCATATGTAGTCCAAGGCCCGAGCCGAATCGGGCGGGACAACACATGCTGCGCCGCCTTCTTCAACCGGTCTGGGTCCTGCTTGCGATCGTCTTCCTGATCGAAGCCTGGCTGTGGGACCATCTCGAGCCGATCGTTGCAAAAGTCGTCGCGGCGATCCCGCTCGCGCGCTTCAAGCAATGGCTGACGGAGCGCGTCGATGCGCTATCGCCGGCCATGACGCTGATCGTGTTTGCGGTCCCGATCATCCCGCTGTTTCCGCTCAAGCTGGTCGGCCTGTGGCTGCTCGCGCACGAATACTGGACCAGCGCGGTGTTCACCATCGTGTTCGCGAAGATGCTCGGCCTCGGCGTCACCGCCTTCGTGTTCGACGTGACGCGCGCCAAACTGTTGGAGATGCACTGGTTCGAGCGGCTCTACGAACTGGTGTTGAAGGTGCGCGCCAAGGCCGCCGCGCTGGTCGACCCGGTCAAGCGGCGCATCCGCGAGCTGATCGCCGGCAACGGCGAGGGATGGTCCTCCCGCACGCTCCGCCTGATCCAGCGCTTCCGCAAGAGCGTGCACGAAGCGCGATAGCTGCTCGCCTCATATTCGGTGTCATCTCCACAGACTCACTGTCATTGCCCGCGAAGGCGGGCAATCCAGTATTCCAGAGACGTCGGTGATTGAACCGAGAAGTCGCGGCGTACTGGATGGCCCGGTCCCGTCTCCGCCAAGGCTACGCCGGGACCACAAGGGTACTCGGCCGGCCGGAGCTTTAGAAGGCGGCAAGCCGGGGCATGACAGCGGAATGTGTGGCGACGGATTCGCTGCGCCATCGTCACGCGCCGCCCTCAATGCAAATGCAATAGATGCGGCCACCACAGGCCGAGCGCGGTCATGATCAGACCGGCAATCGTCAGCACGCCACTGACATAGGCGAGCGCGAACATGCCGGTGATGATGGTGGCCGAGGCCAGCACGATGCCGATCTGGAAGGCGGCCGAGGCCAGCTCGAAGTGATGGTACTTCGCGGTCGCCTCGTCGCGATCGTGCTCGGCATGCTTGGCCTTCTCGGCGAGTTGCTCGGTGCCCTCGCCGGTCTCGGGCTCGGAGCGGTAGCGCTGCGCGGTCTTGGTCCAGTCGTCGACCTGTTTCTGCACCGTCGCCTTCATGGCCTCGTCGGTCGTGCCGCCCAGCGTCAGCTTGCCCTGTTCTGCCGCGGTCACCACCACGGTGCGGCGGATGCTCTTGGCCTGGAAGAACGCCCAGAGATTGGCAGCCTCGACGTTCTTGCTGATCGATTCGGTCTGGGCCCCCTTGCCCAGCGTTTCCGAGATCGCCAGGAACAGCGCCAGAACCGCTATCAGGAGCGCGATCTTCTTGTTCGAGCCGGACGCGTGTTCAGCGTGCTCGGCATGCTCCATGCTTTCATGTGCGCTCATGATGTCCCTCCTGCCTCGGTTCCCCCACGATTGACCGAACCGCGTGCGCCGCGCAAGAGGCAAGCACGTTATGACGTCAGTGTGTCAGCGCCGCGGATGCGCGCTGGCATAGACTTCGAGCAGCCGCTCGGAATCGATGCCGGTATACACCTGTGTGGTCGAGAGCGAGGAATGGCCGAGCAATTCCTGAATCGCGCGCAGATCGCCGCCGCGCGAGAGCAGATGCGTGGCGAAGGAATGGCGGAGCGCGTGCGGGGTGGCGCTGTCGGGCAGGCCGAGCGCGCCGCGCAGCCGCTCCATCGCGAGCTGGATGATGCGGGGGCTCAAGGGCCCGCCGCGCGCGCCGACGAAGATCGGGCCCTCGGCGGGCAGCGGATACGGGCACATCGCAACGTATTCCTGCACCAGCGCGAGCACGTTTTGCAGCACCGGCACCATGCGGGTCTTGTTGCCTTTGCCGGTGACGACGAGCACGTCGCCCTCGCCCGGTCGCGGCACCTCGCGACGCTTCAGGCCGAGCGCTTCGGAGATGCGCAGGCCCGAGCCATACAGCAGCGCCATCACCGCAGCATCGCGCGCCAGAATCCAGGTCTCGCGTTCCTCGCCGGCGCGCTCGTCGGCATCGGCAAGCCGTTTGGCCGACGCCATCGGCAGCGGCTTTGGCAGGCTTTTTGCGACTTTCGGCGCGCGGATCGCGGAGAGCGCGCCGACCTTGCCCTTGCCTTCGCGCTCGAGGAAGCGGCCGAACGAGCGCAGGCCTGCGAGCGCGCGCATCAGCGAGCGGCCGGCAATATCGTCGGACCTGCGCATCGCCATGAAGGCGCGCACATCAGTGGCTTCCAGCGCGGCGAAGCGCTCAAGCGTAACGCGCTCGCCCCAATGGGAGCAGAGGAAATCCAGGCATTGCCGCAAGTCGCGGCCATAGGCCTCCAGCGTCTTCGGCGACAGCCGCCGTTCGGCGCCGAGGTGCGACAGCCAGCGCGCCATTTCTTGCGCGATCGAGGGATCGGCGCTGGCGAGTTCGATGGATGGGGCGGCCGCTTTGCTCATGCACTCTGGACGTGGTGATTCCGCACAGTATATCGCATCACACCCGTTTATCGTTCGCTAAGGCCGCCCCAGGGCGCTAGCCTTGAGGCGTCCTAAGGTTCCGATTCTCCCTCCAAGCCAGTTCATGGATCATTCGTCGCGCAGCACGTCCGCCCCCGCCACCGCGACCCGCATGGTCGACGTGCTGGTGCCGGTCGCGCTCGACCAGACCTATTCCTACAAGTTGCCGCGCGGGATGGAGCTGAAGGCCGGCGATCTCGTCGGCGTGCCGCTCGGGGCGCGCGAGGTACTGGCCGTGGTCTGGGCCGAAAACGCCAATCCCGATCCGCGCCTGCATAACCGTCTCAAGGACGTCAGCGAGAAGCTCGACATCCCGCCTTTGAAGGGCGAGCTGCGCGCGGTCGTCGATTGGGTCGCCAATTACACGCTGAGCCCGCGCGGCATGGTGCTGCGCATGTGCCTGCGCATGGGCGAAAATCTCGGCCCTGAACGGATGCGCGCCGGCGTGCGGCTGGTTGGCGATCCGCCGAAGCGCCTGACGCCGGCGCGGCAGCGCCTGATCGCGGTGCTGTCGGACCGGCTGCTGCACGGCAAGTCCGAGGCCGCCAAGGAAGCGGGCGTCTCGGCCGGCGTGATCGACGGCCTCGTCGACGAAGGCACGCTCACGGTCGAACCGATGCCGCCGCCTCCGCCGCCGCCGGCACCCGATCCGGATTTTGGCCGGCCGGATTTCACACCGCTCCAACGCGCGGCGGTCGATACGATGCGCGCGCTCGCGGCCAACGGCACTTTCCACGTCGCGCTGCTCGACGGCGTCACCGGCTCGGGCAAGACCGAGGTTTATTTCGAAGCCGTGGCGGAAGCCATTCGTCGCGGAAAACAGTCGCTGATCCTGATGCCGGAGATTGCGCTCACCGGCCAGTTCCTCGACCGGTTCGCGCAGCGCTTTGGCGTTCGGCCGCTGGAGTGGCATTCGGAGCTGACGCCGCGCACCCGTGCGCGCAATTGGGCGGCGATCTCCGCGGGCAGCGCGCCGGTCGTGGTCGGCGCGCGCTCGGCGCTGTTCCTGCCTTATGCCAATCTCGGCCTCATCGTCGTCGACGAAGAGCACGACCAGGCTTACAAGCAGGACGATGGCGTGCATTACCACGCCCGCGACATGGCGGTGGTGCGCGCGCATATCGCCAAAATACCGGTCGTGCTGGCCTCCGCGACGCCCTCGGTCGAGTCCGAGGTCAATGCGCGCAAGAACCGCTATCAGCGCATCGCGCTGCCCTCGCGCTTCGGCGGCCAGCACATGCCGCATATCGAGGCGATCGATCTCCGCCGCGAGCCGCCGGCGCGCGGCCGCTTCATCTCGCCCCGGCTTGCGGGCGAGATCAAGACCGCGATCGAGCGGCGCGAGCAGGCGCTCTTGTTCCTCAATCGCCGCGGCTATGCGCCGCTGACGCTGTGCCGTTCCTGCGGCCATCGCTTCGCCTGCACCATCTGCGATGCCTGGTTGGTCGATCACCGCTTTCGTCAGCGCCTCGTCTGTCATCACTGCGGCTTCTCGATGCCGCGCCCGCACGTCTGCCCGAACTGCTCTGCGGAGGAATCGCTGGTCGCCGTCGGCCCAGGTGTCGAGCGCTTGCAGGAGGAGGCGGCCGCGCTGTTCCCGGACGCGCGCACCATGGTGCTGTCGAGCGATCTCATCACCTCGATCGAGACGATGCGCAGCGAGCTTGCCGAGATCGCGGAGGGCCGCGTCGACATCATCATCGGCACGCAGCTCGTCGCGAAGGGTCACAATTTCCCGCGGCTCAATCTGGTCGGCGTGGTCGATGCGGATCTCGGCCTCTCCAACGGCGACCCGCGCGCGGCAGAGCGCACCTGGCAATTGCTCAACCAGGTGATAGGCCGCGCCGGACGCGAGCAGGGCCGCGGCGTCGGCTATCTCCAGACCCACCAGCCCGATCATCCCGTGATGAAGGCCCTGATCGCCTGCGACCGCGAGGCCTTTTACGACAGCGAGATCGACCTGCGCGAGAAGACGCTCTATCCGCCGTTCGGCCGGCTCGCCAGCCTGATCGTCTCAGCAGGCGACCGGCCGAGCGCGGAAGGCTTTGGCCGCCGCCTGGTTGCGCTGGCGCCACGAGACGAGCGCGTGGTGGTGCTGGGGCCGGCGGAAGCACCGCTCGCGGTCATCAAGGGCCGCTACCGCTTCCGCATCCTGGTGAAATCGGCGCGCGGCTTCGATCTGTCGGATTATCTGCGGAACTGGCTCGCCGTGTGCCCGAAGCCGACGGGCAATCTCAAGCTCGAGGTCGACGTCGATCCGCAGAGCTTTTTGTAGGGGCTGTGCGCACTCTCTCCCCGTCATTGCGAGGAGCGAAGCGACGAAGCAATCCAGAATCTTTCCGCGGAGGCAGTCTGGATTGCTTCGCTGCGCTCGCAATGACGGAAGAACAAAAAGGCCCGCGGTCCCCCAAGACCGCGGGCTTGCTTCACGCGCGCATCAAACTGATGAAAACTGCGCGGCTGAGATGAGGCGCTTGGAGCGCGCGTTAGGAGACGACTTCCGCGGTGACGCGGCCGACGCCGGCGCCGGTCAGGCCGATGGCGCGGGCAGCGCCGGTGGAGAGGTCGAGCACGCGGCCACGAATGAACGGGCCGCGGTCATTGATGGTGACGATGACGCTCTGCCCGCCATGGGTGACGCGCAGCTTGGTGCCGAACGGCAGCGAACGGTGCGCGGCGGTCATGGCGTTCTGGTTGAAGCGCTGGCCCGAAGCAGTCTTGCTGCCGGATTCGTTGCCATAATAGGAGGCGATGCCGGAGAAGCTGCGGCCCGTGCCCGACGACGGCGTCATCGACGCATTGGCGTTGCGCCAATCGGAGCTCGCGTTGGTATCGTTCTGAGCGTGGTGGCGGTGATGATGATGGTGATGCCGGTGATGTCTGGATTTGGCGGAAGCCTCGGTGGCAGTTCCACCGATGAAGAGAGTTGCGGCAACGAATGCGATCGCCGTGCGCGGCCGGGTCGCAAAGCCCAGCGTCTTCAAAGACAGCATTTAGTGGTCCCTAAGCTAGTATTGCCACATATGTGGCTAGTGGAGCCCCCATCAGTTTGTGAGCGGTATGGCGTTTCCTTTCGCAATGCGGCGTGAATTGGGCAGTAAATCCGCTCTGTGTCGTCATGAAACATCTTGTTACCTGTGCCGATATTCGGTTGATGTTCCGCAATCCTTTGTTTTAACAATTCATTAACTAATCGATTACTTGGGAATACTGTAAAATGAAGTCATTTCCGCCAGCGTTTAGAATTGGGTAAGTATTCGACGAATGGAACTGACGCGGCGGGATTCACGCCTCGGCGATCCGTGTTCATGGCGGGTATGCGCTGAGGGCAAGGAACGAACAGGTGCCGAGCCGTCGCGAGGCTCACGGCAATTCCGTGATGCGGGAGCTCATCGTCACGTCGTCGTGGCGTGCGACGAACTGGCGACAGATCCTCATGCCTTTAATTTGGCGTCATGTTGCACCTGCGCGCCTGCTATGTTAGCAAAGCCGCGATTTTAACGAGCCCGGCACCTCCCGTGCTGGTCGAAAAATCGAAGTCCCGCTTGAATTCCAAGGGCTTGGATCGCTAGGCGCCGCTTCGTGGCGACGGTTTTTCCCTTGCGAGTTTGACAGCAAAAAGAGCGCGTCTGTGGCTGCAGAAGATACGTCCGTTTCCGGTGTGTCCGGCCGTTATGCAACGGCCTTGTTCGAACTGGCCCGCGACCAGAAAGTGGTCGACGAAGTCAAAGCCGATCTTGAGAGATTCGAGGCCCTGCTGACCGAGAGCGCCGATCTCAATCGCCTCGTCCGCAGCCCGGTGTTCGCGGCTGACACCCAGTCCAGGGCCTTGTCGGCCGTCCTGACCAAGGCCGGCATCGCCGGCATCTCCGCCAATTTCCTGAAGGTGCTGACCGCCAACCGCCGCCTGTTCGCGGTGTCGGACGTCATCCGCGCCTACCGCGCCCTCGTCGCCAAGTTCAAGGGCGAGACGACGGCCGATGTCACCGTCGCGGAAACGCTCTCGGGCAAGAATCTCGACGCCCTCAAGGTTGCCCTGAAGTCGGTGACCGGCAAGGACGTCGCGCTGAACGTGAAAGTCGATCCCTCGATCATCGGTGGCCTTGTCGTCAAGCTGGGCAGCCGCATGGTTGATAGTTCGCTTCGCACCAAACTCAATTCGATCAAGCACGCGATGAAAGAGGCAGGCTGATGGACATCCGCGCCGCGGAAATTTCCGCGATCCTCAAGGACCAGATCAAGAATTTCGGCCAGGAAGCTGAAGTCTCCGAAGTCGGACAGGTGCTGTCCGTCGGCGACGGTATCGCCCGCGTCTACGGTCTGGACAACGTCCAGGCCGGTGAAATGGTCGAGTTCGAGAACGGCACCCGCGGCATGGCGCTGAATCTGGAGACCGACAACGTTGGTGTCGTTATTTTCGGTGCCGACCGCGAGATCAAGGAAGGCCAGACCGTCAAGCGCACCCGCGCCATCGTGGACGCGCCGGTCGGCAAGGGCCTGCTCGGTCGCGTCGTCGACGCGCTCGGCAATCCCATCGACGGCAAGGGCCCGATCCAGGCCGACAAGCGCATGCGTGTCGACGTCAAGGCGCCCGGCATCATTCCGCGCAAGTCGGTGAACGAACCGATGGCGACCGGCCTCAAGGCGATCGATGCCCTGATCCCGATCGGCCGCGGCCAGCGCGAGCTGATCATCGGCGACCGCCAGACCGGCAAGACCGCGATCGCGCTCGACACCATCCTGAACCAGAAGCCGCTCAACGCGCAGCCGGACGAGAACATCAAGCTGTACTGCGTCTACGTCGCGGTCGGCCAGAAGCGTTCGACCGTTGCCCAGTTCGTGAAGGTGCTGGAAGAGCAGGGCGCGCTCGAATACTCGATCGTCGTCGCCGCCACCGCCTCGGATCCGGCACCGATGCAGTACATCGCGCCGTTCACCGGCTGCACCATGGGCGAGTACTTCCGCGACAACGGCATGCACGCGGTCATCATCTATGACGATCTGTCCAAGCAGGCCGTCGCCTACCGCCAGATGTCGCTGCTGCTGCGCCGCCCGCCGGGCCGCGAAGCCTATCCGGGTGACGTGTTCTATCTGCACTCCCGCCTGCTCGAGCGCGCGGCGAAGCTGAACAAGGACCAGGGCTCGGGCTCGCTGACCGCGCTGCCGGTCATCGAAACCCAGGCCAACGACGTGTCGGCCTACATTCCGACCAACGTCATCTCGATCACTGACGGCCAGATCTTCCTGGAAACCGACCTGTTCTTCCAGGGCATCCGTCCTGCGGTGAACGTCGGTCTGTCGGTGTCGCGCGTCGGCTCCTCGGCGCAGACCAAGGCCACCAAGAAGGTTGCGGGCAAGATCAAGGGCGAGCTCGCGCAGTACCGCGAAATGGCGGCGTTCGCGCAGTTCGGCTCCGACCTCGACGCCTCGACCCAGCGCCTGCTCAACCGCGGCTCGCGTCTCACCGAGCTCCTGAAGCAGCCGCAGTTCTCGCCGCTGAAGATGGAAGAGCAGGTCTGCGTGATCTGGGCCGGTACCAACGGCTATCTCGATCCGCTGCCGCTCAACAAGGTGCGCGCGTTCGAGGACGGCCTGCTCTCGCTGCTGCGCGGCAAGCACGTCGACATCCTCAACACGATCCGCGACAGCCGCGATCTCTCCGACGACACCGCTGCCAAGCTGAAGTCGGTGGTCGAGGGCTACGCGAAGTCTTTCGCATAAGAAGGCCGTCAGGGCGGGGAAGGCGCGAAGCGCGTCTTCGCATCTAAAGTCCCGGCCAATCCACGCCTTCGCGTGGCTTATGAAGACGTGGATGCCCGGGACAAGCCCGGGCATGACGATTGGGATAGGCTAGCGGCTTGATCGTAAGGGTCGAACCGCCGGGGTGAACGAAGAATGGCGTCACTTAAAGACATGCGCGTCCGCATCGCCTCCACCAAGGCGACGCAAAAGATCACCAAGGCCATGCAGATGGTCGCGGCGTCGAGATTGCGCCGCGCCCAGCAAGCGGCCGAAGCGGCACGGCCCTACGCCGACAAGATGAGCGCGGTGATCGCTAACATCGCCAGCGCCGCCGCGGGCTCGCCCGGCGCGCCGGCATTGCTGGCCGGCACCGGCAAGGACCAGGTTCACCTGCTGCTCGTCTGCACCGGCGAGCGCGGCCTGTCCGGCGCCTTCAACTCCTCGATCGTGCGCCTGGCGCGCGAGCGCGCGCAGGCGTTGATCGCGCAAGGCAAGGAAGTGAAATTCTTCTGCGTCGGCCGCAAGGGCTATGAGCAGCTCCGCCGCCTGTTCGACAAGCAGATCGTCGAGCACATGGATCTGCGCAGCGTCCGCCAGCTCGGCTTCATCAATGCCGAGGACATCGCCAAGAAGGTTCTGGCGCGTTTCGACAACGGCGAGTTCGACGTCTGCACGCTGTTCTACGCGCGCTTCCGTTCGGTGATCGCGCAGATCCCGACCGCCCAGCAGATCATTCCGCTGACCGTGGAAGAAAAGGCGGCGAACGCGCCGGCGACATCCTACGAATACGAGCCGGAGGAGGACGAACTCCTCCCCCGCCTATTGCCGCGCAATATCGCGGTGCAGATCTTCCGCGCGCTGCTCGAAAACAATGCCTCGTTCTACGGCGCGCAGATGAGTTCGATGGACAACGCCACCCGCAACGCCGGTGAAATGATCCGCAAGCAAACCCAGATCTACAACCGAACCCGTCAAGCCCAGATCACCAAGGAGCTGATCGAGATCATCTCCGGCGCCGAGGCGCTCTGACGCACCAATTAAACGACGGTCGTTCAAGTACAGAATTTCGAAGGAGAGCTTCATGGCTACAGCAGCTAACCCGGTCGGTCGCGTCACCCAGGTCATGGGCGCCGTCGTCGACGTTCAGTTCGAAGGCCACCTCCCGGCCATTCTCAATTCGCTGGAAACCAAGAACGGCAATATCCGTCTGGTACTCGAAGTTGCGCAGCATCTCGGCGAGTCCACCGTGCGCACGATCGCGATGGACGTGACCGAAGGTCTGGTGCGCGGCCAGGAAGTGACCGACACCGGCCAGCCGATCGCGGTTCCGGTGGGCGCCGGCACGCTCGGGCGCATCATGAACGTGATCGGCGAGCCGATCGACGAAGCCGGCCCGATCCAGTCGGAAGGCAAGCGCGCCATCCACCAGGAAGCGCCGACCTACACCGATCAGTCGACCGAAGCTGAAATTCTCGTCACCGGCATCAAGGTCGTCGATCTCTTGGCCCCGTATGCGAAGGGCGGCAAGATCGGGCTGTTCGGCGGCGCCGGCGTCGGCAAGACCGTGCTGATTCAGGAGCTGATCAACAACGTCGCCAAGGCGCACGGCGGTTACTCCGTGTTCGCCGGCGTCGGCGAGCGGACCCGCGAGGGCAACGACCTCTATCACGAGTTCATCGAATCCAAGGTCAACGCCGATCCGCACAATCCGGATCCGAGCGTGAAGTCGAAATGCGCGCTGGTGTTCGGCCAGATGAACGAGCCGCCGGGCGCCCGCGCCCGCGTCGGCCTCACCGGTCTGACTGTCGCTGAGCACTTCCGCGACCAGGGCCAGGACGTGCTGTTCTTCGTCGACAACATCTTCCGCTTTACGCAAGCCGGCTCGGAAGTGTCGGCGCTGCTCGGCCGTATTCCTTCGGCGGTGGGTTATCAGCCGACGCTCGCCACCGATATGGGCGCGCTGCAGGAGCGCATCACCACCACGCAGAAGGGCTCGATCACCTCGGTGCAGGCCATCTACGTGCCGGCCGATGACTTGACCGACCCGGCGCCTGCGACCTCGTTCGCGCATTTGGACGCCACCACCGTGCTTTCGCGCGCGATCTCGGAAAAGGGCATCTACCCCGCGGTGGATCCGCTCGACTCGACCTCGCGCATGCTCTCGCCGCTCGTCGTCGGTCAGGAGCACTACGACACCGCGCGCCAGGTCCAGCAGGTGCTCCAGCGCTACAAGTCGCTGCAGGACATCATCGCCATTCTCGGCATGGACGAGCTCTCGGAAGAGGACAAGCTGACGGTGGCCCGCGCCCGCAAGATCGAGCGCTTCCTGTCGCAGCCGTTCCACGTCGCCGAAATCTTCACGGGTTCGCCGGGCAAGTTCGTCGACCTCGCCGACACCATCAAGGGCTTCAAGGGCCTGGTCGAAGGCAAGTACGACCACCTGCCGGAAGCTGCCTTCTACATGGTCGGCACCATCGAAGAAGCCGTCGAGAAGGGCAAGAAGCTCGCCGCTGAAGCGGCTTAAGCATTCTCATCTCGTCATCGCCGGGCTTGACCCGGCGATCCATCGAGAGCGTTTTGATGGATGGACCCGCGGGCCAAGCCCGCGGGTGACAAGCGGAAAAAACGGATAGCTCATGGCCACCTTTCACTTCGATCTCGTCTCTCCGGAAAAGCTCGCCTTCTCGGGCGAGGTCGACCAGGTCGACATCCCCGGCGTCGAGGGTGACTTCGGCGTGCTGGCGGGACATGCGCCGGTCGTCGCTGCGATCCGCCCCGGCATTCTCACCGTGACCACGGGCGGCAGGCACGAGAAGGTCATCGTGCTCGGTGGCCTTGCCGAAGTCTCCGAAAGGGGCCTGACCGTGCTCGCCGACGTCGCGACGTCGCTGGCCGAGCTCGATCGTGCGCAGTTCGCCGAGACGATCGCGGAGATGGAAGAGAATCTGAAGGAGCACGAAGGCAGCGAGCTCGATCACGCCATCGAGCGGCTGGACCACTTCAAGAGCATCCAGCACCAGCTCAACTCCACGGCTATGCACTAAGCCCCGGGGCACCGCTCCGGGGCTCAAGCCTAGAATTCGTGAACAGATTCAGCGCTCGTCACACCGTGGCGGGCGCTGAAGCTTTGCTGCACCGCGCCGTGCGCGCCTAGTTTAGCTGGCCCAATGCCGACGCAAATCGCGAAGGCACCGATGACGCCGCCGAGTGCCACGCGGCGATGGCGCCGATGTCGGCACCTTCACCATTCGATTGCGCTTTGCCGCCGATTCTACCCGACACTTCAAAGGCTTCACACTAACCACAGTGCATCGCGCCGAAGGTGCTCGGCTACTGTGCATGGGGTTGTTTTCGCAGTTTTAGTTTCCGAACCCCGCAAACTGCCGTGCCACGGCGCGGTAGACGTCGCGGCGGAACGGGACCACGAGGTCGGCGACGTGGTCGAGGCGCTCCCAGCGCCAGGCGTCGAATTCCGCCGGTTGGCCGTTGCGCGGCGTCAGCGGATCGATCTCGTCGTCACGCCCGGTGAAGCGCAGCGCGAACCATTTTTGGCGCTGGCCACGGAATTTCGCCAGCCGGTGCGTCTGCGGTCCGTCGTAGGGCGGGAATTCGTAGGTGAACCAGTCGGTCTCGCCGAGATAGTCGGCGCTGACGACGTTGGTCTCCTCCCAGAGCTCGCGCATCGCCGCATCGCGCAGATTCTCGCCCTCATCGACGCCACCCTGCGGCATCTGCCAGTCGAGTCCCGGCAGGATGATCTCGGGCCCGTCGCCCTTGAAGCGGTGGCCGATCAGCACGCGGCCATCGGCGTTGAACAGGGCGATGCCCACATTGGGGCGGTAGGGCTTTTCCGTCACGCGTGCATCTTTCGCTGTCACTCCGCGCGATGGATTAGCACCGAACCTGGAACGGCAACTCGAATTATTGATCCGCCAGCGCGGAAAATTCCTTCACCACGCGTTCATAGACCGGACGCTTGAACGGGATGATCAATCCCGGGAGGTTCTTCATCGGCTCCCAGCGCCAGCTCACGAACTCGGCCTTGTGGCCGCCGCCGCCGGGCTTTTCGACATTGATCTCGCTGTCCTTGCCGGTGAAGCGCACCGCGAACCATTTTTGGCGCTGGCCGCGGTAGCGGCCCTTCCAGGTGCGCCCGGCCACCGTGCGCGGAATATCGTAGGTCAGCCAGTCCGGCACCTCGCCGAGCCGCTCGACCGAGCGCACGCTGGTCTCTTCATAGAGCTCGCGCTTGGCGGCTTCCCAGGTGTCCTCGCCGGGATCGACGCCGCCCTGCGGCATCTGCCAGACATGGGTGTCATCGACATGCTCGATGCCGCCGGCGCGGCGGCCGATGAACACCAGCCCCTTCGTGTTGATCAGCATCACACCGACGCAGGTCCGGTAGGGCAGATCCTCGTAACGCGCCATTCCGCCAGACCTCTCGCATGCTGTTGTCGGTAGGACCTGATGCGGCCCCGCCGGGCACCCGTGCCGTACCAATTCGTTGATTTAGCTGGATTTTGATTTCAGCATCGCGGTTGTCAATGGCACCAAAAGGATACCCCGGTCGCCCAATGTCTTGGTCCAGACGCCGATGCGCTCGATCGAGACGGGCAGAGCCGAGGCAGTGCCGACGGCGGCGCCGCGCTCGCGCGCCGTCGCTTCGAGCTTGTTCAGGGCGCGGTCGATCTCGGTCGGCGTCGGCACCACGTCGATCGCGATGTCGCCCTTGCCGAACGGCATCGCCTGGTTGGCCGCTGCCTGGGACGCGATACTGCGGGGTGAGGAGCCGTCGTCGAAGAAGCCGAGCCCGCGCTTGGCCGCCTCGCGGATGATCGGCTGCATCGCCGGCTCGGACGCGATGAAGCGAGCGCCCATGAAATTGGTGAGGCCGGCATAGCCTTGCATCCGGCTGAGGTGCCAGTACAGGCGGTCCATGTTCTGGTCGGTGCTGAGCGAGGTCAGCAATGTTTGCGGCCCGGGATCGTTGTCGGGGAAGTCATAGGGCTCCATCGGGATCTGAAGGAAGACCTCGTGGCGCTGGGCGCGGGCCCGCTCGGCAAGCTTGCCAGGGTCGGACCCATAGGGTGTGAAGGCCAGCGTCACCGCGGGCGGCAGCTTCATAATCGCATCGGTGGTCTTGGCGGCGCCAACCCCGAGGCCGCCGATCACGATGGCGACCACCGGCATCTTTGCGGCCTTGGCGCGGTCGGCATCGGCCGCGTAGACGTTGAACGGCTTCAAGTCCCCGGCGACCACCGGGATCATGCCGTAGCGCGACTTCTCCAGCAGTTTTGGTTCGATCCCGGCCATGACAGGCGGCGGTGCCGAAGCCGCCCCGCCCTTATCGGTGGCCTCGCCAGCGCCGATCACCACGTCATGGCGTGCGCCGGTGGAGCCGTCGATCATGGTGACGGTCTTCTGCTCACTGCGAGCGGCCTGCTTCGGCGTCTCCTTGGCCTCGTGCTTGCTGTCCTGACCATGGCCCGCGGCGGCCGGCTTCTCTTCGATAGCCTTGTCCGTTGTCTTGTCCGATGTCTTGGGCTCGCGGATCGCGATCCGCATTATCGGCTCGCCGCCGAGCGGATCCTTGTTGAAGATGGCGAAGCCGGCAAAGGTGACCAGGAACAGGAGAAGCAGGACGGCAAGCAGCTGCATGGCCGTAAACGGCAGCCGCAGCCGGCGTTTCCGGCGCGGCTTGTCCTGTCCGAGCGGGGCGCTCAGATCATCGGCCGTTTCAGTCATGCGCGATCCCGAATCACTCGCAACGACGATACCACGCCGAGGTCAAGCGGCGGCAGGCCGGGATCGGCCGGGGGCATCAGGAGTTCCAAGCAAAAAGGGCGGCTTTTGCAGCCGCCCTTTGCAAGAAGTTCGTGTGCGCCGATGCTAGTTCGCCGCTTTGGGCTTGTCGGCGGCGGCCTTGTCGCCGCCCGGCGTCGGCGCGGCCGAGGCGCTGTTCTTGATGCCGTGGAGCAAATCGTCGGCAAGCTTGAGCGCCTTGTCGTCCTTGGCGTCCGGCGGGACGTAGGACTGCGAGCCGGTCTTCTCGTCGCCATCGTTCTTGAGGTGGCCGCGCAGCGACGCCTCGCCCTTGGTGTCGGTGCGGGACTTCAGCTCGTCCGGCACGTCCTGAAGCACTTCGATGTCGGGCACGATGCCCTTGGCCTGGATCGACTTGCCCGACGGCGTGTAGTAGCGCGCGGTGGTCAGCCGCAGTGCGCCGTTGCCGCTTCCGAGCGGAATGATGGTCTGCACCGAGCCCTTGCCGAACGAGCGCGTGCCGACGATGGTCGCCCGCCTGTGGTCCTGCAGCGCGCCGGCGACGATCTCGGAGGCCGAGGCCGAGCCGCCATTGACCAGCACGATGACCGGCTTGCCCTTGGTGAGGTCGCCCGCATGCGCGGTACGGCGCTGGGTCTCCTCGGCATTGCGGCCGCGGGTCGACACGATCTCGCCCTTCTCCAGGAAGGAGTCGGAGACGGTGACCGCTTCCTCCAGCAGGCCGCCCGGATTGTTGCGGAGGTCGATGATGTAGCCCTTCAGCTTGTCGCCGATCTGGTTCGAGAGATTGCCGATCTCGCGCTTCAGGCCTTCGGTGGTCTGCTCGTTGAAGGTGGTGATGCGGATATAGGCGATGTCGTCGGCTTCGACGCGCGCGCGCACCGAGCGGACGCGGATGTTGTCGCGCACCAAGGTGACGTCGAGCGGATTGTCCTGGCCCTTACGGATGATCTTGAGCTTGATCTTGGTGTTGACCGGACCGCGCATCTTCTCGACCGCCTGGTTCAGGGTCAGGCCCTGCACCGCCTCGTCGTCGAGATTGGTGATGATGTCGTTGGCCATGATGCCGGCGCGTGAGGCCGGTGTGTCGTCGATCGGCGAGACCACCTTGATCAGGCCGTCTTCCATCGTGACCTCGATGCCGAGGCCGCCGAACTCGCCGCGGGTCTGCACCTGCATGTCACGGAAGCTCTTGGCGTCCATGTAGCTCGAATGCGGATCGAGGCCGGTGAGCATGCCGCTGATTGCGGATTCGATCAGCTTGGTGTCGTCGGGCTTCTCGACATAGTCGGAGCGCACGCGCTCGAAGACGTCGCCGAACAGATTGAGCTGGCGATAGGTGTCCGCGGTGGCGGCTCGCGCGCTGGAGCCCATGAACACGGCGCGCGGCTGGGTCACGAACAGCGTCAGCGCCGCGCCGGTGGCCGCGCTGAGGAGGATTACTGAAGTCTTGCGCATCATCCGCGAACCTTCTCGCCTTCATTTGCGGCCCACCATGGGCCTGGATCGATTGGAGTGCCGTCTTTACGGAACTCGACATACAGCACAGGTTGACTCGCGTTCGTGGCGAGAATGGAGGCGACCTGAGAGGTCGACCCCATGGTCGCGACCGGCTCCCCCGTGAGCACAAACTGTCCGATGTTGACCGAAATGCGCTCCATCCCGGCGATCAGGACATGATACCCGCCCCCGGCATTGAGGATCAAGAGTTGTCCATAGCTGCGGAAGGGGCCGGCATAGACCACCCAGCCGTCACACGGCGTTGTGACCTGAGAGCCGGGTTTGGTGGCCAGTGAAATGCCCTTCTGGACCCCGCCGATCCCGTCGGAACCACCAAAGTCCCTGATCTTGTTACCATTAACCGGAAGAGGCAGGAGCCCCTTGGCCGACGCGAAGGCCATCGCGGGCGTGGTCCGGGACCGGTCCTTGAAAGCGCCCGGGCCGGACTTGGCGCTGGCGGCCGCCTTCGCCTCGGCCTGCTTTGCCGCCTCGGCCGCCTTCTCAGCGGCCTTGGCAGCGCTTTGCAGATCCTGCTCCATCTTGGTGATCAGGCCCTGGAGATCGCCGACCTGCTTTGACAGCATGATCGCGCGCGAATTCTCGGCGTCGAGGTCCTTTTCCCGCGCCGCCTGCTGGCGCTGCCGCTCGTCGACCAAAGCAGTGAGCCGGCTCTGGTCGTTGCGGACCCGGTCGCGGTCGAGGGCGAGCTGGTCGCGTTCGGTGGCGATGTTCTTGCGCAGGGCGACGAGCTCGCCGAGGTCGCCGGCGATCTTCTCGGCGCGGCCGCGCAACTCCGGCACGACGGCGCCCAGCACCATCGCGGTGCGCAGCGACTGCAGCGCATCTTCGGGGCGCACCAGCAGCGCGGGTGGCGTGCGCCTTCCGGCGCGCTGCAAGGCGGCCAGCACTTCGACGATGTCGGCGCGGCGCGAATCGAGCGAGGCGCGCATCTGTTGCTCGCGGCCGTTCAGCGTCCGCAGCCGGGCTTCGGCTTCGTCGATCTTGGTCTCGACGGTGCGCACATTGGCGGCGGTGTCGATCAGCTGCTGATTGAGTTGAGTGCGGTCCTGGCCGAGCGCGGTGATCTCGGCCTTGAGCTTGGCCTGCGCTTCCTCCGCGCTCTTCTGCCTGGCGCGCGCGGCCTCGAGCTCCTGCTCGCGCTGCTTGATTACATCGGGCGAGACAGCCGCGGTCTGCGGCGGTGTCGCCGTCTGAGCGTGCGCGAGGCTTGTGCCTGCGAGGCCAGTGATCAGCAGCAGGTTGAGAATCGGCGCACGCATCTCGTCGGCAAAGGTGCTCGTTGTGGCGCGCATCACGCGCGGTGATAGGGGTGGCCGGCCAGAATGGTGGCGGCCCGATAAAGCTGTTCCAGAAGCATGACGCGGACCATTTGGTGCGGCCAGGTCGCAGAGCCGAACGCGATCGCGAGCTTGGCCTTACGGCGCAATTCGGGCGAAAGTCCGTCCGCCCCTCCGATCACGAAGATAGTATGTCCGGCGCCTTCGTCCCGCCAGCGCGCCAGATGCCGTGCGAATACGGTGGAGTCCAGATTCTGACCGCGCTCGTCCAGCGCCACCAGGACCGCCTTCTCCGGAATATGGGCCGAGATCGCCGCGGCCTCTTCAGCCATCCGCGTTGCTGCGTCGCGCGCCCGGCTCTCCGCAAGTTCGTAAATCGAGAGATCGCGAAATCCGAGCTTGCGGCCGGCCTCGGCGAACCGCTCGAAATAGCGATCGGCAAGCTCCCGTTCGGGGCCCTGCTTCAGCCGGCCCACCGCAATGACAGCAACACGCATGATGGCTTCAGCGTCGTGTTTTCAAGGTCGCGCGCATCAGACGCGCGCACGACGCTAGCATGCGCGTCAGCCGATTCGAAATCGGCTCGTCAGGCCTCTAGATCGCCTTCGCCGCCCCTGGGCCCTGCGTGTACAATCGCTCGAGATTGTAGAACTCGCGGACCTCGGGTCTGAACACGTGCACGATCACGTCGCCGGAATCGATCAGCACCCAGTCGCAATTGGGCAAGCCCTCGACATGGATGTTTTTGATGCCGTTTTCCTTGAGGCTTTTGGTGACGTTTTCCGCGATCGCGCCAACGTGCCGGTTAACCCGGCCGGTCGTGACGATCATGTAGTCGGAGTACGCCGATTTGCCGCGAAGGTCGATTGTGACCGTCTCTTCCGCCTTCATGTCCTCGAGGCGGGAGAGGATCAGGCTCAGCGTCTTGTCGGCGTCGGGTTGCGCCTTCAAGGCAGCTTTGGACGATGTTTTACGCGTAGGCTTAGCAACCTTGGGTAAAACAGACTTGGACAATACAGATGTGGCCAGGGACCATTCCTTTCACTGTATCGCGAACGCCGAATCCGGCGCTCACCGGTTACACTACATCATGTGGGGTTAAGGGTTTCAATATGCCAGAGAGCCCCAATTCCACACACTCCGTCTCACTTCGTACCTTTTCTCACTTCGTACCTTTCCAGCTCCCGTCCGGGTTCCGCAGGCCCGTCGAGGAGAGATTCAGCTTCAATCCGGTCAGGAACACCCAGGCCGGCGCCGGCCGATCCGCAAGCAGTGCCGCCTTATTCTCGGGCAAGCGGTAGCGCGCCAGTGCCTTGGCGGCAGGAGAGGCGAGGGCACGAAAACTTTGCGGCGGGCGATCGATGACCGCAATCGGCACCTGGGCGGCGATCCGCCGCCAGTCCTGCCAACGGTGGAATTGAGCGAGGTTGTCGGCGCCCATGATCCAGACAAAGCGCAAGCCGGGTAAACGGCGACGCAAGATGTTGATCGTGTCGATAGTGTAGCGCGTGCGAATGACGGATTCGAGACAGCTCACCTCGATTCTGGGATCGGCCGCGACGTCACGCGCCGCCTGCATGCGCGCGCCGACCTCATGCAGCGTGCCGTTCTCCTTGAGCGGATTGCCTGGCGTCACCAGCCACCAGACGCGATCGAGCTGTAATCGCTTCAGCGCGAATTGGCTGATTGCGCGATGGGCCTGGTGCGGCGGATTGAACGAGCCGCCGAGCAGGCCGACGCGCATGCCCTGGGTGTAGGGCGGGATCGCTTGCGCCACGAAACGCGGCACGACGAAATTGTTGCTCAATGCCCGCCCCGAGCGGCTACGGCCGCGTCTGCCCGGTGCCGAGGACCCGGTATTTGAAGCTCGTCAGCTGCTCGGCGCCAACAGGTCCGCGGGCATGGAAGCGGCCGGTGGCGATGCCGATCTCCGCACCGAAGCCGAACTCGCCGCCATCGGCAAACTGCGTCGAAGCGTTGTGCAGCACGATCGCGGAATCGACCTCGCTCAGGAATTTCTTCGCGGCGACCTCGTCCGCGCTCACGATGGCGTCGGTGTGATGCGAGCCGTGGTTCCGGATGTGCGCGATCGCGCCGTCGACGCCGTCGACCACTTTCGCTGCGATGATCGCATCGAGATATTCAGTATTCCAATCGTCTTCGCTGGCAGGCTTTACGCGTGCGTCGGTCTTCTGCACCGCATCGTCGCCGCGCACTTCGCACCCGGCATCCAGCAGCATCTCGACCAGCGGCTTCAGGCTCCTTGCGGCTCCCGCACGATCGACCAGCAGCGTCTCGGCGGCGCCGCAGACACCGGTGCGGCGCATTTTTGCGTTGAGCACGATCGATTTTGCCATGGCGAGGTCGGCGCTGGCATCGATGTAGACGTGATTGACCCCTTCGAGATGCGCGAACACCGGCACGCGCGCTTCCTGCTCGACGCGCGCGACGAGGCTCTTGCCCCCGCGCGGCACGATCACGTCGATCGCGCCATTCAATCCTGACAGCATCATGCCGACCGCCGCGCGGTCGCGCGTCGGCACCAGCGTGATCGCGGCTTCGGGCAGGCCGGCTTCGCGCAGGCCTTGCACCAGGCATTCATGGATGGCGCGGCAGGAGCGGAAACTGTCGGAGCCGCCGCGCAGGATCACGGCATTGCCGGACTTCAGGCACAGCACGCCGGCATCGGCCGCAACATTCGGCCTGCTCTCGAAGATCACGCCGACGACGCCGAGCGGCACGCGCACGCGCTCGATGGTCATGCCGTTCGGCCGCTGCCAGCTTTCAGTAACGACACCGATCGGATCGGCAATGCCGCGCACGGTGCTGATGCCCTCGGCCATCCCTTCGACGCGCGCCGGCGTCAGCGTCAGGCGGTCGATGAAGGAGGCGGTCGCGTTGCCGGAGGCGCGGGCTTCAGCGACGTCTTCGGCATTGGCGGCGAGGATCGCCGCAGCGTTGCCGCGGATCGCCCGCTCCATGGCTTCCAGCGCCCGGTTCTTCTGCTCCGGCGGCGCCAGCGCGAGCACGCGCGCGGCAGCGCGGGCACGGGTACCGAGATCGGACATCAGCGCCTGGAGATCGGCATTGCCGTCAACGGCTTTGAGGGGGGCGGCCATGGGAGTCAACCTTCTGCTAAGGCGGTGTCCTAGCACGGAAATCCTGCGTCTGCGAAGGGCGGCGACGGTATGGCTGGTCTCCCGGCGACTTGGTGCAAAGGCCATCGGGCCAATCGCGACGTCATGGCCGGGCTTGACCCGGGCCATCCACGCCTCTTGCGGCTCGAAGAAGGTGAATGCCCGGGACAAGCCCGGGCCTGACGGCAAAGGCCTACCCGCCCACCACCAGGTCGTCGCGGTGGATCATCTCCGACCGCCCGCTGATGCCGAGGATCGCCATCACGTCCGGGGACGAGCGGCCCTTGATCCGCTCGGCGACTTCGGCGTCATAGGCGATCAGGCCGCGGCCGATCTCGCTGGCGTCGGGACCGCGCACGATCACGGCGTCGCCGCGGGCGAACTGGCCCTCGACCTTGATCACGCCGGCCGGCAGCAGGCTGGCGCCGGCGCGCAGCGCCGTCACCGCGCCGGCATCGATGGTCAGCGTGCCCTTCGGCTCCAGCGTGCCCGCGATCCAGCGCTTTCGCGAGGTGATGGGATTGGCCGGCGTCAGGAACCAGGTGCAGCGGCCGCCATCGGCGATGGCCTGGAGGGGGTGCTCGATCTTGCCGGAGGCGATCAGCATGTGCGTGCCGCCTGTGGTGGCGATCTTGGCCGCCTCGACCTTGGTACGCATGCCGCCGCGCGATAGCTCGGACTCGGCGTCCCCGGCCACCGCCTCGATCTCTGAGGAGATGCTCTCGACCACAGGAATGAGTTTTGCGTTCGGGTTGTTCTTGGGCGGAGCGTCGTAGAGGCCATCAATGTCGGACAGCAGCACCAGCAGGTCGGCGCTCGCCATGGTGGCGACGCGCGCGGCAAGGCGGTCATTGTCGCCGTAGCGGATCTCGTTGGTGGCCACCGTGTCATTCTCGTTGATCACGGGGATGGCGCGCCATTCCAGCAGCTTGCCGATGGTGGAGCGCGCATTGAGATAGCGGCGGCGCTCCTCAGTGTCCTGAAGCGTCACCAGGATCTGGCCGGCTTCGATGCCGTGCGCGCCGAGCACTTCCGACCAGATTCGCGCCAGCGCGATCTGGCCGACGGCGGCGGCGGCCTGGCTCTCCTCGAGCTTCAGCGGGCCGCGTGGCAATTTGAGGCGGCTGCGGCCGAGCGCGATCGAACCGGAGGAGACCACCAGCACATCGCGGCCCTCGCGGTGCAGCTTGGCCATGTCGTCCGCCAGCGCCGCGAGCCAGGACGCGCGCACCTCACCCTTGTCGGAATCGACCAGCAGCGCGGAGCCGACCTTGACGACGATACGGCGGAATTGACTGAGTTCGGGGCTGGCCATGTGGATAGATGTGTTGGCGCTGGATGCGATTGTTCGGAAAACGGCGGAGCAGACGGCGCCGATGAGCCCTGCTTTTGCAGCAGGACGGTGACGGGCGCAAGGCAGCCGCCATGGTAAACGGCGAATGTCGGCCTTGTGTCGGGCGTCCGCCCGGCTCTAATTGCGGTCAACGATAAAGGGCCGAAGAGGAAACGAATGGATCGCCGCAAATTCATGGCTGGATGTCTCGGGCTGCCGCTGCTGGCGCAGGCGGGTGGGGCGCAAGCGCAGGCCGGGCTCACAAAGATCATCTTCCCGTTCGCAGCGGGAGCAGGCGGCGACACGCTGTGCCGGCTGATCGCGCTGGAGTTGGCGCCGGTGCTGCAACGGACCATCGTGGTCGAGAACCGCACCGGCGACGGGCTGATCGGCATCAAGGCGGTCAAAGGCGGCAGTCCCGACGGCAGCATGGTGCTGGTGACGACGGGGCCGACCATGTATCTGCTGCCGATGGTGGAGACGACGCCGAGCTTCGACACGGCGAAGGACTTCTTGCCGGTGTCGCTCTTGGCGCGGTTCGAATTTGCGCTGGCGATCAGTCCGGCGGTCGAGGCCACTGATTTCAAGAGCTTTGTGACGTGGCTGAAGGCGCATCCGGACAAGACCTCGTTCGGGGTGCCCAGCAATGGCACCATCCCGCATTTCATGGGCTCCAAGCTCGAGAAGGACCTCGGCATTCCCCTGACCCGCGTGCCCTATCGCGGCAGCGCACCCATCCTCAACGACATCGTCGGCGGCCACATCTCGTTCGGCATCACCACGTTGGCCGATGCTCTGCCGCAACATCGTGCCAAGGGCGTGAAGATCATTGCGGTCGCGAGCGCGGAACGATCGCCGTTTGCACCAGACGTTCCGACGCTGAGGGAGAGCGGCATCGATCTTGTCGCCGACGCCTGGTACGGCATGTGGCTTCCGGCGGGCAGCCCGCAGGAGTTCGCGAGCAAGCTCGGCGCCGCCGCGCGCGCCGCGCTCGCCAAGCCCGAGGTGAAGGAGAAGCTGACGGCGATCGGGCTCATTCCGGTCGGGTCGACACCGGAAGGCTTGACGAAAGAGCTCGCAGCAAACATCGCGCTATGGCAACCGATCGTGAAGGCGACGGGATACAGGATCGAGAATTAAGGCGTTGCTCGCACAACGCACCCCGCCGTCATGGCCGGGATTGATTCGGCCATCCATGCGCTTCCGCGCTCGACGCAAGACGTGGATGCCCGGCACAAGCCCGGGCATGACGAGCTGAGCGAGCAGCGCGCTCTCTATCCCTCATCCTGAGGCGCCGCAAAGCGGCGTCTCGAAGGATGAAAGGCCCGCGCTGTCGCGGCGAGGCCTGCATGGTTCGAGACGGCGCTTCGCGCCTCCTCACCATGAGGGGCTTAGAGCTTCCCTCGCTGCGCGATGCCGTCCTTGATCGTCGCCAGTTCGGCTTCGTCCCAGACGCCGATCAGAATGCCGCCCTTCACCTGGAGCTGGTTGTCCGCATAGGCCGCGATCTTCTCGCGCGGCGTCGTGATGTGGTCGTTCGGATGCAGCGCCCAGTCGAACAGCTCGGCCTGCAACCGCGCGATGATGCCGGCGCAACCGGGGTCATCGCCGCGGTCCACAAATTCGTCCGGATCGGTTTCGAGGTCATACAGCATGGGGCGGAAGCCGGAGGCGTGGATATATTTCCAGCGGCCGTCGAACACCATGAACAGGCGGCAGCGCTCGATGGGCTGGTTCAACTTCAGCCGCACATCCTGCATGGCGTAGTCATATTCGGAGAACGCCACCCTGCGCCAATCTGATGGCGTGCGGCCGCGCAGCAGCGGCAGCAGCGAACGCCCTTCGAGAATGTGTCCCGGCACCTTGCCACCGAAATAGTCGAGGAAGGTCGGCGCGAGGTCGATCGCCTCGACCAGTGCATCGCTACGTGTGCCGCGCGTGGCGTCGGCCTCTTGCGACGGATCGATCACGATCAGCGGAATCTTCGCTGATTGCTCGTGGAACAGGTCCTTCTCGCCCATCCAGTGATCACCGAGATAATCGCCGTGATCGGAGGTGAACACGATCATGGTTGTCTCCAACAGCCCGCGCGCCTCCAGGAACTTCATCAGCACGCCCATCTGGTCGTCGATCTGGGTGATCAGGCCCATATAGGTCGGGATCACTTTCTCGCGGGCATCGTCGCGCGCCATGTTGCGGGAGTAGCGCATGTCCATGTAGGCGCCGAACACCGGATGCGGATTCTGGCGCTCGCGCTCGGAGCGGATCACCGGAATCATGTCTGACGTCGAATACATGCTGGCGTAGGGCTCTGGCGCGATATAGGGCCAGTGCGGCTTGATGTAGGACAGATGCAGGCACCACGGCCTGCCATCGGTCTCGGCCTCGGTGATGAAGTCCATCGCACGCCGCGTCATGTAGGGCGTCTCGGAGTGCTCGTCCGGCACGCGCGCGGCCTTGTCGGCATGCACCAGCAGCCAGCCGTTCTGCAACGAGCCGTCGTCGGCCGCGCCGGAATTGGCCCAATGCTCCCAGGGATTAGTAGCCTCAAAGCCCTGCTGGCGCAGATATTCATCGTATTTCGGGCGCGGCCGACCGGTCGGGTGCAGGCCGTCATCACGCTCGTAAGGTTCAAAGCCGCATTCGGCGACATGCACGCCGATGATCGATTCCGACGGGATGCCGAGCGCCTTCATGCCTTCCAGATCGGGCGCCATGTGGGTCTTGCCAACCAGCACGTTGCGCACGCCGATCTTGTTGAGGTGATCGCCGAGCGTGGGCTCGCCGACGCGCAAGGGCCAGCCATTCCAGTGCGAGCCGTGCGAGCGCATGTAGCGTCCGGTGTAGAACGACATCCGCGACGGACCGCAGATCGGCGACTGCACGTAGGCCTTGGTGAAGAGCACGCCGCGCTTGGTCATGGCGTCGATGTTGGGCGTCTTCAGCGTGGGATGGCCGGTGCAGCCGAGATAGTCATAGCGAAGCTGGTCGCACATGATCCAGAGAACGTTCTTCGCGCGCGCCATGCGTCTCGCTCCTGACTTCGTTTGCTGGATATTGCGCTATCGATGGCGCGAAGAAAACCTCTCCCGAACGGAGATGTCGGCATAGGCGGCCTGTGGCGGCCGTTCTCAAGAGAACGCCGAAGCAAGCTTCGGCTATGGCGCCGGGTGAGGAGGGGTCCGCTCTCTTGTCGGACGTTGGCCCGCTGCGCAGAGGTGTGGAGGGAGCGCGTCGCTCTCCTCAAGCCGACCACGGCTCCGCTTCGGCGGCGCTCTTGGCCTTGGCGGAGACCGGGTTCTCGCCGATCACGTCGGCCAGCGCGCGCAGCGCTTCCTTGACGCCCTGGCCGGTCACGGCGGACAGCAGCAGCGGCGTCTTCTTGGCGGCGCGCTTCAAGCGGTCCTTCTGCTTTTTCAATTCGTCCGGCTCGACCGCATCGATCTTGTTGAGCGCGACGATCTCGATCTTGTCCGTGAGCTGGCCGCCATAGGCA
The DNA here is from genome assembly GCF_023074095.1 of Bradyrhizobium sp. 137. NCBI lineage: Bacteria > Pseudomonadati > Pseudomonadota > Alphaproteobacteria > Hyphomicrobiales > Nitrobacteraceae > Bradyrhizobium > Bradyrhizobium sp. 137. The sequence continues at coordinate 58,381 of NZ_JADPKU010000112.1, forward strand.
TCGAGCTCGGTCCGCACCGTCTTGTAGGCCTTGCCGGCATGTTCGCAGGTCGCGTCGACAAGATGCAACAGCACGCGGCAGCGTTCGACATGGCCGAGGAAGCGGTCGCCGAGGCCAGCGCCTTCATGCGCGCCTTCGATCAGACCCGGAATGTCCGCCAGCACGAATTCGCGGCCGTCGGCATTCACGACACCGAGCTGCGGATGCAGCGTGGTGAAGGGATAGTCGGCGATCTTCGGCTTTGCTGCGCTGACCTTGCTGAGGAAGGTCGACTTGCCGGCATTGGGCAGGCCGACGAGTCCGGCATCCGCGATCAGTTTCAGCCGCAGCCAGATCCAGCGCTCCTCGCCGGGCTGGCCGGGATTGGCGTTGCGTGGGGCGCGGTTGGTCGAGGTCTTGAAATGCGCGTTGCCGAAGCCGCCATTGCCGCCCTCGGCTAGGACGAATCTTTCGCCGAGCTTGGTGAAGTCGTGGATCAGCGTCTCGCGGTCTTCGTCGAAGATCTGCGTGCCCATCGGCACTTTCAGCACGATGTTCTTGCCGTTGGCGCCATGGCGGTCCGAGCCCGAGCCATTCTCACCCTTCTGGGCTTTAAAATGCTGCTGATAGCGATAGTCGATCAGCGTGTTGAGGCCATCGGCGACCTCGATAATGACATTGCCGCCGCGGCCGCCATTGCCTCCGGAGGGGCCGCCGAATTCGATGAACTTCTCGCGGCGGAACGCCACGCAGCCGTTCCCGCCGTCACCGGAGCGGATATAGACCTTTGCTTCGTCGAGGAATTTCATGGGCCATAGGTAGGCCAGCCGATCCCGTGCTGCAACCCGAACTTCTCCGTGAATCGGCCAAATTTCGGCGATTTTTCTCCGTGCTTAACCCGCTGGTCGCCGCCGGATCAGGAATTTCTGCGTGCCCTCCAGCACCAGCTCCTTGCGCTGGTTGAACACGGTGCTTCTGAGCGTCACGGCGCCGGTCGTGCGCCCCGGCACCAGCTCGGTGACTTCAAGCGCAGGATAGATGGTGTCGTCGGCGAACACTGGCTTGAGGAACCGGCTTGATTGCTCGAGGAAGCCGACCAGGGACTCCTCGACCATGAACGGAAACAAGCCGGCCCCAGGCGCGGTGTGGATCAAGGTCTGAAAGCCGTGGGCGAGCAGATGCGGCATGCCGCGGCTGCGGCAATATTCCACGTCGTAGTGCACCGGATGAGTGTCGCCGCTCGCGGTCTGGAACGCCGCGAACACGGCGGACGTCTGGGTGCGGCTGGGCAGCACGAAGCGTTCGCCGAGGACGAAATCCTCAAACCAGCGTTGCGTGGGGATCATGCGGTGCTGGAAGGGATCGAAGTCGGTCATGCGCTGCACCATTCGGAACGGACTCGGTGCATGATCCGTATCGCGCTCCGCGCAGTGCGACAATGCGTTCAATTCACCAGAGGTGGACTTGTCCGGCGCGCCCACGCGATTAAAACGACGCAAATGCCCTTCTTCAAGTCTCTCTCCGCCTATGACGACCGCTCGGCACGGCTCGCCGGCATCGCCTTGATGGTGCTGTCGATCTTCCTGTTCTCGTTCGGCGACGCCATGGGCAAGTTCCTGGTCGGCACCTATTCGGTGGGGCAGCTCTTGTTCCTGCGCGCCTGCGCGGCGCTGCTCTTGCTGTCGCCGCTGATCTGGCGGCAGCGTCGCCAATTCCTGGAGCTGGAGCGGCCGCGGTTGCAGCTGTTTCGCGTCGTGCTGTCGACGCTGGAGGTGGCCGCCTTCTTTCTCGCGACCGTCTATCTGCCGCTCGCCGACGTCATCACTTATTATCTGGCCGGCCCCATCTTCGTCACCGCGATGTCGGCGATCTTTCTGGGCGAGCGGGTCGGCTGGCGGCGCTGGACCGCGATCCTGATCGGTTTCTGCGGCGTCTTGATCGCGCTGCGGCCATCCGCGCAGACCGTAAGCCTGCCGGCGCTGATCGCGCTCGGCGGCAGTCTGTCGTTTGCGACGCTGATGCTGATCACGCGCAGCCTGCGCAAGACGCCTGACATCGTGATGGCCTCCTCGCAATTCATCGGCACGTTTTCGCTGGGGGCCGTGCTCTCTGCATTTCACTGGGTGCCGCCGACATCGGGCAGCCTCCTGATCTTCGCACTGGCGGGATGCGTCTCGGTCACCGCGCTGTTCTGCGTCAACCGCTCGCTCAAGCTCGCGCCGGCCAGCGTCGTAGTGCCCTACCAATATTCGATGATCGTCTGGGCCGTGATCTTCGGCTTCGTCGTGTTCGGCGACGTGCCTGAGGTCGCAACGCTCGTCGGCGCAGCCATCATCATCGGTGCCGGGTTCTATATCTACTTGCGGGAGCGCGATCTCGGGCGTGAAAGCGCAGAAGTGAATCCGCCGGCTTGATGCCCACCCTCCCCTGGAGGGGAGGGTCGCTCGTGCGAAGCGCGAGCGGGGTGGGGTGACAGTTTCTCCGCGAAGATAGTGCTTCGGTTGCATCAACCACTGCAAGGGGGGCCACACCATTACTGTGGCTTCACCCCACCCTGCTGCGCATTCCGCTTCGCTGCACGCGCATCGACCCTCCCCCTCCAGGGGAGGGTGATTCGCGCACTACCTCATCCGCCTTGCACTGCTCCAGCTCTTCAGCGACGCCCACACGCCGCGCGACAGGCGGAAGCAATCGACGGGCGTGGACGATCCAAGCGCCAGGAAGCGGTGCAGCTGGACGCCGCTCCACTGGAAGCCGCACTTCTCCAGTACCTTGCGCGAGGCCGGGTTGGTGACGCGCGCGCCGGCATAGAGCTGGTCGTCCTCGAACTCCTCGAAGAAGAAGTCGATCGCGCCGCGCGCGGCCTCGGTGGCAAAGCCCTGGCCCCAATGCTCGACGCCGAGCCAGTAGCCGAGTTCGGCATTGTCCGGTGTGGAGCAGTCGATGCCGACCATGCCGATCGGCCCAGAATCGTGCTCGATCAGGAATACGGTCTCGCTGCCGAGCGCGGCGGTGGCGCGGATGAATTCGACAGCGTCATCCTGCGAATAGGGATGCGGGAGGCGGCGGGTGTTTTCTGCGATGCGGCGGTCGTTGGCGAGCCGCGCGATGGTCCTGACGTCGGCCAGTGTCGGCCGCCGCAACGTCAGCCGCTCGGTGGCGACGACGCTCGGTCTCGCCTCCTGCAAGGTCACGCTCGAGAAATCCTGCAACATGTCCGGCTCCTGGAAAGTCACTAATTCCAAAGTGAGTAAGTCAAAGAAAAGGGGAGGCCGGTTTCCCGCCTCCCCTGGAGCCTTCGATCACTTGATCTCTAGGACTCCGCCGGTTTGGTCAGGACCCGGCGGACTCCAATTTGGTCCACCGTCTATTCAGCCGCCTCAGCGATCGGGAGCACCGATACGAAGGTGCGGCCGTTGGCTTTGGCCTGGAACGCAACACGACCCTCGACCTTGGCGAACAAAGTGTGGTCCGTGCCCATGCCGACATTAAGGCCGGGGTGCCAGGTGGTGCCGCGCTGACGCGCAATGATGTTGCCGGGGGTGACGATCTCCCCGCCGAACGCCTTGATGCCGAGGCGCTTGCCCTTCGAATCGCGTCCGTTACGCGATGAACCGCCTGCTTTTTTGTGAGCCATGGCTCGTCTCCGAAATCCTACGTATGTCTAGATCAATTCCTTGACGGAATCATTTCACGATTTCTCACGCATCAATTCGTGAATTGGCGTGATCAAATCTTTTATTCGGCGGCTTCCTGTGCGGACTCCTTGGCCACCTTCTCCTTCTTCGGACGCGGGCCCTTGGTGGGCTTGGCGCCGTCCGTCAGGATCTCGCTGACGCGCAGCACCGTGATCTCGTCGCGGTAGCCGCGCTTGCGGCGCGAGTTCTTGCGGCGGCGCTTCTTGAACGCGATGACCTTCGGTCCGCGCTTGTGGTCGAGCACCTCGACCGCAACGGACGCGCCTGCGACCGTCGGGACGCCCAGGACCGGCGTGTCGCCGCCGACCACCAGAACGTCATTCAGCTGCACGATCGAGCCGACTTCGCCTTCGATCTTGCCTACTTCGAGAACATCATCCGGCACGACGCGGTATTGCTTGCCGCCGGTTTTGATGACTGCGAACATCGTTTTTTCCTTCGTGTTCAATCCCAGCCTCGCGACGAGAAGCGTCGGGGCCGGCTTTTTGTCAGTCGCTACGGGTTTATGCGAGTTTTGTGCGGGCGGGACTTATCCCCTTGAAAACCCACGCAAAAACGAGCGGCGCGAGAAACGCCCCGCGCCGGTTGTGGGACTTATAGCCGCCGGACGCCGCAAGTCAAGGAAAACCGCCGAAACCGCCAGGATTTGAAGGATTTTGAGCCCATTGCGGTGCGTGGGCTGATTCTGCGGCCAGCTTGCAACCAACGAGTTCCCTCCCCGTTGTGTCCTCGCAAATCGAACACGCGGGCAAGGGCTATCATGGCAACAGACGAGCTGGTCAAGACGACGGGCATCGCCCAGCACGGGGCGAGCCGCCTGCCGTCGGTCGACGTCGACAGCTTCAACATCGAGATCAAGGACGACGAGGGCTTTCTGGGCGATCGCGCCAGCAAGGGCGCGTTTCGCGAGATCCTCGAAGAGTGGCGCAAACCGCTTCGCAAGAGCGGCGAGGATCCCTTCGGCGACGAGCCGTCCGACAAGATCAGCAAGAAGGTCCTCGATGCCGTTCTGGTCGGCGATGATACCGAGGCCACGGCCGTCGTGCACAGCGCGATCGAGGATTTCGCGCAGGAGCTCGCCTACGTGACGCGGCGGTTCCTCAAGACCAAGGCCTGGGCCAAGACGGAATGCATCGTGGTCGGCGGCGGCTTTCGTGCGAGCCGGCTCGGCGAAATCGCCATTGCCCGGGCCGAGATCATCCTCAAGTCGGAAGGCTTCAAGGTCGATCTGGTGCCGATCCGCTTCGATCCTGACGACGCCGGCTTGATTGGAGCCCTGCACCTTGCGCCGTCCTGGATTTTCGAGGCCTATGACAGCATTCTCGCGGTCGATATCGGCGGCACCAATATCCGCTGCGGGATCGTTGAGACGCGCTGGAAGAAGGCGCCCGATCTGTCCAAGGCCGTCGTCTTCAAATCCGATCTGTGGCGCCATGCCGATGATGAGCCGAGCCGCGAGGCCGCGGTGAAGCGGCTCGTCAAGATGCTCGAAGGCCTCATCGAGGATGCCGAAGCCGAAGGCTTCAAGCTCGCGCCGTTCATCGGCATCGCCTGTCCCGGCGTGATCAACGCGGACGGCTCCATCGAGAAGGGCGCGCAGAACCTCCCGGGCAATTGGGAGAGCAGCAAGTTCAACCTGCCGGCGAGCCTCACCGAAGCCATCCCGCAGATCGGCGAGCACGACACCGCGATCCTGATGCACAATGACGGCGTGGTTCAGGGCCTTTCGGAAGTACCGTTCATGCAGGATGTCGACCGCTGGGGCGTCCTCACCATCGGCACCGGGCTCGGCAATGCGCGCTTCACCAACCGCCGCAAGGACAACGGCAACGGCAAAGACCGTGATTCCACGGAGAACGGGAAGAAAAAGGGCAAGGACAACAAGGAGTAACCTTGACTGGCAAGGTTAAGGGGCGGATTGCATTGCGCCATGCCGGCTGCGCGCTACCGTCGAACCGTCGCTTCACTCGGCCGGCGAAGCCGCCCTTCCTGGCCAGTATTTCAATGAGCGGCATCGGGACCGCCAGTGTTTACCGCGTCTGGCGGTCCCACCCCGTTTTTGGAAGTATATGCGATCAGACGTAGCTCGGGCTTGCCCCGCTTCTCCCGCAAGCGGAGAGGGAGTGCACCTCCATCATCGCACGAGCTCCCCTTGATTCAGCTCCAGCCGATGCGCTGAAAGAACGCCGCGATCTCCGCGGCCGCACGCTCCGGATCTTCCCGATGCGGGAAGTGCCCGACGTCCGGAAACATCGCCAGATCGAGCTCGCTGAAGGTTTCCCCGAGCCGATCGGTCCAGGCATAGGGAAACAGCGGGTCGTGCTCGGCCCAGCGCACGCAGGTCGGCACATTGATCGGCGGCAGGCGCGGCGCCTCACCCTTCATCATCGCGACGCGCCCGGCATGCGAGGCGCGATAATGCGCAAAGCCGCCGGCGAGATTGCCGTCCTTGAGGAAGTTGTCGGCGAAGGCGTCGAGCACGTCGTCGAAAGCACTCTTCCGGTGCGCCCAGCCTTTCAGGAAGTGGCCGATGTAGAGCCGGCAGGTCTCGCGGCTGGCGCCGACGAGGCTGGCTGCCATCTCCATCTGGTGAAAGGACTGGTACCAGATGTGGTTGAGCCGGTCGGGCGCCGCCATGCGCGGCCCGATGCCGGGATAGACGAAATCGAAGAAGAGCAGCCCGGCAAGCCGCGTCGGTGCCTGCCGGGCCAAGGGCTGCATCACGGCGCCACCGACGTCATGACCCACGACGCCGAATCGCTCGATGCCGAGCCGGTGCATCAGCGCCAGCATGTCTGCCGCATGGCCATCCGGCCCGTAAGGGCCGTCAGGCTTGTCGCTGTCACCGAAGCCGCGCAAATCGGGCGCGATCAGCGTGAAGCGGTCCGAAAGCCGCATCATCACCGGCTCCCAGGTCAGCCAGAATTCCGGCCAACCGTGCAGCAAAAGCAGCGGTTGGCCCCGCCCGGCGCGGACCAGGTGGAAATTGGCGCCATTGGCGGGGACGGTCAGATGCTCCACGGCGGTTCCTTTCGGAATGCAGTAGCGTTTTCGAGCGAAGTGACACCAGTTGGCGTCAAGAAAACGCGTCAAAACTAAAATCTAAAGCTCCGTTCCGATTCACCGGAGCGGAGCTCCAGGCCAAGGGATGAAACAGGCGGCGGATTTTCGCCTTTCGCGCCTTGTCTGGCCGGCCATCCTCGCCTATTACACGCCCCGACCACAGGGGGTTCCTACCTCTTATCGGCACCTTCAGGAGAGGTGGCAGAGTGGTTGAATGCACCGCACTCGAAATGCGGCATAGGTGCAAGCCTATCGGGGGTTCGAATCCCTCCCTCTCCGCCATTTCATCCAGCGACGTCGGAGCGTACCGGTCGAGGAATTCCGCGAGCGGATTTGGTCCCGCCAATGAAGATCGGGCCGCGGCCTGACAAATGGCTGCAAAAAAAGCGAACCAGGGCATGCGCGGTAATGCCGTCCGGACGATCGCCTTCTACGGTCCTGACAACGCGTTCGCTTCCAAGGTTGCTATCTCTCCTGTATCCGGGCTGAAGGAGCCGAGCCTGAGTTGCGCCGTTTGCTTTCGAATCCGCAGATGTGCGGTCGGATAAGACCACGCTTGCGGAAATTGTCGGTTTCTTAAGCGGCATTCGGTGCGCATCGATAGCGGTGGTCGACAGAATTATCGGTTGCCCGCACGAAGAAGCAGGGAGAGTCCTGTCCGCGCTGTCCATATGGGGGCAGGGATCGCTGGACGGGCGAACTTGATCCTGACCGAAACGGGGCTGCCCAAGTCACGCCGCGCCACCCGCCTTTAACGCCCGCCGCATCACATCCCACACTCGCGGATCGCTCATCTGCGCTACGTTGAACCGCATGAAGTGCGACGCCGTCTGCGACACGCTGAACACGTTGCCGGGTGCCAGCACCACATCCGCTTCGAGAGCCGCGCGTGCAACGGCCGTAGCATCCTGGCTGTCCCGGAGACGGCACCACAGGAAAAATCCGCCGCGCGGCATCAGCCATGGCTCAATGCCGAGCGCCTGAAGCTTGCGCGCGACGTCGCGCCGGGCGCGCATGAGCTTTTGCCTGAGCTCGTCCATGTGCTTGCGATAGCTGCCGCCGACCAGCACCGTTGCGATGACCTCCGTCGCGACCGGGCTCGGGCCGCCAAAGCTAGTTGCGACCTGGAGGTCAACGAGTTGCTCGATCCAGTCGGCTCGCCCTGCGATGTAGCCGCAGCGCACCGAGGCCGACAGTGTTTTGGAGAAGCTGCCGGTGCGGATTACGCGATTGAGACCGTCCAGCGCAGCAAGGCGCGGCGAGCGTTCCGGCTCGAAGTCGCCGAAAATGTCGTCCTCGATGATGGTGAGGTCGTGCGCGGTGGCCGCGGTCAAAAGCCGATGCGCGGTCGGAAGCGACAGCGTCGCGCCGGTCGGATTGTGGAGCGCTGAATTGGTGATGTAGAGCCGCGGCCGCTCGCTGGCGAGGACCTGCTCGAAGCTTGCGACATCAGGACCCGATGACGTGTAGGGCACGCCGACGATTCTTGCCTGATGCGCCCGCAGCAAGGCGCGGAAATTGAAGTAGCAGGGATCGTCCACCAGCACGGTGTCGCCAGGACGGAGCAGGAAGCGGCAGACGAGATCGGTGCCTTGCGTGCCCGAACCCGTCAGCATGAGCTGGTCGACCGACGCCTCGATCGCATCTTCCGCGAGGCGCGCAAGCAACAGCCGGCGCAGCGCGGGAGAACCGCGCGTGCTGCCATAATCAGTCAACAGGCTCTCGTCGGCGCGCGCGAGTGCGCGGATGGCGCGTCGCAGCGCTGCCTCGGGCATCCACTCCGGCGGCAGCCAGCCGCAGCCGGGCTTTGGCGCGACTGCATCGGCGTCGAGCGACTGCCGCGAGACCCAGAACGGATCGACTTCCCGGTCGCGGCGCGGCTCGGCCTCGGTCAATGCGAGCGGCGGCATGGTCGCCGGCGAGACGTAGAAGCCCGAGCCGCGGCGGGCGCGGATCAACCCTTCCGCAGCCAGACGGTCGTAGGCTTCGACGATGGTCGAAGGCGAAACCCGCATCGTCGCGGCAAGGCTGCGGATCGACGGCAAGCGGTCGCCGGCGCCGAGCGCGCGGCCTGCGACCTTGGCACGGATCGCGCTCATCACGTCTGCGGTCCGCGTTCCGTTGCGCCCTCTCGCTGATGCGTCGCTGTCCAAGTGTATAGTCTTCCATATCCATACAGTTTTGCCAGATTGTACTGAACTGTCGCTGGCCTTGTCATCTGCGATGCCCCAGGATCGCGAGCCAAAAGCGAGACAGGAATGCAATCTTCCGGCAGCGGCTGGGGCAACGGCCTTCTCGGCGTCATCATCTTCAGTGGCTCGCTGCCGGCGACGCGCGTGGCGGTCGGCGGGTTCTCCGCGCTGTTCCTGACGTCCGCGCGCGCGGTCATTGCGGCGTTGATAGGCCTGGCCGTGCTCGGCTTGCTCCGTCAGGCGCGGCCGGCGAGGCAGGATCTCGCCTCGCTCGCCATCGTTGCCATCGGTGTCGTGGTCGGCTTTCCCTTGCTGACCGCGCTCGCGCTCCAGCACATCACCTCGGCGCACTCGATCGTCTTCATCGGCCTCTTGCCGCTATCGACCGCGATCTTCGGTGTATTGCGCGGCGGTGAGCGGCCGCAGCCGCTGTTCTGGCTGTTCGCCGTCCTCGGCAGTGCGACCGTGGCGGGCTTTGCCCTGTCGAACGACGGCTCAAGCTCGCTGACCGGGGATCTTCTGATGGTGGCCGCGATCGTCTTGTGCGGCCTCGGCTATGCCGAAGGCGCCGCGCTGTCGCGCCGCCTCGGCGGCTGGCAGGTGATCTCCTGGGCGCTGCTGCTCGCGCTGCCGCTGATGGTGCCCGTCGTGATTTGGACCTGGCCGCCGACATGGAGCGGCGTCAGCGCGCCCGCCTGGGTCGGGCTTGCCTACGTCTCGGTCTTCAGCATGTTCGTCGGATTTATCTTCTGGTATCGCGGGCTCGCGCTCGGCGGCATCGCCCGCGTCGGCCAGTTGCAGCAGCTCCAGCCATTCTTCGGTCTCGCGCTCGCCGGCCTGTTGCTGCACGAGCCGGTCGCCTGGAGCATGATCGCCGCGACCGTCCTCGTGGTCGTTTGCGTCTTCTTCGCGCGGCGGTTTGCGTGACGATGGCCGGCTAGTCCTGCCTTCTGCCCGGCGATTTTTCGATCCCGGGGATTTGCGCGATCTGCTCGGCGAGAAAATCGACCAGCAGCCGCACCCGCGCGACGCCGGACCGCTCCGGCACGATCAGCATGTTCAGTGGAACGGGAGGCGGTGAATAGTCCACAAGCACGTGTTCGAGTCGGCCGGTCGCGAGAAGGTCGCCGACGAGCCAAAGATGTGCGGGTGCAATCCCGCGGCCCGCCGCGAGCGCCTCTCGCGCGGCAAGTCCGTGATCGACGCGCAACCGTCCGGCGAACGGGACCGCATGGCGGCCGCCACGACGTCCTTGCAGGACAAGCACATCGCTGCTGGCGATGTTGGACATCCTGATGGCCTGGTGATTGGCGAGGTCTTGCGGGCGCGCGGGCCTGCCACGCTCGGCAAGATAGGTCGGTGCGGCGACAAGCACCCGTCGCGACCGTCCCAGGGACTTGAGCTTCATCGAACTCTCGGCAAGCGGCCCCAGACGGAGTGCGACGTCGACACCTTCCCTCACAAGGTCGATCCGTTCGTCGGTCAGGCTGAGATCCACTGACACGTCCGGATAACGGTCCTGGAACGCGAAGATGAAACGGCTGACGTGGAGCACGCCGAAGGCCGCAGTGCAGGATATCCGTACCATTCCAGCGGGCGCATCGCGCGTGCTGCGCGCCTCGTCGCCGGCGTGCTCGACCAGGCGCAGGATCTGCACGCAGTCGGCATAGTAGCGGCGCCCCTCCTCCGTCATCGTCACCCTGCGCGTGGTCCTGGTGAGCAGCGGCACGCCGACAGCTTGCTCCAGTTCGCGGATGTGCCGTGTCACCGTGGACTGGCCCAACCCAAGCTCGCGTGCGACGGCCGACAGGTTTCCGCGCTCGGCGACCCGCACGAAACTGCGCATGCGCTCGAGCGTAACCTCCGATTTATCCATTTTCCGGCATAATCCTATTCATTGCCGACATCTACCGGTTTGCAGCCCGCCGCGCTAGCTGCGGGACATCGTCAACGAATGGTGCTGATCATGAAAGTGTTGATTGTTTTTGCGCATCCCGAACAGCGTTCGCTCAATGGCTCGCTCCGGGATGTTGCCACCAGAGAGCTCGAGGCCCAGGGCCATGAGGTGCGGGTGACGGACCTCTATGCCCAAGGCTGGAAATCGGAGGTCGATCGCGCCGACTTCCCGTCACTGCTAGCGGACGCGCGGCTGGCGCCCGCCGCTGCATCCAAGCAGGCCTTCGAGGCCGGTACACTCACTCCTGACGTCAAGCGCGAGATCGAGAAGCTGCTGTGGGCGGACGTGCTGATTCTGCAATTCCCGCTGTGGTGGTTCAGCATGCCGGCGATCCTCAAGGGCTGGGTCGACCGCGTGTTTGCCTACGGCTTCGCGTATGGCGTCGGCGAGCACAGCGACAAGCGGTGGGGCGACCGCTACGGCGAGGGCACGCTAGCGGGCAAGCGCGCGATGCTGATCGTGACGGCCGGCGGCTGGCAGGAGCATTATTCGGCCCGGGGGATCAACGGGCCGATCGAGGACCTGCTGTTTCCGATCAATCACGGCATCCTCTATTATCCCGGCTATGACGTCCTTCCGCCGTTCGTCGTCTACAAGGCCGACAAGCTCGGCGAAGCCGGTTTCGAAGCGATCGCCGAACGTTTGCGGGAGAGGATGAGAACGCTTGCGACGGCCTCGCCCATTCCCTATCGGCGCCAAAACGGCGGCGATTACCTGATTCCGAGCATGCAGCTGCGCGCCGGGCTCGAGCCTCCCGAGGCGAGTGGTTTCGCGCTTCACCTCGAGCGAGCCGAGGCGCGCGTCTCGCATGGTGAGCCGGGCGCCGTGCAGTCGCCGACCGATATCAGCGCCGCAACAGCGTAAGTGCGCGGACCGGCCAAGCGGGCCGGCGAACGCGCGAGCTTGACGCCTCTCGCGCGAGTCCAGCGGCGTACGAGCCGCGAACGAGCTCACTCCATCACCGTTTTCGTCAGCGTCGAGCGGGCGAACTTCTTCAGCGGCATCGGCTTGCCGAACAGAAAGCCCTGCACGAGATCGAAGCCGAGCTCGTTCGCGGCGACGAGGTCGGTGCGGCTCTCGACGCCCTCGGCGACCACGCGCGCGCCGTAGCCCTGCGCGAGCTCGACGATGTGACGGCACACCGTGCGCTTCAGCCGGTCATTGCCGCTGCCGGTGACGAAATGCCGGTCCGCCTTCAGCATGACGAAGGGAATGTTGTCGAGCCCCATCAGCGCCGGCCAGTCGGCGCCGAGATTGTCCACGGCGAGGCCGATATTGTGCAGACCCACCTCGCGCGCGATCTCCGTCAGGTGGTCGAGATCGCGGGTCGCCTCTTGGCTGTCGATTTCGATCGTCAAGCCGCCAAAGGCCGGATGCGTCGGCATGCGGCGGCAGAGATCGCGCACCGCCTGCGGCTCCTTCAGATAAGACGCCGGCAGGTTGATCGAGAGATCGACCGGACTCTGCTGCTCCAGCAGATAGTGCCAGTCCTGCATGGCGCGCTCGATCACGAATTCCGAGAGGTCACGCAGATGCGGATCGTGCTCCTCGGGAATGAAATAGGCCGGCGGCACGACGCCCCAGGTGGGATGGCGCATTCGCACCAGCGCCTCGGCGCCGCTGCGGATCAGCGTGCGGGCGTCGATCTTGGGCTGGTACCAGAGCTCCAGCCAGCCGGCATGCAAGGCCTCACCGACATGCACGGCCGGGCTCGGCGCCGGCTCCTCCGGCAGCAGCATCGCGACACGCTCGCGCAGCGTCTCCGCGGCAAAGGGGGTGGTCAGCGGCGGCAGCATCGCAAGGCCATATTCCTCGCCGACCTGCCGCACGGCCCTGACGATGATCGATTCGCGGGCGCCGACCGCGAGAACCTTCCCGGCAAATGCCTCGCGCACCAAAATCTCCAGGAATCTCCCCGGCTCGATGCCATCGGTGGCGACGCCGAGCAGGATCAGGTCCGGCAATTCGGTGGCGAGCACGGTTTGCAGCTCGTCCGCGCTGGCGCATTCGCTGGTGACGAAGCCCAGATCCTCGAGCACCTCGCTGAGGAATGCACGCAAGTGGCGCTTGCTGTCGGCCACGCAGGCGCGCGGCGTCACCTTTCGCCGTCCGAAGGTCACAGGTCTTCGTCCGACGAGTTCAATAATCCCATCGTTCATCTCATACCACTCCCGTTCCGTGACAGTTTCTTAAACGGCGAGCGTGGGTTCAAATAAGGAGAGCTTCACATCGTTGTTGAATTATCTGAGTAACGTTAAGCCCTGCAATTCGAGCTAATTTGTCGACAGAATCTTCGAAAAGAATTTGCATACTCAGGCACCGCACGGACAACGACAGCCAGCGCATGCGGAATTTCTCCCGCGCGATCGATCGAAGCGCGGCTCGCCGATGCCACGCATCGAGCGATGCGGTTGCGTAGCCGTTCGCTGCAATGACAGGGCGATTAGAGAATTAATTTCCGGCGGCTTTTTCGTGTTGGGCCATGCCAACCGCCTTGTAGTCATAGGTCGGATGGAATTCGGTGCGGTAAGGGCCCCATGCCGTGTCCTCGATCACGCGGTTGACCTCGCGCAGCCGCGACGCCGGCAGGCGCAGCGTGATCACCTGGCCGATGCCCATCATCACATACCAGCTCAAGACCTCGACGCCGGGCGGCGGAAACGCCTTGTAGAAGCCCTGCTTTTCGAGTTGCGTATTCAGCTCGTGCAGCGGTCGGGATTGATCGTGCTTGAAGAAGACGGTCAGCAGCACCGCGTTGTCGGCGGTCGGCGCAGCATCGCCTTGCGGCGTCGTTTGCGCCATCGCCGTCGATGTGAGCGCGAGCGCACTCACGAGCAACGTCACCATCGTCAGGATCAATCGGTTCGATCTCATCACGACCTCCTTACGGTTCGTTCTTTCGTTGCATCGGAGGATAGGAGCGACAGCTGTGGCCGTGGAACTCATTTTCGCGCGATGCGCGCACGTTCCACCTTCGCTCGTGACAGTTCTGCGACGATGCGTCCGCGCGTGTTCGACCCAAATGTGAAACACATCACATGCGCATTGCTGCTCCTGCGCTATTGCTCCGCCCAGCCTGTGGTGGGCTGTCGAGGATTGCAGCAATGACGATGCGGCGAATGATGTATTGGTGGTTCAGATTCGTGCTGTCGGGGCGATTTCTCGATCGCTTCCTCTGCCTGCCGCGCGCACATTAGGACATGATCGCTCACCGATAACGCGAACGCCCTCGCGCTTTGATGACTGCGCGATATCAGGTCTGCCCGATCAATTTGCGAAACGCCGCCGCGCCGTCCTGCATGGCGTCGCGTCCCTTCCAGGCCAGATAGGTCAACTTGCCGCCCAGGGTATCGTGGCTGCGCAGCCGGCGCGATCCGAGAATGTGGCCGACATTGGCGGGGAAGCGGCTGACCTCGGCGGACACCAGCGCCGCGATCGCGTCCATCAATTGCTGGAGGCGGATGCCCCAATCGCAATGTTCGATGCCGTCGATGCGCACCTTGAGCGCGTATTCGGTGTCGTAGATCTCGGCAAGCAGGTCGCGGGCGACCAGCACGCGGTTGTGCCGGAGCGCGACCCGAAGAGCGAGGCGCTTGTCGTCGAGGCGGTCGAGCACCATGGGGACGACGCAGGCATAGGGCGCGGCGGCGACGTCTGCGGCGCTCTTGCTCGCGGCGGCCTTGGTGGCAAGCCGTACTAACTGCCAGGGCGTCTTCAGGCGCCTTGCCACCAGTGTCAGCGCGAAGGGCAGCGCGCGGGGATGGGACTTCCCGAAGGCGTCGAGTTGCCAGGTGATCTGGGCCACCTGGTTGTCATCGAACTTCGCGATCCGTTCGGGCAGCTTCGCGTTGAATTTCGGCAGCGCGTCGCCGGCGCGCAGCACGTCCAGCATCTTCATCACGTCGTCGAAGGCGGTGCGCGATGCGGTGTACTGCGCGAGCTTGGCGCGTGCGAGCTGGGTGCTGTCCGCCGACGCCAGGGTGCTCTCGAGGACCTTGAGGACCTTGGTCTGGAAGGTCGATGCGATTTTCTGCACTTCCTTCAGGTTGTTGGCGGCAATCTGGTCGTTGATCGCCTTGATGTAGTCGCGCGCCATGGTCGGCAGCAGGTCGCGGCAGATCCACTCCCAGATCGGGGTGAGGGTGTTGCGTGAGATCCGCCCCGCATTGGCGTGCTCGGGTGCGCCATCGATCAGGAGGAGCTCGAGCGGCGCGAAGAAATAGCGCGAGGGGCTGGTGGCGCGCGAATGGGCCGATCCGTCCTTGCGAAACTCGGCGCGCAAGCGGGACTGAATGTCGGCGGAGCCCGGCATGTCGATGCCACACAGCTCAAGCCGCTCGAGTTCGCTGAGCAGACAGCTCCGCGACATCGGCGTCAGCCTCTGCAAGAATTCCGACAGCCGATCGATCTCGTTCATGGCACGCAATCTTTCGCAGCGTCTCCCGCAGGCTTGCGGGCCCAATGCGTGGAGGCATTTGCGCGCTCTCAACCTCGCTTAGAGAAGCAAGTCGCCGTTAATTAATCCGTAAAATCCGGGGGACTGGCAGGAGCGGAGGTGCCGGTTGAGGGTTCTTCGCCCGCGTGCTCCAGAATCTGAGCCGAAATCTCAACCTCTGCGCGGTCGGCGACGGCGCCGTGCAAGCATAAATTGTGCCGATGCCGCGGATTTAGCGCAAAGCTGCCGAAATCACCGTAGTCTTACGGAGCAAAAAGTTAATCACAGACCGGGCTCGGTTCCGCTAAACGAGTGACATGGCGTCACAGAATGATACGGCCACTGATTCGCGGCCGTCGGAATGGTACGAACGCAGCGCTGCTCCAGCTGAAGAGCTCGATTTCGTCCGCCTGAACGCCGTCCGTGCCAAGGCCGCCGACGAAATGGCTGCCGCCATTGCCCGCGAGCTCAACGGCCCCCTGACTGCGCTCCTGCTCTACATGGGCGAGATCAAGCATCACAGCGATCAGCTCGCGCCCGTCACCGGCGACCGCGCCTATTTGCAGCGCGTGGTCGAGAATGCGATGGCGCAGACCGAGCGCGTTTGTGGCCTCGTCAAGCAGCTTGCCGGTCCTCACAAGGGCGGCCTGCCGACCCCATCCGGGACCGGGGACGCCGCAGCGCGGATCCCGCGCGTGCCGCTGCCGCAACGCGTGCCTAGCGCCGAATTGATTGGCCTGTCCGGCCAGAAGCGGCTGACCAAGCGCGAGCGCGAGGTGCTGAGGCTGATCAGCGAAGGTTATTCGAACAAGCAGGGCGCGCTTCGGATGCAGATCAGCCCACGCACATTCGAAAGCCACCGCGCCGAGGCGATGCGCAAGCTCGGTGCGCGCAACACCGCGGACCTCGTCCGTGCGGCGCTGCTGCATTCGATCGATTGAAGTTGATGGTCGCTTTGTGCCCGGCCGGCGGCGCGGCCCGGGAGAAAGCCGATCCCGCTCAGAAATAGTCTTCGGCGAAGGGGCGCGTGCGCGATACGGGCCGCAGCGGCTTCGGCTCGTCCTTCGGTGCGTTCGGGATGATCGTGATGGTCCAGCGGGGAGGGATGCTCGATTCCTGCTCGAGTACCGAGCGCACGAAGCCAGTCACCGTCGACCCGCCAGACTTCACCGTCGCCATCCGGCCGTTGAACTGAGCGATGCGGAAGCGACGGACCTCCTTCTGGTCCGCAGTCTCGTAGGTGAACATGGAAACCCTCCTGGTTTCTCGCGACTATCGCCAGCTATGATTAGCCATCTGTGAAAATCCCAAGCCGTAGAAGTACGGCGGGAATACACGCGCGGGTGGTTTACAGCGTTTTCGAGCGAAGTGGAGCCGGTTCGCGTCAAGAAAACGCGTCAAACCAGGAACACAACGTCCGCTTCGATTCCCTCGGAACGGAAATGGCTCTAGCCTTCCGGTTCCTGCGCGCGCGCCGCGGCGTAGGCCGCATCCATCAGGTCCAGGAGCTCCCGGAGCTCAGTGTCGTGAAGCGTCTGCGCCGACTTCTCCAGCCGCAGCGCCAGCGCCGCGAGCTTGGTATAGCCGAACGTGCCGGCCGCACTCTTCAACGAATGTGCTTCGCGCGCGAACCTCGCCTGGTGCTGCTCGCCCGAGAGCGTGCGGAACAGTTGCAGGCGCGCGCAGGTCTCGGTCCAGAACACCGCACGCACCTCGCGGGCCCCGTTCTCGCCGATTTCGCGCACCAGCGTCGCATAAGCATTCGGGTCGCGCGCGGGCGCGCCATCGAGCACATTCTGCGCCGGCGCGACGCTCACTTCAAACATGGCCTGGCCTGCCTCGATCACGATTCAATGCCGCGCGGGCCGGAATCGGTGCGAGGCCCGCCATGTCTACGGCATCCAGATTTCAGTTCCGGAAGCAGGACGACTCCTGTTTGCAGGCCGGCATTAGCCGTCGGTTTACCACGCGTGCGGGTCAGCGCGGGCCGAGCAGCCGGTCGTAATGCGCCTTCACGGTGGCGTAGCATTCACACGCGGTCTGACGCAGGCCGTCCAGGTTCATGATCTGGATGTGTCCGCGGCTGTAGTGGATGAAATTGGCCTGCTGCAAGGTGTTGGCGACCAGCGACACGCTGTTGCGCCGCGCCCCTATCATCTGTGCCATGGCCTCCTGGGTCAGCAGCAGCCGGTAGTCGCCCGACAGGTCGTGAGTGTGCAGGAGGCAGCGCGACAGCCGCGACTCCACCGAATGGGCGGCGTTGCAGCCTGCGGTCTGCTGGACCTGCGCGTAGACCGCCAGACCGTGGCGCGTGAGCAAGGTCCGCAAGCTGCTGCTCTGGTCGGCCGCGCCGCGCAGCCGGTCGAGATCCATCACGGACGCGACCCCGGGAATCAGCACGACGGCCGTGTTCAGCGCGCATGCATCGCCCATGGTCGAGAGTGTCCCGAGCAGGCTGTCGCGGCCGATCATCGCGACCTGCACATGCTCGCCCTTGGCGAGCTTCACCACCAGCGAGATGACGCCGCGGTGAGGAAAATAGGCGCGCTTGAGCGTCTCGCCGGCTTCGACCAGCACCGCGTCATGGGGCAGATCGACCGCACGCAGGTGCGGGCGGATCAGCTCATAATCGTCTGCCGACAGCGCAGACAGGAAACCGTTGGATGGGCGCCCCGTCGTTTCCAAAGCTGCCTCCTCGCCTTCTGAACCATCGCTCCTTGTGCGAGTAAGTTCCATCATGTTCACGTCGGGCTATGTTGGCAATTGGGACAAGATGTCCGGCGTCGGCATGAGGACACGCCGTGCGGAAAGTAGACGTGCGTCAGCGCGGCGCCCGCCGGCGCTGAGATCGACTCGTCCGCGCGGCTGGTTAGCGCGGAACGAGCCGCACCGGCCATGGGGTAACGGTTCGTTTACCGAATATGCGAAATTCGCGGATCTCGGCAAAGCACGAAGCGAGCCTCGCGAGGGCGAGCGCGATCGCGCGCCGGCTCCATTCAATTTCACGCAGGCCGTGCCTATCGCCTTCACGGACAGGACTTTCTCGCGCGCGCCGTTGCGCCGTAATTGGCGCCTTTACCTCACGCCCTTCGCCGTCGCGGCCGGATGCCGGTTTTGCCGAAATGTGCCCTGGCATGCCGCCGAACGGCAAACTTGTCTTCAATATCCGTATTAGCACGGAGGCTGAAATTAACGGGACCGTGAAAGGGGATGTCTAACGATCGAAAGAGGGCTTCTGTCGATGCCAAGGGCGGCTCAGCCGCGGAAGTCCAGCTCAGTAAGGCGTACCTCATGGATGATCTGTTGCGGGAGTTTTTGACGGAGACCAGCGAGAGCCTGGACACCGTTGACAATCAATTGGTGAAGTTCGAGCAGGAGCCGAACAACGCCAAGATCCTGGATAACATCTTCCGCCTGGTCCACACCATCAAGGGCA
>NZ_JADPKU010000071.1:0-1018 GCF_023074095.1 Bradyrhizobium sp. 137
CGCTGAAGGTTGGCGACGACGCGGCTGCGATATTGTTGCTCATATTGGTCGGCACCCGGATCCTTGTAGCTCATGCCGTGCCGGAGCGTGTTGTAGAATAAAACCGCAATCTTGCGGGCGGTCGCCGTCACCGCCTTCGACTTACCTGCCCGTGAGGACAGCCGACGATAGAATGCTCCCAGCGCTCTATCAGTTCGACCGACCGTTGTGGCCGCCGACCGCAACAGCGCAGCTGCCCGACTGGAGGATCGTCGCGTACGCGAAGACAGCACCTTGCCGCCGGAGATCTTGTTGCCCGGTGCGAGGCAGAGCCAGGAGGTGAAGTGCTTGGCGGTCGGCCATGCCATCAGATCTGTGCCGCACTCGCCGATAAGCTTCAAGGCGAGCGACGGACCCAATCCATGGATCTCGGTCAGATCGACGCCGAGCACACCATACAGCGCGGTCCTGACATCGAACGTGGGTGTGTTGACCTGCTTGGTCTTTACGCGTGGCCTGGATAGCTTTCCGCCCGGTTTTGTCCCTCTGTTGCCCAACGCAGCGATCAAGACTTCGAGCTTGCGATCGCAGTCCAGCATCTTCGCCTGGTAGATGTCGTAGAGTTCCAGCGATTGGGTCAGGGCGAAGACATGTTCATGTCGGTTGTTGCCCACCAGTGCGGCGCGGATCGTCTCCATGGAAGAATGGCAGCGTACGTCCCGGTAGGTTGCCAACACGTCGGGATTGCGCTCGCCCGCAAAATAGCTCGGATGATCCGCATGCCGGTCGCGCCCGTGATATCCGAAACCACGTGATGGAGCTGCAGGTTCATCTCCATCAGGGCCTTCTGCATATGTTGGATATGGGCAGCGGCATATTCCACCAACCGCTCGCGCTGGCGCAGATAGGCGCGCAGGGTTGCAATCTCGGCATCAGGTCGGAAGCTGCCGCGTAACAGGCCATAGGAATGAAGCTGGCGCAACCATGCGGCATCGCTGACATCGCTTTTGCGCCCGGGCACGTTCTTTGCGTAGCGAGC
>NZ_JADPKU010000106.1:0-1009 GCF_023074095.1 Bradyrhizobium sp. 137
TGGGCATCGGGATCAGCTTGGCCATCTTTCGAAGGTTTTGGGCGGTGGCTGCGAGGATGAACTCGTCACGCGCGCCGTTTGGACCTCGTAAACGCAAACGGTCGAGCTTGAGAATGCGCTTGAGGTGCGCGAACAACATCTCGATTTTCTTGCGGAGCCGGCGCGAGGTGCCTCCCTCCCACGATCTCGCGATCTGGCGCGCCATGTCGCGAGCGCCCTCGTAGATCGAGCGCGGCACTCTCCGTGAAGCCTGCTTGGGGCAACACCGAGCCTTCAATGCGCATCGATCACAATCGCGCTTGCTGGCGAGGTAAAGCATGGTGGCACCATCATTCACCAACGTTCCGGTCGTGGTAAGAACTTTGCCACCAGGGCAACGATAGATGTCACCGGCATGGTCATAGGTGAAGTCGTCGCGCGAGATGATCCCATCTGTGCGGGCCGACTTATCGAAGACTGTAACGTGCGGCTCGATGCCGCGCTCATAGAGCAGCCAGGCGAGCATCTCGGCCGAGCCATAGCCGCTGTCACCGAGGAGCCGGCTCGGATAGAGATCAAACCGCCAGCGAGCGCTCGATCATGCGCTTAGCGGCCAATACCTCCGCCTGCCGGATTGCGGTCGTTGCCTCAACATCGACGATGATCGCGTTCTCGATGTCGATCAGGTAGTTCGTCGAATAGGCGAAAAACGCTTGGCCGCCGTGCGCCCCCGTCCAGCGCGCCGCCGGGTCGGAGGGCGATACGAACTTCGGGGTAACCTCGGTCGCAGCTCCGAAAGCAGCATCATCGAGGACAGCCAGATACTCGTCGATTGCTCGGCCGGCAGCCTCCGGCGGAAGTCCCTTATCGCCTTCGATCCCCTTCTGCCGATTGGCATCGGCCTTGATTAGGCTCGCATCGACTGCAAATCCTTCACCGCCGACCAGTCGTTCCTCGATGCAGCGCCGCAGCACGCTCTCGAACACGCGACGGAAGAGATCGCTCTGCCGGAAGCGGCCATGCCTGTTCT
>NZ_JADPKU010000129.1:0-340662 GCF_023074095.1 Bradyrhizobium sp. 137
TCACCCTGACACCACCATCTCCTTGCGCCTCAAGCTCAAGCGCGCCGGGTGGAACGATGCCTTTCTTTTTGAGCTCCTCGGCCACATGCGATAGCCCTGACCCTCAGGGGGAGGGTAGGAGGGGCAGTCGCGCGCTCCTTCGCTACTTTTGCGGCGGGCCGAGATCGAGCGGCGGCAAGTCGATCTGCGGCACTTCGATCTTGATCGTGCTGGGGTCGATGTTCGATTGCACGCCCTTGTAGTGCATCACCATCGAGGGGAACGCGATCACCAGACCTACCATGATCAACTGAATCACGACGAATGGCACCGCCCCCCAATAGATCTGGCCCGTGGTGACAGGCTCCATTCGCTTGCCGGTGACGCGATCAGTATATCGATCCTTCGGGGCGACCGATCGCAGATAGAACAGCGCAAAGCCGAATGGCGGATGCATGAACGAGGTCTGCATGTTGACGCCGAGGATGACGCCGAACCAGATCAGGTCGATGCCGAGATGCTCGGCGGCAGGTCCGAGCAGCGGGATCACGATGAAGGCCAGCTCGAAGAAGTCGAGGAAGAAGGCCAGCACGAACACGAACGCGTTGACGAAGATCAGGAAGCCGACCGGGCCGCCGGGCAGGGAGGTGAGCAGGTGCTCGACCCAGACATGCCCGTTGACGCCGTAGAAGGTGAGCGAGAACACGCGGGCGCCGACCAGGATGAACACAACAAAAGCCGACAGCTTGGCGGTCGATTCCGTGGCCTGCCGGATCAGGTCCCAGCTCAGCCGCCGCTTTGCGGCACCGAGGATGAGGGCGCCGGCGGCACCCATCGCGCCGCCTTCGGTCGGCGTCGCGATGCCGATGAAGATCGTACCCAGCACCAGGAAGATCAGGAACAGGGGCGGCACCATGACGAAGGTGGTCTGCTGCGCCATCTTCGAGAGGAAACGGAAGCCGGTGAGCTTGTCGATAACCCAGTTCAGCACGGCGACGACGAAGGCGAAGATGATACCGTAGAACATGCTCAGCACGACGTAGTCGGCGCCATGCGTGCTCGAACTGCGCATCATGAACCATCCGAACACACAGCTCGCGAGGAACAGCATGCCGAGCGAGACCAGGCCGCGGCTGCCGTCCTCCTCGCGGAAACCGATGGCCTCCTTCGGCAGGCCCGGCACGGCCTTCGGGAAGATCATGCTGACGAGGAAGGCATAACCGGCGTAGAGGGCGGCGAGCACGAGGCCCGGGATGAAGGCGCCTTCGTACATGTCGCCGACGGACTTGCCGAGCTGGTCGGCCATCACGATCAGGACGAGCGAGGGCGGAATGATCTGCGCGAGCGTGCCGGACGCGGCGATGACGCCGGTCGCTACCCGGCGGTCATAGCCGTAGCGCAGCATGATCGGCAGCGAAATCAGCCCCATCGAAATCACCGAGGCGGCAACCACGCCCGTCGTCGCGGCCAAGAGCGCACCGACGAACACCACCGCGTAAGCAAGTCCGCCGCGGATGGTGCCGAACAATTGGCCGATGGTGTCGAGCAGGTCCTCGGCCATGCCCGATCGCTCCAGCACCAGCCCCATGAAGGTGAAGAAGGGAATGGCGAGCAGCGTGTCGTTGTTCATCACGCCGTAGACCCGCTCCGGAAGGGCCTGGAGGAAGTCGGGGTGGAATTGGCCGAGCTGGACGCCGATGATGGCGTAGAACAGGCCGACGGCGCCGAGCGAGAATGCCGCGGGATAGCCGAGCAGCAGCACGACAACCAGCGACGCGAACATGATGGGCGCCATATTGGCGATGATAAACGCGGTCATGATTTCCCCTAAACCGTCGCCAACGGCTACTTCTTCTCGATCGCTTCGACGAGATGCTCGACTTCTGCCTCGAGCGCCGACACTTGGGATTCATGCGGATCGGGCATCAGTCCGCGCATGACTGCCATCCGCTTGATCAGCTCGGAGATACCTTGCACGAGCAGGAGAGCGAACCCGATCATGATCAGGGCTTTGGCAGGCCATTGCGGCAGGCCGCCGGCATTGCCGGATTGCTCGTTGATGTGGAAGGAGCGCTGGAAGAACGGCACGCCGGTGATGATCATCACGACGCACAGCGGAATGAGGAAGAACAAGTGACCGATCACGTCGATCACGTTGCGGGCCGTCTTCGGCAGTGCGTTGTTCACGATATCGATGCGGATGTGCTCGTTGTCGAGCAGCGTCCATGACGAGCAGAGCAGGAAGACGATGCTGAACAGCACCCATTGCAGCTCGAGCCACGAATTGGAGGACGTATCGAAGGTCTTGCGGATGACGGCGTTGACCGCCGAGATGATGACTGCGAGCACGATCAGCCATGCCAGGCGTTTGCCCGTCCAGCGCGTGAACGCGTCAATCCTGCTGCTCAACTTTAGGAGCGCTTGCAACGATAGGTCCTCCCCCGATTGTGCCCCCGGCCGTCTTGACTGCGCCGAGTTGGCGCGTGGCTTGTCTCGCCGGGCAGGCATGAGGCAGCCGCACCAAACCAGCGGGCGTGCCGCCAGTCAATTGGAAGTTTGTTGATAGTTAAGGGGAAATAATACCCGCGAGCAGGTTAAGGGCTACCCGCCGGTGACGCTCATATGCCTGGAGACGCTGGGACGGTTGTGGCGGCGGTCGATAATGAAATCGTGGCCCTTGGGCTTGAGCCCAATGGCACGATCGATCGCATCCGCAAGCAGCACATCCTCGTTCGATGCACGCAGAGGTTTACGCAAATCGGAAGCATCCTCGTGGCCAAGGCAGGTGTGCAGCGTTCCGGTGCAGGTGATGCGCACCCGGTTGCAGGATTCGCAGAAATTATGGGTCATTGGTGTGATGAAGCCGAGCTTGCCGCCGGTCTCGGCGACGTTGACATAGCGCGCGGGTCCGCCCGTGCTCTCGGCTAGGTCTGTCAGCGTGAATTGCTGGGCGAGACGCGCGCGCACCAGGGACAGCGGCAGATATTGGTCGATCCGGCCCGAGCCGATCTCGCCCATCGGCATGACCTCGATCAGCGTCAGGCCCATGCCCTTGCCATGGGCCCAGCGCATCAGCTCGGGGAGCTCGTCCTCGTTGAGGTTCTTCAGGGCCACCGCGTTGATCTTCACGCTGAGCCCTGCGGCGCGGGCGGCTTCGATGCCTTCCAGAACCTTGTCGATCTCGCCCCAACGGGTGATCTCGCGAAACTTCCGGGGATCGAGCGTGTCGAGCGAGACGTTGATGCGGCGGACGCCGCAATCGGCGAGCTCCCGCGCATGCTTCGCAAGCTGGGTGCCGTTGGTGGTCAGCGTCAGCTCATTCAAGGCGCCGCTGGAAAGATGCCGCGACAACGAGCGCACCAGCATCATCACGTTGCGGCGGACCAAGGGCTCGCCCCCGGTGAGCCGCAGCTTCTTCACGCCCTTGGCGATGAAGGCCGAGCAGAGCCGGTCGAGTTCCTCCAGCGTCAGCAGGTCAGCCTTGGGCAGGAACGTCATGTCCTCTGACATGCAATAGAAGCAGCGCAAATCGCAACGGTCGGTCACGGACACGCGCAAATAGCTGATGGTCCGCCCGAACGGATCGGTCATGGGGCTCGACAGCGCGGCGAGGGGACTCGCTGTAGCGAGGGGGCTCGCGGAAGATCCGTTCATACGGGAAGCCTTGTACTTCGGGCAGCTTGCGCACCGACGCTTCAGCGGTGCTCTGGAAGCAATCTAAGCATCGGAGAGGCAAAGGACAATCGGGTCGATAGGTCAGCGCCTCCCGCGCTTGGCTCGGGGGACGCGGCCCGCGCGGCGTCCGCCGGGCTGCGGCTGCCGCAGGTTTCGGCTTCTTGGGCCGCTGCGGCTTACGGACCGGTTTGGGCGGAGTGGCCGATTGAAGCTCTGCAAATCCCGGATTTGGCGCGGTGATGGAGGCCACCTTCTGCGACCAACCGCTACATCGCCCAGCCGGACCTAAGGCGTGCCGCTTGGGCAGGCAACCACGGCTGCGCATCGATCACGCAGAATTGCAAGGAATAACTCAGATTTATCAGGGGTTTGCTGGAGCCTGGGCGGTCATCAGGCTGCGCGCTGCGGCGGGCAGGTCACGCATGTGATGGATCAGCCGGTCCGGCTTCAGTTCGGCGATCGGCACGTCCGTATAGCCGAAGCTGACCCCGATCACGGGCACCCCGGCCCGGCGGGCCACGCCAACGTCGGTTCCGGCATCACCGACCATGATGGAGGCTTTGACCTCCCCGCCGGCGCGCGCCACGGTCTCGCGGAAAATGGTCGGGTCCGGCTTCTGGACGCCGAACGTGTCCGCGCCGCAGATCGCCGCGAAGCGGCGGCTGAGGTCGAGCTGGTCCAAAAGCCGCTTCGACAGCCATTCCAGCTTGTTGGTGCAGACCGCGAGGCGGTGGCCTTGGGCGGCAAAATGGTCGAGCGCGGCCTCGAGCCCCTCGAAGGGGCGGGATTCCACCGCGATATGATCGGCGTAATAGGCGATGAAATCCGCCGTCATCTGGTCCATGTCGGCAGTGGTGACGGTGCGCCCCTCGGCCTCCAGGCCCCGCTCGATCAGTTTGCGGGCCCCGGCGCCGATCATGTTCCGGGCCGAGGCCATCGGCACCGGCGGCAGCCCTTCGCGGTCGAGCACGTGATTCAGCGCGGTGATCAGGTCGGGCGCCGTATCCACAAGCGTGCCGTCGAGATCGAAGACGATGGTGTGAGGGAAGGTCATGGGCGAAGCGCTACCGGCCCGGTCGTATCGAAGCAAGGGGCGGGACCATAAGATCCGCTTATAGACCTGATCCCAGACCCTGTTCTCCGGGAAAAAACGAGGCTACATAGGCCGCCGCAACCGGCCACACCCGGCGGCACATTCTCGATTCAAGGCGGGCGCAAACGTGAACATGGACCAGTTGAAGCGGCAAGCGGCCGCGCGCGCCCTCGAGGAGGTGCGTGACGGCATGCAACTCGGGCTCGGCACCGGCTCGACCGCAAAACATTTCGTCGAGCTGCTCGGCGAGCGCGTCGCCGCCGGGCTCAAGGTGATCGGCGTACCGACCTCGGAAGCGACCCGCTCGGACGCCGAGCGTTGCGGCGTGCCACTGACCACGCTGGACGAGATCGACCATCTCGACATCACCGTCGACGGCGCCGACGAGATCGATCCCGAGCTCAACCTCATCAAGGGCGGCGGCGGGGCGCTGCTGCGCGAGAAGATCGTGGCGGCTGCGTCGGATCGCATGATCGTGATTGCCGACGAGAGCAAATGGGTGCCGACGCTCGGACGCTTTCCGCTGCCGGTCGAGGTCATCCCGTTCGGGCTTGGGGCAACGCGTCGCGCGATCGAGATTGCATTTGCCGAATGCGGCGTTTCCGGGCAGATGGCGGTCCGCAAGGCCAAAGACGGCCACGTTTTCGTCACCGATGGCGGCCACTGGATCGTCGATGCCCAGCTCGGACGTATTGTGGATCCATCCGGCCTCGCCAACGCGTTGAGCGCGATTCCGGGCGTGGTCGAGCATGGGTTGTTCATCGGCTTGGCCGGCTCGGCCGTTTTGGCGGGCGGCGAGGGAATCCGCGTGATTGAACGGCGCAAGCCGAAAGGAGACTTGGAATGAAGATCGTGTTGAAATTCTTGCCGGCTGCGACCCTCGCTGTGGGACTGGCGCTTTCGGCCGCCCCGGCAATGGCCCAGCAGGCCGCGCCCAAGGCCGCCGCGCCGGCCCAGCCGAAAGCCTCACCTGCGGCGATTGCGGCGGCCAAGGAGATTTTGCAGATCAAGAACGCGACTGCGATGTACAGCGGCGCCGTGCCCGGCCTCGTCGAGAAGACCAAGATCGCGCTGATCCAGCAGAATCTCAACTACCAGAAGGACCTCAACGAGGTCGCGCCGATCGTCGCCCAGCAGCTCAACGGCCGCCAGAACGAAATCGGCGAAGGCATGGCGCAGATCTATGCCAGCGAATTTACCGAGCAGGAGCTCAAGGACCTCGTCACCTTCTACAGGTCGCCGCTCGGCAAGAAGCTGATCGAGGCCGAGCCGCGCGCCATCGGCCTCAGCATGGCCTTCATGAACTCCTGGGCCCAGAACTTCTCCGAGACCGTGATGGGAGCCTTCCGCGCCGAGATGCGCAAGCGTGGCAAGGAGATCTGAGCGCACCTATCTGATAGGAGTCCTAAAGCGCGTCATCGCGCTCTGGGTTGTTATTTGAGCAAGATCTTTTTCGGAAAACCGCTCCACACTTTCCCGGATCATGCTCTGAAAGAGGTCGGAGTGGACAATGGCTGAATTCGACGTCGACCTCTTTGTCATCGGTGGCGGCTCGGGCGGCGTGCGGGCCGCCCGCATCGCGGCTGGTTACGGCGCCCGCGTGATGATCGCGGAAGAGTACCGCATGGGCGGCACCTGCGTGATCCGCGGCTGCGTGCCGAAGAAGCTGTTCGTGATCGGCTCGCATTTTCGTCATGAGCTCGAGGACGCCGCCGGCTTCGGCTGGACAGTCCCGCCAGCCACCTTCGACTGGCCGACGCTGATCGCCAACAAGGACAAGGAGATTGCGCGGCTCGAGGCGGCCTACACGGCCAATGTCGAGAAGTCGGGTGCGCAGATCGTCAAGAGCCGGGCGGTGATCGAGGATGAGCACACTGTCCGTCTGCTCGAGAACGACCGCAAGATCACGGCGAAGTACATCCTGATCGCCACCGGCGGGGCGCCAAACCATGGCGCGGCGATTCCCGGCATCGAGCACGTGATCTCCTCCAACGAGGCTTTCCATCTGAAAAAGTTGCCGAAGCGGATCGTGATTCAGGGCGGCGGCTACATCGCGCTGGAATTCGCCGGGATCTTCGCCGGCTTCGGCTCGGACGTCACGGTGATCTATCGCGGCGACAACATCCTTCGCGGTTTTGACGAGGATGTTCGGACCCACGTTCGCGCCGAGATGGAGAAGCAGGGCATCACCATCCTCACCGGCTGCACCGTGACCAAGGTCGATCGGCACGGCGAGGAGTTCACCACGCATCTGTCGAACGGGTCGAGCCTCGCCTCCGATCAGGTCATGTTCGCGATCGGCCGCCATCCTGCGGTGGCCAATCTCGGCCTTGAGAACGCCGGCGTCGCCATTAATCCGAGCAATGGCGGCATAGCGGTGGATGGTTTCTCGAAGAGCTCGGTCGACAGCATCTATGCGATCGGCGACGTCACCCACCGCTTCAACCTGACGCCGGTAGCGATCCGCGAAGGCCACGCCTTTGCCGACACCGTGTTCGGCAAGCGCGAGGTCAGGGTCGATCATGCCAACATCCCGACCGCCGTGTTCTCGCAGCCGGAGGTCGGCACCGTCGGCCTCACCGAGACGGAGGCACGGGCGCAGTACAGCCACGTCGATATCTACAAGACGACGTTCCGCCCCATCAAGGCGACGATGTCGGGCCGCGACACCCGCATGCTGATGAAGCTCGTCGTCGACGGGGCGACCGAGCGCGTGCTGGGCTGCCACATCGTCGGCGATGCCGCCGCCGAGATTATCCAGGCGGTCGCGATCGCTGTGAAGATGAAGGCGACCAAGGCCGATTTCGATGCGACGATCGCGCTGCACCCGACCGCGGCCGAAGAGCTCGTTACCATGCGCACGCCGAGCGCACGCCACGTGCGCCAGGCGGCGGAGTAGCCTTTCGACTGTGAGGTCTCGGCCTGTGAGGCCTTGACGTTATGTTCATGTTTTGTTCTTATGCTGCGATCGTCAGGGAGGCAGCCATGGACAACCGTATCAACGAAATCCGCAGAACCATACGAGCGCTCCGGGTCAGCATGCTCGAGGCCGAGTCCATCATGCGTGAGCAGGTCAATCGGGACGAGGACTGCAGCTTCGTCGCGCAGGAAATCCTCAAGATGCGTTCGGTCATGAGCCTGCTCGTCAAGGAGCGTGCAACGCTCGGCGATGACGAGCCGATCCTCGTCAACTGCCTCTATCTCCGGCGACGCCGGCAGCCGCGAAAATCATCGGCTGATCGCCTCCCGGAGCCGGCAATATTCCACCGCAACGCGTGGCGGCGAGGATCTGACCGGAACGGGGCGACCGCTCATTCGAGCGACTGACGGGCAGCCCGCTCAGGCTTGCCGGACGGGCTGTCCGCCCACTTCGCCATGTCCGTCGTTCGCACGTCGATGCCTTCGCACCAGAGGCAGCTGAGCTCCGCGCGGCCCTTGGCCGAAAGCATCGGGACAAGTCCATGGCCGCAGCCGGGGCAAGACGTGACGCGATTCATGCGTTCCTCCGATGCCCGAATTCAAGACGACATTTCGTTGCCGAAGCTTGCCCGGGCGTTATGACGGAGCAGGAACGCTGCCAGTCGGAGCGCTCGTCCCTGAGATGGTCGAGGCTGCGATCCAGCGCGAAACTGCCCCGATGTCCTCGGCATGTTCGCGATAGGCGCGAAGCTGGAATTCTGCGGAGCTGCCGCGCGCAACGATGGTCCGACAGTGCTCGACCTCGGCGGCGCAGTTCAGTGCCGCTGCGTCCCCAGCGATGTCGTCGATCACGCGGGAGAGCAGCTCCGAGATCGTGACGGGCCCGTCCTTCGAGGCGAAGATGCAATCGGTGCCGTAGCGCTGGGCGCGCCATTTGTTTTCGACCGCAATCGCGCGTTCGACCGCGGTGACCTCCTTCGACAGGTGGGGCCGCAGGTAGAGGTGCCGTGTCAGGCAGCGATAGAGCGAGGCGATCGCGACGGCGTCGTCGATGAAGGTGCAGGTGTCGGGCGCGCGCAGCTCGAGGGTCGGGTGTCGCATCGAAGGTCGCATCGCCCACCAGATGTGGCTCTCGTCGGGAATCACGCCCGAGCGCTGCAACGCGCCGACATAGTCGTCGAAGTCCTGCTTGCTTTCGAACAGTTCGGGCAGGCCGGTGCGCGGCAGCTCGGAGTAGGCGGCGAGCCGGTAGCCCTTTAGTCCGGTCTTGTGCGAATTCCAGAATGGGGACGAGGCGGAGAGCGCGATGAACAGCGGCAGATGCGGCAGCATCGCCCGCATCACCGCCATGCGCTTCTCGGGATCTGGCAGCTGGACGTGCACATGCATGCCGCACATCATGTTGCGGTGGCCGATGCTGCGCAAATCCTCGATCATCTCCTCGTAGCGCGGTTTCGGGCTGGGCTGCGACATGCGCCAGACCGCGGTCGGATGCGTGCCGCAGGCCATGATCACGAAGCCGTATTGCGCGGCGACGTTTGCGACCTCGCGGCGCAGGAAGCGGAGCTCTTCGCGCGCGTCATTGACCTCGACGTGAATGTTGGTCGCGACCTCGAGTTGGGATTGCAGCATTTCCCGCATCGCCTGGCCGCCGGTCGACCAATTCGCCGATTCGAACAGCTCGTTGGGAGTCTCGATCGCGACTTCCAGGCTGCGACGATCGGCGAGGAAATATTCCTCCTCGATGCCGAACGAATATTCCGCCGCCTTGCCGCCTCTGCCGGCGGAGCGAATGACGAAGTGCTGCCTGTCGTCGGACGGATCAAGCCGCAGCAGTTTCAAAACGTCTGAAGCAAATGTCATTGTCCCACCCGGCCGAGGTATTTACCTGCCGGCAACAATTCTTCTGGATGGAACGGGTTCCGCGTCGCACTCACCCGTAATTGCAAGAGTGAACGGAACAATCTTCACGCTTTCGGACGCGCGCGCGATCAGCGTGTGATTCGGCGGCACTTCGGCCCAATCCTCGTCCTTGTCGAACGGCTCGGACACGACGACGACCTGGCCGCCGGCCTCGCGGAAATACAGCGTGTTCGCGGCATCGTTGACCGCAACGCGGAACGCGTAGAGATCGTGGCCGTTGGCGATCGCGCTCGTGAAGCGCAGCCGTTCGCGTAGCTGGCCTTCGTTGACGAGACTGACGAGGGCTTGCAGCACGCGGTGCGTTGCGCCGAGCGGATCGCTATCCAGACCCGCGCCCATCATGGCGAGGAATACGGCTTCCGAATCGGTCGTGCCCAGCCGCGATGGGTAATAAGGATCGGGGATCAACGCCTCGACCCTGCGCCGCAGCCGATTCCAGCTCCCGACGAATCCATTGTGCATGAACATCCATTGGCCGCAGGCGAAGGGATGGCAATTCTGCCGTGTCACCGCCGTGCCGGTGGCCGCGCGCACGTGCGCGAAGAACAAATGCGAGCGCAGATGGCGGCAGAGATAGCGCAGGTTCTCGTCCGACCAGGCCGGGCGCGTCTCGCGATAAAGGCCTGGCTCCGGATGCTCGCCGTACCAGCCGAGGCCAAAGCCGTCACCGTTCGAACCCGCCGTCGACTGAAGCGAGCGGATGCTCTGCGCGACCAGCGAATGCTCGGGCTCGGTGACGTAGGGCTCGAAGGACGTCGTCTCGCCCCGGTATGCGATCCAGCGGCACATGAGGGATCCTCTCGGGGATGTGTCTTGAGCTGCACCAACAGTTCTGACTCCCTCATGGTTCCCGGTGATGCCGGGAGCGCGACCAAGGCCGGCTTCGTTGCTAGGATGCGAGAAAATCGAGATGGAGATCGAGATGAATGATCGAGCCAAGCTAGCCGCGCTCAAGCGCCATTGGGATGCTTCGGACGCGAGCAATTTCGAGGCGGAGCATGACATTTACTGCGAGGATGCCGTGCTCGACTATCCGCAGTCCGGCGAGCGCATCCGCGGTCGTAGGAACATTCAGGAGAGTCGATCCGCGCAGCCGAACAGGAAGCGATTCACGGTCCGGCGGATTGCCGGTGGAGGCGATTTCTGGGTGAGCGAATTCGTCCTGAGCTATGATGGGGTGCCGTCCTACGTCGTGAGTATCATGGAATTCCGCGAAGGCCTGGTGGCGCACGAAACGCAGTATTTCGGTGACAGGTTCGAGCCGTCGCCCTCGCGTGCGCATCTCGTCGAGCGGGGAGGATGAGGAGCACTTGGCCAGGGGCATCCATTCATGCTGGCTCGCGATGCAACGAGCGCCAACCCGACACCATCGCCCTGAGGTGTGTGACCGCGCGGCGCATGGCGTCACTTGGCGAGCCACGAAAGATCGACTCCAGCCCGCTTCCATGGCCATATGGAACCCAATGCGGCGGCTAGTCGCAGCCGTATCGCCTTGATTCCGACAGCCCCGTCTTTATCTCTGAGAGGAACAAGAATCCGGGCCCCTCTGGCGAGGACGCCGACAATGTCGGCAAACCTCGTGATGTCGGATGACCTGTCCCGCGCGAATGCGATGGATCGGCCGATCGTCGGGCCTTCTTCGGTTCTCTCCGACCAGTCGTTCCATCGCAGCTCCGTGCGGCCATTTCGCAAGCTTAGGGAGCAACGATGTCTGACGCCAAGCATTCAAATCCGATCGAGATCGAGATCGCCGATCCGTCCAGCCTGAACGAGCAGGCTGCGGCGGCGCTGGTCATTGCCGGCGCGCTCGTCGCCGTGGCCGACCGGCGCGTTTCGCCGGTCGAGCGCGACGAGGTGATCCGCTTCATTCGCGATCGCGGATTGGCGCCTCATATCGAGGACGAAAGGCTATTTGGGATGTTCGACACACTCGCCGAGCGACTCGAGGAGCCGGATTTTGCAAACGTCGTGATCGATACGCTGCGGCCGGTCTCGGACATGCCGCTGTCGTCGCATCTGATGGAGTTGTCGGAGCGCGTCGCCGCTGCCGACGAGGACGTGCATCCGCATGAGGTGCAGGCGATCAAGCTGTTGCGCCTGCTGACGCTGGCCCTGCCGCGTGCAAAGCAGGTCGCACCGGGTGCTGCGCGCGCCCAACAGCCCGTGGCGGCAGAGGAGTGAGCATGAGCGCAGCTTCGGACGAGCCTACGAATGGGGCCACGGGCCCCGCCAGCCAGTTGGCCGGCGGCGACCCGCGTCTCGACAAGCTCGTCCATCGCTTGCCGCCGCGCATGGGCGACGCCGTCACCTATCTGCTCAAGCCGTCCAGCCGCTGGATCAGGATTCCCTCGGGCCTGCTGCTCATCGTCGGCGGCGTGCTCTCCTTTCTGCCGGTGCTCGGCGTCTGGATGCTGCCGCTCGGTCTTGCATTGCTGGCGGAAGACGTGCCGCTGCTGCGCTCCTCGCGCGCCAAGGTCCTGGATTGGGTTGAACGGAAGAAACCGCACTGGCTCGATCCGTCTGCACCGAAAAACGATCAATCATGACAGAATTCATCACCGCCGATGCTCTGACCGCGCTGTTTCAGGTCATCCTGATCGACCTCGTGCTGGCCGGAGACAACGCCGTCGTCATCGGCCTTGCCGCGGCGGGACTGCCGGCCGAGCAGCGCCGGCGCGCCATCGTCGTCGGCATTGTCGCCGCCACGGCGCTCCGCATCGTCTTCGCCGGCGTTGCGACCCAGCTCCTGCAGGTGATCGGCCTCCTGCTCGCCGGCGGCGTGCTGTTGCTGTGGGTCTGCTGGAAGATGTGGCGCGAGCTGCGCGAGCAGTCCGCGCATTCGCGCCAGCTCGCGTTCGAGTATGGCGGCGGCGCGGGTGCTGCGCCGGCGCAGCGAAAGACCTTTGGTCAGGCGGCCTTGCAGATCGTCGCCGCCGACGTCTCGATGTCGCTCGACAACGTGCTCGCGGTTGCGGGCGCCGCGCGCGAGCATCCCTACATCCTTGCCTTCGGTCTGCTATTGTCGGTGGCGATGATGGGCGTTGCGGCCGACCTGCTCGGCCGCGTGCTGCAGAAGCAGCGCTGGATCGCCTATGTCGGTCTCGCCATCATCGTTTACGTCGCCTTCGAGATGATCTATCGGGGCTCGCTCGAGCTCGCGCCTGTCATCGCGAGTCTGTGAGGCGCTTCCTATTTGCAATCCGGAGTGATCAATGACGTCTGAACCGAAAGCACCTTCGGCGCATGCCGCGGAGGGGCCGCAGATCGGCCCGTTTGCGCAGCTCATCTTTGGTTCGCGCTGGCTGCAAGTGCCGCTCTATGTCGGCCTGATCATCGCGCAGGGCGTTTATGTGCTGCTGTTCCTCAAAGAGCTCTGGCACCTGGTCTTGCACTCGTTCGACGCCAGCGAGCAGCAGATCATGCTGGTCGTGCTCGGGCTGATCGACGTCGTCATGATCTCGAACCTGCTGGTGATGGTGATTGTCGGCGGCTATGAGACCTTCGTCTCCCGCCTGAACCTGACCGGGCATCCCGACGAGCCGGAATGGCTCAGTCACGTCAATGCCAGCGTGCTCAAGATCAAGCTGGCGATGGCGATCATCGGCATCTCCTCGATCTCTCTGCTCAGGACCTTCATTGAGGCGGGCAATCTCGGCACGACGCGCAGCAATTTCACCGAGAGCGGCGTGATGTGGCAGGTGCTGATCCACCTGACCTTCATCATCTCGGCGATCGGCATCGCTTGGGTCGATCGCCTCAGCGAGAGCGGCCATCGCAAGGAGGCAAGCCACGGCTGACGAATCCGGCCGTCCGATACCTCCCGAGCGGCCAAGCCTGGGCCCGCCTGGTCGCTTGGTCGGGCGGGCTCCCTTTTCCGGATCGATAAAATTGCCTGCAATCCGCACAGTAGCGGCAAACCCTGCGAACAAGAAGCGCGCGGCTTTAAACCTCGACTTTGGAACCAGCGTGCATCCTCCCGGCAAAAGGGCAGGGCATCCTCATGTCTATTCTCAGGGAGATCGTCGCCGCAGTCGCAGGAGTGTACGCGCTCCTGTTTCTCTGCGACGCATTGTTCGGGGTCGGCGAGGCACGCTTCGACGAGGCCTATTTCCGCACCAGTTTCTACGCGCCGCGGCCGAAGGAATTTCGCTTTGCGAGCGATACGCCGCCGGCGGTGCGAGTTAGCGACGCATTTGCGCAATTCGCGCCGGGCGAAGCCAGGCTGAACAGGCGTTACTCGTCTCTGACGACGATCATTCGCTGACGTCATTCCCCCTAGGTCTGGGTCCATTCCGCGACGCCGCCCCACCTTGTATCGCGGTGATCGGGGCGGTGGCGCCGACGTCGAATGGCTTGACCGTCAACACCTCCGGTTTGATCGCCGACCGTTTCCCAACAATTGCGAATTTGACTTTGGCCGCAAGGGTTTGCAATGCGGAATGGATTTACAACTGGCGGGACGGGGCCAGCCTGTGTATAAGGCGGCCCTCGCAACCCACAGATCAGGTTGCGCTTTTTGCTTCACGGAGAGATTGCGATGTCCGAGCGGTGGACGCCCGAGTCCTGGCGCAGCAAGCCGGTGCTACAGGTGCCCGACTATCCCGACGCCAAGGCCTTGGCCGACGTCGAGGCGCAGCTTGCGACCTTTCCGCCGCTGGTGTTTGCCGGCGAAGCGCGCAATCTGAAGAAGGCGTTGGCACGGGTTGCGGCCGGCGAGGCCTTCCTGCTCCAGGGCGGCGACTGCGCTGAGAGCTTTGCCGAGCACGGCGCCAACAACATCCGCGACTTCTTCCGCGTGCTGCTCCAGATGGCGGTGGTGCTTACTTACGCCGGCGCCGTCCCCGTGGTGAAAGTCGGCCGCATCGCCGGCCAGTTCGCCAAGCCGCGGTCGTCGCCGACCGAAAAGGTGAACGGTGTCGAGCTCCCGAGCTATCGCGGCGACATCGTCAACGACATCGCCTTCACCAAGGAAGCGCGCGTGCCGGATCCGCAGCGCCAGCTGATGGCCTACCGCCAGTCGGCCGCGACGCTGAACCTGCTCCGCGCCTTCGCCACCGGCGGCTTCGCCAATCTCGGCAGCGTGCATCAATGGATGCTCGGCTTCCTGAAGGATAGCCCGCAGTCCCGCCGCTACAAGGAATTGGCCGACCGCATCTCGGACGCGCTCAACTTCATGCGCGCCTGCGGCCTCGATCTCGAAAGTCATCCCGAGCTGCGCGCCACGGATTTCTACACCAGCCACGAGGCGCTGCTGCTCGGCTACGAGCAGGCCCTGACCCGCGTCGATTCCACCACCGGCGACTGGTACGCGACCTCGGGCCACATGATCTGGATCGGTGACCGCACCCGCCAGCTCGATCATGGCCATATCGAATATTTCCGCGGCATCAAGAACCCGATCGGGCTCAAATGCGGCCCGTCACTTAAGCCCGACGAACTGCTGAAGCTGATCGACGTGCTCAACCCCGACAACGAGCCGGGCCGGCTGACGCTGATCGGCCGCTTCGGCTCCGACAAGATCGGTGAGCATCTGCCCAACATGATCCGCGCCGTGCAGCGCGAGGGCCGGGTGGTGGTCTGGTCCTGTGATCCCATGCACGGCAACACCATCACCTCGACTTCGGGCTACAAGACCCGCCCCTTCGACCGCATCCTGTCCGAGGTGAAGTCGTTCTTCGCGGTCCACGCCGCGGAAGGCACCCATGCCGGCGGCGTGCACCTGGAGATGACGGGCCAGGACGTCACCGAATGCCTCGGCGGCGCCCGCGCCATCACCGACGAGGATCTCAACGACCGCTACCACACGGTCTGCGATCCCCGTCTCAATGCTGAGCAATCCATCGACATGGCTTTCCTGATTGCCGAGCTGCTGAAGCAGGAACGCGCCGGCAAAGCCAGGCCGATGCCGGCCGCAGCGGGGCTCTAGAACCTTGCTGCGAATTTGGAAGGCCACGATCAATTCCCGGAACGGTCTGGCCTTTGCGTTCCGCTCGGAGCAGGCCGTCCGCGAGGAGATCTTTGTGCTCCTCCTGTCGCTGCCGCTGGCCTGGTTCATCGGCGCGACCGCGATGCGCGCGGTCGAGCTGGTCTGTGCAGTCGCCTTCGTGCTGGTGGTCGAGCTGCTCAACACCGCGATCGAAAAACTCGCCGACCGCCTGACCATGGACCACGACAAGCAGATCGGCCGGGTCAAGGACATGGGCTCGGCCGCGGTCGGCGTTGCGCTGCTGATGGCTGGCGCGTTCTGGATCTTTGCGCTCATCGAGCGATTGGGTTTCGTCTAGCGAGGATCGAACAAGGGCGGTCCATGACCGAACGTCTCAACGCATTCGCGGTCACGCTCGCCCAGCTCAATCCGACCGTGGGCGACATCGAGGGCAATGCTGCGAAGGCACGCTCGGCGCGCGCGCGAGCCGCCGCCGACGGTGCCGATCTCGTGCTGTTTCCGGAATTGTTCATCGCCGGCTATCCTCCGGAGGACCTGGTGCAGAAGCCGGCGTTCCAGGCTGCCTGCCGCGCCGCGATCGAAGGCCTCGCGCGCGAGACCGCGGACGGTGGTCCGGCGATGCTGGTCGGCACGCCCTGGGTCGAGGAGGGCAGGCTTTACAATGCCTGTGCGCTGCTCGATGGCGGCCGTGTCTCCGGCTTACGCTTCAAATGCAATCTGCCGAACTACGGCGTGTTCGACGAGAGGCGACTGTTTGCGCGCGGACCCGCAGCAGGACCCGTGACCGTGCGTGGCGTGCGCATCGGGGTGCCGATCTGCGAGGACATCTGGCTGGAAGAGTCCGAGGACTACGAAAACGTGATCGAGACGCTGGCGGAGACTGGCGCCGAGATCATCCTGGTGCCGAACGGCTCGCCTTACGCCCGCGACAAGAACGACGTTCGTCTGTCGGTCGCCGTGGCGCGCGTCACCGAAAGCGGCCTGCCGCTGGTCTATCTCAATCAGGTCTGTGGCCAGGACGAGCTCGTGTTCGACGGAGCGTCCTTCGTGCTCAATGGCGACCTCTCGCTTGCGGCGCAATTACCGGCGTTCGAGGAGAGCGTGGTCACGCTGCGCTTCACCAGGAATGGTGACGACTGGCGCTGCACCGGGCCGGTCGCCCAGCAGCCCGAGGGCGACAAGGCCGATTATGCCGCCTGCGTGCTGGGCCTCCGCGATTACGTCGCCAAGAACGGCTTTCCAGGCGTGCTGCTGGGCATTTCCGGCGGCATCGATTCCGCGCTGTGTGCGGCGATCGCGGTCGATGCGCTCGGCGCCGATCAGGTGCATGGCGTAATGCTGCCTTATCGCTACACGGCACCACACGCGATTGCGGATGCCGGCGAGCTCGCGGGCCATCTCGGCATCCGCTACGAGGTTTTGCCGATCGCCGAAGCGGTGAACGGGTTCGAGACGATCCTGTCCGGCATCTTCAAGAATCTGCCGCCAGATATCACCGAGGAAAATCTCCAGGCCCGCACCCGCGGCACGCTCTTGATGGCGATCTCCAACAAAACCGGCTTGATGGTGGTGACGACAGGCAACAAGTCGGAAATGTCGGTCGGCTACGCCACGCTCTATGGCGACATGAACGGCGGCTTCAATCCGATCAAGGACATTTATAAGACGCAGGTGTTTCGGCTGGCGACACTGCGCAATTCCTGGAAGCCGGAAGGCGCGCTCGGACCGGCCGGGGAGGTCATTCCGCCGGATATCATCACGCGGCCGCCGACCGCGGAATTGCGCGAGAACCAGCGTGATGAGGATTCTCTGCCGCCCTACGATGTGCTCGATGCCGTCCTGGAGCGTCTGGTCGAACGCGAGGAGCCACTTGATCACATCATCGCAGCCGGCTTTGACCGCGAGACGGTCACCCGCATCGACCATCTCCTCAACGTCGCCGAATACAAGCGCCGCCAGGCCGCACCCGGCGTGAAAGTGACACCTAAGAACTTCGGTCGCGACCGCCGCTATCCCATCACCAACCGTTTTCGTGACAAGGGCGAGCCCTTGCCGGCGGCGGATGAGGCGCTGGTGTCACGTGGTAGCAAGGCGTCGATCGACGCGTTTGAGGGGTGACTCTTCTAGATGCCCGCCTCGCGCGGAATGACGGTGAGAACTCGGGTTGCCGCTACGACGGGGTTGCGAAGAAGAGCACGCGAAGGAAGTGGGTGTAATCGGATTCGAGCACCATGATCGACACAAATACCAATACCACGACCGGCGGCAGCAGGATGGCGTAGGCCAGGGCCAGTCGCTCCCAGGCCATGTGCATGAAGACAGCGACGATCAAGCCGGCCTTCAACACCATGAACAGCAGGATCAGCGACCACCTCAGATAGCCATGTAGGCCAAAGTAGTCGACGAGGTAGGAGCACGTGCTGAGGACGAACAACCAGCCCCAGACCACGAGGTAGAGCTTGATCGGGTGCTGTTGACCCTTGGCGTGAACGGCCCCCGTTGCGACTGCGCCATGCACCGGAGCGTGAAGTTGTCCTTCCATGTGTACCGCCGCGTTTGTCATGCGCCGACCTCACCAAAGATAGAAGAATGCAAAGATGAACACCCACACGAGATCGACGAAGTGCCAGTACAGGCCCGTGATCTCGACGATCTCGTAATACCCCTTGCGGCTCGTGAAAAAGCCGCGCCTCTCGACGTCGAAATCGCCGCGAAAGACCTTCCGCGCGATGGCGATGAGGAAGATCACACCGATCGTGACATGGGTGCCGTGAAAGCCCGTGATCATGAAGAAGCTCGCGCCAAACTGCGGGGCACCCCATGGATTGCCCCAGGGCCGGACGCCCTCCATGATCAGCTTGGTCCATTCGAAGGCCTGCATTCCAACGAAGGTCGCGCCGAAGGCTGCCGTGGCCAGCATTAAGGCCGCGGTTCTGACGCGATCGCGTCGGTAGCCGAAATTGACGGCCATCGCCATGGTGCCGCTGCTGCTGATCAGGATAAACGTCATGATGGCGATCAGAATCAGCGGAATGTGCTTGCCGGCGATGTTGAGAGCGAAGACTTCGCTGGGATTGGGCCAGGGCACGGTCGTCGACATGCGCGCCGTCATGTAGGAGAGCAGGAAGCAACTGAAAATGAAGGTGTCGCTGAGGAGGAAGATCCACATCATGGCCTTGCCCCAGGACACGTTCTTGAAGGCGCGCTGATCGGACGCCCAGTCGTCGGCGACGCCGCGCCAGCCCTCAGGCCGCGCAGGCGATTGGCCCGGATTTGTGAGCACGGTCTCAGCCATCTGGTCTCTCTAGCTCAGCAATTGGCGGCAGATGTTGACGAAATCGTCGGTCCAGCCCGTGAGAAGACCGAGCAGGACAAGCCAGACCAGCAGCAGGAAGTGCCAGTAGATGGCGCACAGCTCCACGCTCAAGCGCATGTTGGCGATCTCGGTGCCGCGCCACATCTTGGCTGAGGTTCGGCCCAAGGCCACCAGACCGCCTGTCAGATGGAGCCCGTGCACTGCGGTCAACAGGTAGAAGAAAGAATTCGCCGGATTGGACGCCACGAGATATCCGGCAGCCCCCAGCCGTTGCCAGGCCAGGAGCTGCCCGGCGAGGAAGATCACGGCAGACGCTCGGCCGGCGAGCAGACCGATCATGGCGCCTTCAGCATCGTGTCGGCGCGCGGCCACGTACGACCATTGCAGCGCGACGCTGCTCAGGACCAGGACTCCTGTGTTGACCCACAGCAGTCGCGGTATCGGCAGCGGCCGCCAGTCCACCACGCTCATGCGCATCGAGTAGGCGCTGATGAAGAGGACGAATAATGCGCTCGCGACGGCGAGAAACACGCCAAGTCCGACCTTCGCTGCCGGCCAGGTCATGGTATCGCCGCCCGGGAAGTTACCGACCGGGCCTTCCTCCAGCCATGGCTTGGCCGTCAGCCGCTGCTGCGATAGCCACCAACCGGCGATCACCGCAAGCACAGCCAGGAAGAGGATGACGGCGCTCACGAAGCAGCTCCCTGAATGAGCTGCGTCGCGCGCGGCGGCTGGTTCTGCGGAATGAAGTCCTCTGCGGCGCCGGGCACGCTGTAGTCATAGGCCCAGCGGTACACGACCGGGAGCTCCTTGCCCCAGTTGCCGTGCCCTGGAGGGGTCTCCGGCGTCTGCCACTCTAGCGTCGTCGCCCGCCACGGATTGCCGCCTGAGGCCTCACCTTTGAACAAGCTCCAGGCAAGATTAAACAGGAACACCATCTGGCTGAAGCCGACGGTCAAGGCCACCACGGAGATGAAGGCGTTGAGTGAATGGGCCGAGGATGGGATGAATGTCGCATCGCCGAGTTCGAAATACCGCCGCGGAACCCCGAGCAGTCCAAGATAGTGCATGGGGAAAAAGATCAGGTACGCGCCGAGGAAGGTGACCCAGAAGTGAAACTTGCCCAAGGCCTCGTTCAGCATCCGTCCCGTGACCTTGGGGTACCAATGATAGATCGCGCCGAGCACGACCATGATCGGCGCCACGCCCATCACCATGTGGAAATGCGCGACCACGAACATGGTGTCCGAGAGGGGCACGTCCACGACGACGTTGCCGAGGAAGAGGCCGGTGAGCCCGCCGTTCACGAAGGTGATGATGAAGCCGAGGGCGAACAGCATCGGCACCGTGAGATGGATGTCGCCGCGCCACAGGGTCAGCACCCAGTTGTAGACCTTGATCGCGGTGGGGATTGCGATGATGAGCGTTGTGGTGGCGAAGAAGTACCCGAATTGCGGGAACATGCCGCTCACATACATGTGGTGCGCCCATACGATGAAGCTGAGCGCGCCGATGGCCACGATCGCCCAGACCATCATACGGTAACCAAAGATGTTCTTGCGCGCATGCGTGCTGATCAGATCGGAGACGATGCCGAAGGCGGGCAGGGCGACGATGTAGACTTCGGGATGGCCGAAGAACCAGAACAGGTGCTGGAAGAGCAGCGGGCTGCCGCCACCATATTTCGACAGCGTGCCCATCTCGACGAGCGAAGGCATGAAGAAGCTGGTTCCGAGCAGGCGGTCGAGCAGCAGCATGACCGAGGCAACGAACAGGGCAGGGAATGCCAGCAACGCCATGACGGTCGCCGTGAAAATGCCCCACACCGTCAGGGGCAAGCGCATCAACGTCATGCCGCGGGTGCGGGCCTGGAGTACCGTTACCACATAATTCAGTCCGCCCATGGTGAAGCCGATGATGAACAGGATCAGGGACGACATCATGAGAATGATGCCCCAATCCTGCCCGGGCGTTCCGGAGAGGATTGCTTGCGGCGGGTATAACGTCCAGCCGGCGCCGGTGGGGCCGCCGGGCACGAAGAATGTCGAGGCCAGCACCAGGACTGCGAGCAGGTAGACCCAGTAGCTCAGCATGTTCACATAAGGGAAGACCATGTCCCGCGCGCCGACCATTAGCGGGATCAGGTAGTTGCCGAAGCCGCCCAAGAACAGCGCGGTGAGCAGATAGATCACCATGATCATGCCGTGCATGGTGATGAACTGAAGGTATTGGTTGGCATCGATGAAAGAGAAGGTGCCGGGGAATCCCAATTGCAGCCGCATCAGCCACGATAGCACCAGGGCCACCAGCCCGATCGCCGTGGCCGTCAGCGAATACTGAATAGCGATCACCTTGGCGTCCTGCGAGAAGACATATCGTGTCCACCAGCTCCTCGGATGATAGAGCTCGACATCAGGTACTTCGGCAGGCGGGATGCCGGGGATCCCTTCATATGGAATATCGACCACAGAAACCTCCTCGGTCGTTTCCATCGGGGGAGGCGTTGGCCTCATGCACCCGATCTATCTTTGCGGCGGCAGCTTGCTAGTTGCCTCCGGATTGGAACGTCGCCTTCACGACGGCCTTCGCCGGCGACAATTCTGCAAACGTTTTTTGTTGCTCCAGCCAAGCGTGATATTCACGCTCTTCGTCGACGATGACCTTGGCCCGCATCTGATAGTGAGCAGCGCCACAAAGCTCCGCACAGAGAACATCGAACGTTCCGGTTCGGATTGGCGTTATCCAGAAATAGGTCACCATGCCTGGAACCATGTCCATCTTGGCCCGGAATTCGGGCACGTAGAAATCGTGCAGGACATCAACCGAGCGGAGCAGAACCTTGACCGGCTTTCCCACTTGAAGGTGCAGGTCGCCGTTCTCGATCACGACGTCGTCCTGCGCGTGTTGGTCGTCATGATTGAGCCCCATCGGATTGTCGGAGGCGATGTTGCGGACGTCGGATGTGCCCAATTGCCCATCCTTGCCCGGAAGGCGGAAGCTCCATTGCCATTGCTGCCCCATGACCTCGACCTCGGTGGCATCCGCAGGCACCGTCACGAACTGGTGCCAGACCACGAGGCCAGGCGCCAGCATGGCCGCGACGCCGACGCCGGTTCCGACGCTCAGCCACCATTCGAGCCTTTTGTTTTCCGGATTGTAATCGGCCCGTCTTCCCTCTTTGTGGTGAAAGCGGAAGACGCAGTAGGCCATGAAGGCGATGACCGCGACGAATACAAAGCCCGTGATCCAGAACGTGATGTTGATGGTGTGGTCGATATAGGCCCAGTTAGTGGCGATCGGCGTCCACCACCACGGGCTGTAGAGGTGAAACAGCACGGAGCCAATCGCGACCAGCAGCAATATCAGTGCGACAGCCATCCTGATCCATCCTTGCCATTGAAGGCTACGGATACGAATCCAGGGCGGAGCTCATGTCGGTTGCGATGGCTGGCCTTTCTCGTTGGCGTTCATGCCATCTCCGGCCTCTTGCTTCGCCCATTCCACTGGTCGCGAAATCAAAGGAACGCTCGCGACCATCAATCTCATCGGAGCTTAGGGCGTCTGTGTCTAAAATGATCCCAGCCTAAGCCGGCGTCAATAGAGCATATTTTCGTGTCGACGCGGCGTGGGCGTTGCCGTCGTCGGGCACGACCAAGCATCAGGGCATCAGGTGCGCTCAGCGTCCGGGGTGATGCAACGCACAATCAGCCGCACAATTCACCCAACCGTGAGTGCAGCCGTGCCCCGCGCGCGCTAAGCTTGTGAGGCAGGTCGCGGCGGGTTCCGTCCGGCCAGGCTCGTTCGCTGAACCTGGGTTGCCGTACCCGACCCATCGCGTTTCCTGCTTATCCGGCGGACACGCGTGGCTGGAAAGCGCGTGTCATCGAAACCGCGATTTTCAGCACGGGAGGGTCCGTTCATGGCCACTCTGTACTCCCACGACATCAGGCGGCACGTATTCGGCGAAGCGGCCTCCTATCCCATTCGCAAGATCAGCTTGTCCGACCTGTCCGAGGCCCTGCGCCTGGGTTGGGGGGATTTCCAGGCAATGCCGAGTCACGCGATTATCGTGTGCGTGATTTATCCCGTTCTCGGTCTCGTCCTGTTCAGGATGGTGCTCGGCTATTCGGTGCTGCCGCTACTGTTTCCGCTGGCCGCCGGCTTTGCCTTGGTCGGGCCTTTTGCCGCCATCGGTCTCTACGAGCTCAGCCGTCGTCGCGAGCGCGGCGAGGAGGTCGATGCATGGGATGCGTTCAAGGTGCTGCGCGCACCCTCGTTCGGCGCCATGGTAGAACTCGGCGTGCTCCTGCTGGTCCTGTTCGGGGCCTGGATCGGTGCCGCGAACGCAATCTATGTCGCGATCTTCGGTCACGCGGCGGCCGCAAGCATTCCCGACTTCGCAACGCGCGTGCTGACGACACCGGAAGGCTGGTCGCTCATCATCGTCGGTTGCGGCGTCGGCTTCCTGTTTGCGGTTGTCGCGCTGTGCGTCAGCGTCGTGTCATTCCCGTTGATGCTCGACCGGCATGCGACTGCGATCGACGCGATCCGCACGTCGCTCCGAGTGGTGGCGGCGAATCCGATTGCGATGGCCGGATGGGGCCTCATTGTGGCAGCGCTGCTCGTGATCGGCTCGCTGCCGCTCTTCGTCGGCCTTGCTGTCGTTCTGCCGGTGCTC
The DNA here is from genome assembly GCF_023074095.1 of Bradyrhizobium sp. 137. Lineage (NCBI taxonomy): Bacteria > Pseudomonadati > Pseudomonadota > Alphaproteobacteria > Hyphomicrobiales > Nitrobacteraceae > Bradyrhizobium > Bradyrhizobium sp. 137. The sequence goes on from NZ_JADPKU010000129.1 coordinate 23,531, forward strand.
GGTCATGCCACCTGGCACCTCTACCGGCGGGTGGTCGAGCCGAATCCGAACCCACCGGACGCACCGCCCCCGCCCCGGAAGGGAAGGCGCTACGCAGCAGACTTTCCGGCCAATCTCTTCCCCTGGAGCCGCGAGGGAGAGCCGTAACGGCCGAAACGGCCGCGCCGGCGGCCGCCTGCGCGGAGCATGACAGAAAGTAACGGCCTACTTCTGCTGCTGCGGCAGGAAGGTCGGGCCGACTGAACGGATCGGCTTATTCTCGGAGTTAGCGGTGGTGCCGGTATCCGCCGGCGACGTCGTGGCCGGCGTATTGGCCGTCGTCGGCGCCGAAGCTGCGCCCTTCTTGGCATTCGCAGGCGTGCCCTTGTTGAGCCGCTGCTGCTGCATCTTCCTGGCGCTCTCTTCGGTGACGATGATGTCGCCCTGCTGCTCGACTGCGGCCTTGTCGTCCGCCGATTTCAACGCGTCCGCCCAGGTCTGGCCTGCGGCCTTGCAGGAGCAGGATGGGTTGAACTCGCTGCGGAACTTGAACGCTGTCGGCAGCGCCGTGTAGGGCTGGCCGCCGATCGAGACCGCCGAGTTCATGTCTTCGCCGGGATTGCGATGGGTGTAGAGCACGGCCTCCGCGGCCGGGCACAGCGCCTTGCAGGTTTTCTCGTCGTCGGGGAAGCGCGCCGGCACGGTCGCAAACGAGATCGGAAAATAGGCGCCGTCGCAGGTGCGCACGCACACGGTGCGAAAGGTGGCGGATTGCGGGCCGAGATCGGCGGGCGGAACGGCTTGCGGATTGCCCGCGTTATTGCCGCCAAACAGATTGCTGAGGAAGTTGCCGCCGCCTTGCGACTGCGCCGCGTTGGCATATTGCGGGCCGCAATTGTTCTGCGCCAGCGCCGCCAGCACCGAACGGCGCTGATTGTCGCGCTCGGGGCTGAAGCCGCCGGGGCCACCGCCGCGCAGGCGCTCGAGATTGCCAGTGATCTGATCCAGATTGGCGCGCATCTGCTGGATCTGGGTGTTGACCGGGCCGCATTGCGCGGATTGGCCGCTGAACAGCGAGAAGAAGCCGGAGGAATCGCAGCCCATGCGCTTGGCCTGCATGGTGACGCGATCGAGCTCGGCCTGCTGACGGGTCTGGGAATCCTGGTAGCGGCGGATCTGCTCTTCGCGCGCGGGGTCACCACCGCCGCCGCGGTCGAGTGCGGCGAGCTGGCCTTCCAGCCGCACGCACATCGGATTAGGGCCGAGCCCGTTCTGGGCGGGCTGAGGCGGCGGTCCCGGAGGGCCGACCTGCGCGAAAGCGCCGGTGGCGAGCACGACCGTGCTCAAGAGCACGGTGCAGACAAGGAGGAAGCGGGCACGGGGCAGGGACAACAATTCAGGCATATCCGCCATTCTAGCGAGGTCACGGCCCAATGTGACTTGGGAAGCCGAAGTGACTTGAGGGCCGAAGCGCGCCCTCCCATAGCCGCTTCCTGCGGCATCGTCACGTCGTTTCAGGGGCCAAAGATTGGGCCTAAGGTCCGCCAGTTCCGAGGGAATTCAGCGCTGGCAGGTGATTGCGACATATTCGTCGCAACGGCCATGGGAGCAGTTTGCGCCGGATTTGGGGACGGAGCCGGTAATTTCGTCGGGATCGACCCGGCGATAGGCCGAGGCCTGGGCAAAATCCCGTGACTGGCAATAGGTGCGCGCGACGGAGGCGCCGCATCTCTCGCCCTTGGCCAGGCACTGGTCAACTCCATAGCCGTCCGCCTGGTTGGCAATGATGAAGACGCGCGTCTCGGCGTAAGCGCTGGCTGCCGCAAGGGTGGAGGCGCACAAAATCAGGACGAGCAAGGATCGCATGAAAATACCCGTGAAAAAATGGAACCGCCAGTTCCAGAATGGGCTCAAGTGGTTAAGGATCACGAACCAGCAGGGCGAGCCGCGTGCTTTGCGGAGATAAAGCGGCGCTTTCGCGGCTCTCTTGACGCGGAGCCGCCTCATAGCCCATATGTGGCCGCATGAACGGTCTCCTCGCCATTTGCGCCATTTGCCGCGAGATTACGAGCTAGCGATTCGCTGGCTGGAGCCGTCTTTTCTCAAAAACATTGAGAGCCTTGGACGCCCGGCCAACAGCCGACGGGTATCCATATGGAATTGCGCCTCTACGATACGCTGAGCCGGGAAAAGCGGACCTTTGTACCGCTCGATGCCAACATCGTGCGCATGTATGTCTGCGGACCGACCGTCTATGACTTCGCCCATATTGGCAATGCGCGGCCGGTGATCGTGTTCGACGTGCTGTTTCGGCTGCTGCGCCATCTCTATGGCGAGGCGCATGTCAAATATGTCCGCAACATCACGGACGTCGACGACAAGATCAACGACCGCGCCGCGCGGGATTTTCCCGGCCTGCCGCTGAACGAGGCGATCCGCAAGGTCACGGAGGAGACGGGCCGGCAGTTTCATGCCGACGTCGATGCGCTGGGCGCGCTTCGACCGAGCGTCGAGCCGCGCGCGACCGAGCATGTCGGCGAGATGCGCGAGATCATCGAAAAACTCGTCGCCGGCGGCTTTGCCTATGTCGCTGAGGATCATGTGCTGTTCTCGCCGCAGGCAATGAACGCGGCCAATGCCGGCCTGCCGCGCTACGGCGCGCTATCCAATCGCTCGCTGGACGAGATGGTCGCCGGCGCCCGCGTCGATGTCGCGCCCTACAAGAAGGGCAACACCGACTTCGTGCTGTGGAAGCCATCAAAGCCGGGCGAGCCGTCATGGCCATCGCCGGCGGGCATCGCCGCGCAGGGACGCCCGGGCTGGCACATCGAGTGCTCGGCAATGGCCTGGAAGCATCTCGGCGAGCATTTCGACATCCATGGCGGCGGTATCGATCTCGTGTTTCCGCATCACGAGAACGAGATCGCGCAGACCTGCTGCGCCTTCCACCAGCAGCGCATGGCGAACTACTGGATGCACAACGGCTTCCTGCAGGTCGAGAGTGAGAAGATGTCGAAGAGCCTCGGCAACTTCATCACCATCCATGAGCTGCTTGCGGATTGGCCGGGTGAGGTGCTGCGTCTGAACATGCTGAAGACGCATTACCGCTCGCCGATCGACTGGACCATGAAATCGCTGGAGGAGAGCGCCAAGACGCTCGACGACTGGTATCGCGTTGCGGCCGACGTCGAATCCGGCAGGCCGGCAGCATCCGTGGTCGAGCCGCTGCTGGACGACCTCAACACGTCCCTTGCGATCGCGGCGCTGCACGGCTTGCGCGGCAGCGACGTGAACGGCTTGGCGGGATCGTTGCGGCTGCTCGGTTTTCTCTCCGAGAGCGCTGCGCAATGGGAAAGCCGCAAGCAGCAGGCGAGCGGCATCGATGCGAAGGAAGTCGAACGCCTGATCGCGGAACGGACGGCCGCCCGTCGTCGTAAGGACTTTGGGGAGTCCGATCGCATCCGCGATCTGCTCGCCGCGATGGGCGTTGCGATCAAGGACTCCAAGGAAGGCACGACCTGGGAGATTGCGCGATGAAGCGGCCCGACACGCCTTTTCCGCGGCACTGGCTCTACTACATCGCGCTGAAGATCGCACTGCTCGGCGCGGCCGTGGCGATCGTGCTGAAACTCTATGGGATGTGGTGAAGACCATGGGACAGACTTTGCCAAAGCCCGCACTCAGGCCGTTCCTGCCGGCCGACGTGCCGGTGCTCGCCGCGATCTTCACCGCCAGCATCGAGGAGCTGACCGGCGACGATTATAGCGAGGCGCAGCAGCAGGCCTGGATGGAGACGGCGGAAAGCGAAGAGTTCGGCAAGCGGCTCGCCGCCGACCTGACCCTGGTCGCGACGCTGGAAGGCTCGCCCATCGGTTTCGCCTCGCTGCGCGGCAACGATCATATCCGCATGCTCTATGTGCATCCCGGAGTGAGCGGGCAGGGCGTTGCGACCATGCTGGTCGATGCGCTGGAGAAGCTTGCCGGCGGCCGCGGTGCGACGAGCCTCTCGGTCGACGCCAGCGACACCGCACAGGGCTTCTTCGCCAAGCGCGGCTACACCGCCCAGCAGCGCAACAGCGTCACCGTCAATGATGAGTGGCTCGCCAACACGACCATGAAGAAGACGCTTGGAGCGCCGCAATGAGCAAGGAGCGTCTCTATCTGTTCGACACCACGCTGCGCGACGGCGCGCAGACCAACGGCGTCGATTTCACGCTGGCCGACAAGCAAGTCATCGCGGCGATGCTCGATGATCTCGGCATCGACTATATCGAGGGCGGCTATCCCGGCGCCAATCCGCTCGATAGCGAATTTTTTGCGACCAAGCCCAAGCTTAATCATGCGCGCTTTATCGCCTTCGGCATGACGCGGCGGGCCGGGCGCTCGGTCTCCAACGACCCTGGTGTCGCCGGGTTGCTGGAAGCAAAGGCCGACGCGATCTGCTTCGTGGCGAAGTCATCGGCCTATCAGGTGCGCGTTGCGCTGGAGACGACGAAGGAGGAAAACCTCGCCTCGATTCGCGACAGCGTCGCGGCTGCGAATGCCGCCGGCCGCGAGGTAATGCTCGACTGCGAGCACTTCTTCGACGGCTACAAGGAAGACGCGGCGTTCGCGCTCGCCTGCGCCAAGGCCGCCTATGAGGCCGGCGCGCGCTGGGTGGTGCTGTGCGACACCAATGGCGGAACCATGCCTGACGAGGTCGAGGACATCGTCACCGAAGTGACGAAGCACATCCCCGGCGATCACGTCGGCATCCATGCCCATAACGACACCGAGCAGGCGGTGGCCAACTCGCTCGCTGCGGTGCGTGCCGGCGCACGGCAGATCCAGGGCACGCTGAACGGCCTTGGCGAGCGCTGCGGCAACGCCAATCTCTGCTCGCTGATCCCGACGCTGAGGTTAAAGAAGGGCTTTGCCGACGCCTTCGAGATCGGCGTCACGGCCGAGAAGCTGGCAACGCTGGTCAAGGTCTCGCGCACGCTCGACGACATGCTCAATCGCGTGCCGAACCGGCATGCGGCCTATGTCGGCGAGAGCGCCTTTGTCACCAAGACGGGCATTCATGCCTCCGCCGTGCTGAAGGATCCACAGACCTACGAGCACGTCCTGCCGGAACTGGTCGGCAACCACCGCAAGGTGCTGGTCTCCGACCAGGCCGGACGCTCCAACGTCATTGCCGAGCTCGATCGCGCCGGCATTCCTTACGAGAAGAGCGATCCGAAGCTGACGCGCCTCGTCGAGGAATTGAAGGCGCGCGAGGCGGCGGGCTACGCCTACGAATCCGCAAACGCCTCGTTCGAGCTCCTGGCGCGCCGGACGCTCGGGAAGGTGCCGCACTATTTCGAGGTCGAGCAGTTCGACGTCAATGTCGAGCAGCGCTACAATTCGCATGGCGAGCGCGTCACCGTCGCTTTGGCCGTGGTCAAGGTCGACGTCGCCGGCGAGCGCCTGATTTCAGCCGCCGAGGGTAACGGTCCCGTCAACGCGCTCGACGTCGCCTTGCGAAAGGATCTCGGCAAGTACCAGACCTACATCGAGGGCTTGAAACTAATCGACTATCGCGTGCGTATCCTGAACGGCGGCACCGGTGCGGTCACGCGCGTCCTGATCGAGAGCGAGGACGAGAACGGCGACAGTTGGACCACGGTCGGGGTGTCTCCGAACATCATCGACGCTTCGTTCCAGGCGCTGATGGATTCGGTGATCTACAAGCTGGTGAAGTCGGGGGCGCCGGCGTAGCTATCAGGGAGTCATTCCGGGGCGGTCCGCAGGGCCGAACCCGGAATCTCGAGATTCCGGGTTCACGCTTCGCGTGCCCCGGAACGACAGCGGAGAGGGGGAGCGCGACCAATGATCGATCACATCTCCGTCGGCGTCAGCGATCTCGATCGCGCCGCAAAATTCTACGAGGCCGCGCTCTCCGCGCTCGGCCTCACGCGCCTCGTGACGCGACCGCGGACGGTCGGCTTCGGCAAGGCCTATCCAGAGTTCTGGATCAACTTGCGCGAGGGCATGCCGCACGTCCCGCCGGAGAGCGGCGTGCACATCTGCCTGCGGGCGAAGACGACTGATGAGGTCGATGCGTTTCACGCCGCCGCGCTGTCCGCCGGCGGTGCCTCCGATGGCGCGCCCGGCCTCCGCCCCCACGATCGCGTGCGCTATTATGCGGCGTTCGTCAGCGATCCCGACGGCAATCGCATCGAGGCGGTGACGTTTCCGAGCGCGTAATCCTTACAGCCGGCGTGCCACTTCCGGAGCCATCTGCTTTTCCGCCTCGGCGACCTGGGCGGCGGCTGCCTTCAGCTTCGGTAAAATATCCTCGACGCGATCGGCCTTGAGGATGTCGATCGACAGGCCGGCGCGGATGAACTCGGTCTGGCGCATATGCGACAAGAGCGAGAACAGCGGCTCCCAGAAATTGTCGATGTTGGCGAGCAGCACCGGCTTGGCGTGACGGCCGAGCTGCTTCCAGGTCATCTGCTCGACCAGCTCCTCCAGCGTGCCGACGCCGCCCGGCAGCGCCACGAAGGCATCGGAGCGTTCGAACATCAGCCGCTTGCGCTCGTGCATGTCGGGGGTGACGATCATCTCCTGCACCCGCGTCAGCGCGTTCTCGCGCAGCCGCAGGAAGTCGGGGATGATGCCGGTGACGGTGCCGCCGTGATCCAGCACGGAGGTCGCGACCGCGCCCATCAGGCCAAGCGAGCCGCCGCCATAGACCAGGCGGATGTTGTTCTCGGCGAGCGCCTTGCCGAATGCCTTGGCACCTTCGGTAAAGTTGGGATTGGTTCCGGGGCCGGAGCCGCAATAGACACAGACGGTTTTGATTGTGCTCATTGGTGCCATGATGCATTGCAGCGAAGAGGCGTCAAGCCAAATCCGTGATTCGGTACTCCCGGAAATCTACCGGCAAATAGCGACAAACAATCGAAGATTCGCCATCTGGCGGGGTGCGCTGGCATCGGGAAGGCTCTATATGACGGGCGAAAATCGCAAATCGTAACGCCGCCCGCATCCGGCGGGCTTTCAGGCTTTTTGATGGACCAACCTCAATCGTTCGACGGCGCCGACGTTCCTGATCCTCCCGCGGGGCAAGGGCTGGAGCGGGCCACGCTGATGGGCACGCTGGCGCATCTGTGGCCCTATATCTGGCCGGGCGACCGCTTCGACCTGAAGATGCGGGTGGTCTGGTCGCTGGTGCTGCTGCTCGCCGCAAAGCTGATCACGCTCGCGGTGCCGTTCAGCTTCAAATGGGCGACGGACGCGCTGACCGGCGCCAACACGGCGCCGGTGCAGGCGGACAATTGGCAGCTCTGGGTTATCGCCCCGCCGCTGCTGCTGACCGCGAGCTACGGCGCGATGCGCATCCTGATGGCCGTGCTGACGCAATGGCGCGACGGCATCTTCGCCCGCGTCGCCATGCATGCAGTGCGCAAGCTTGCGACCATCACCTTCATTCACATGCACGAGTTGTCGCTGCGCTTCCACCTCGAGCGCAAGACCGGCGGTCTGACGCGGGTGCTCGAGCGCGGCCGCGAGGGCATCGAGGTCATCGTGCGCATGGTGATCCTGCAGCTGATCCCGACCATCGTCGAGGTCTCGCTGCTGATGGCCGTGCTGCTCTGGCAGTTCGATTGGCGCTACGTGGTCGCCACTCTGATCACGGTCACGCTCTACATGTATTACACCTACATCGCGACCGAGTGGCGGATCGGCATTCGCCGCAAGATGAATGATTCCGACACCGAGGCGAACACCAAGGCAATCGACTCGCTGCTCAACTACGAGACCGTCAAATATTTCAGCGCGGAGGCGCGCGAGGCCCAGCGCTATGACAGATCGGTGGCGCGTTACGAGGAGGCGAGCGTCCGCACGTATACTTCGCTCGCGGTGCTCAATACCGGCCAGGCCGTGATCTTCACGCTCGGCCTGACCGCGACCATGCTGATGTGTGCGATCGGCGTGCGCAACGGCACCAACACGGTGGGCGATTTCGTGCTGGTCAACGCCATGATGATCCAGCTCTACCAGCCCCTGAACTTCATGGGCATGGTCTATCGTGAGATCAAGCAGGCGATCATCGACATCGAGAAGATGTTTGGTGTGCTGGGCCGCGAGGCCGAGATCAAGGACGCGCCCGATGCGCAGCCGCTGGTCGTCTCCGCCGGCACCGTGCGCTTCGAGGACGTGCGCTTTGCCTATGAGCCGACGCGGCCGATCCTGAAGGGCATCAGCTTCGAGGTGCCGGCCGGCAAGACGGTCGCGATCGTCGGCCCCTCGGGTGCGGGCAAATCGACGATCTCGCGGCTGCTATTCCGTCTCTATGACGTCTCCGGCGGAAAGATCTTGATCGACGGCCAGGATCTTCGCGACGTCACGCAGGCCTCGCTGCGCGCGTCCATCGGCATGGTGCCGCAGGACACCGTGCTGTTCAACGACACCATCCGCTACAACATCCGCTACGGCCGATGGGACGCCAGCGATGTCGAGGTCGAGGAGGCGGCGCGGCTGGCACAGATCGACCATTTCATCCGCTTGGCGCCGATGGGCTACGAGACCCAGGTCGGCGAGCGTGGCTTGAAGCTCTCCGGCGGCGAGAAACAGCGCGTCGCGATCGCGCGCACCGTCTTGAAGGCGCCGCCGATCCTGGTGCTCGACGAGGCCACCTCGGCGCTCGACACCCACACCGAGCACGAGATCCAGGGCGCGCTTGACCGCGTGGCCAAGAACCGCACTTCGCTGGTGATCGCGCACCGGCTCTCGACCATCGTCGGCGCCGACGAGATCATCGTGCTGGATCAGGGCCGTATCGCCGAGCGCGGCACCCACGCAAAGCTGCTCGCGCAGGGCGGCCTCTATGCCAGCATGTGGAACAGGCAGCGCGAGGCCGAGGCAGCGCGGGAGAAACTGGCCAAGATGGCCGACAGTAGCGAGGCACCCAACCGGGAGCCGCCGCCGGTCAATGATTCCCTGACGGCGCCTGCGGCGGCGGAGTGACCTTGTCTCGGGTGCCAACTCTGGCCTAAACAACTCCACCGCGCGGGACGGCCCCGTGCGCCGTCAACCCTTCAGCGGCAGAGAGCGATGTCCATTCTCGATTCGATCCAGCGTCAGATCCCGCCGATCCACAAGGAGGGCTATCCCTTCATCGGCGGTTTCGCGCTGGCAAGCCTGATCCTATTCTGGCTGTGGTCCCCTCTGGGGTGGATCGGCACGATCCTGACTGTGTGGTGCGCGCTGTTCTTCCGCGATCCCGTCAGGGTCACGCCGGTGCGCGAGGGGCTCGTGGTGTCGCCGGCTGACGGCCGCGTCTCGATGATCACCATGGCGCTCCCTCCGGCCGAGCTCGGGCTCGGCGACCGGCCGTTGCCGCGCATCTCGGTGTTCATGAGCGTGTTCAACTGCCACGTGAACCGCAGCCCGATCGCGGGCAGGGTGGACCGCATCGCCTACCGGCCCGGCCTGTTCATCAATGCCGAGCTCGACAAGGCGAGCGAGGACAATGAGCGAAACTCGCTGGTGATCACGACGCCCACGGCGCGGATCGGCGTGATCCAGATTGCCGGCCTCGTGGCCAAGCGCATCGTCTGCTTCGTCAAGGAAGGGCAGGCGATTGGCGCCGGTGAGCGCTTCGGTCTTATCCGCTTCGGCTCGCGGCTCGACGTCTATCTGCCGGTCGGTACCAAAGCGCTGGTATCGGAAGGGCAGACCGCGATCGCTGGCGAGACGATTTTGGCCGATCTTGCCGGGGACGACGCCAGCCGCACCTATCGCACCAATTAACCAATAAGTCGTTCCAGGAAGCCGTTCCGCCGCAATGGCGGAGGGGAGCGCGGCTTGCTATATCTCGCCTTGAGGTGAGGACGAGCCATGACGCCCTACGATTTCAAAGATCCTGACGCGCGCCGGCGGCGGTTCCGTCCGATTCCGGTGCGGATGCTGGTGCCCAACGTCATCACGCTGCTGGCGATCTGCGCCGGCCTGACCTCGATCCGGCTGTCGATCGAGGGGCGGATGTCGCTCGCGGTCTATGCCATCGTGTTCGCGGCCGCGCTCGACGGCATCGACGGCCGCATCGCGCGCATGATCAAAGGCCAGTCCAAGTTCGGCGCCGAGCTCGATAGCCTCGCCGATTTCGTCAATTTTGGCGTTGCGCCCGGCCTGATGCTGTATTTCTGGCAATTGCACGAGCTCGGCAATGCCGGCTGGATCGCCGCGATGGTGTTCGCGATCTCGGGCGGTCTGCGCCTTGCCCGCTTCAACGCCACGATGGATGATCCGAACAAGCCGGCGTTTGCGGCCAATTTCTTCACCGGCGTGCCGGCGCCGGCCGGCGCCATCACCGTGCTGCTGCCGATCTATGTCGCGTTCCTCGATCTCGGACGCTGGCCCGCGGCGGTAACGGCAGGCTACACGCTCTTGATCGCCTTCCTGATGGTGTCGCGCCTGCCAGTGTTCTCCGGCAAGACCAAGCGCATGCGCGTGCCGCCCGAGCTGGTGCTGCCGGCGTTCGTCGCCGTCATCGTCTTCATCGCGCTGTTGATCGCCTATCCCTGGCACGTGCTGTCGATCGGCACGGTGCTCTATCTGCTCTGCCTGCCGCTCGGCTACAAATCCTACCGCGATCACGCGCGGGCGATGGAAACCACCGCGCCGGCGGGAGGTGAGGTCGCGTCACCGCCTTCGGCGCCGACGCTGGCGAATTTGTCCGAGCCGCCGCACGACGACGACGACCGGCCCGGACGGCTGCACTAAGCGGCCACACGCGGATATCTGCCATGAGTCCCGCTGAGTTGGGTTGATGCCTGATCTCGGCTATATCGCCCTGTGACGGCGGCACCGCGCCAACAGCGGCCGCCAATTTGGGAGAGAACGCCGTGACCAATTCCGCGACCGGGCCGCTGCCCGCTTCCGTCCTCGAAGCGCTGGGCCGCTATGATACGCCGACGATCTGCAATGCCATGGAGATCGTGGCGCCCGAGCGCCGGCTGATCGGCTACACCACCAAGCAGCTTGTTTGTCCGTTCCCCGATCTGCCGCCGATCGTCGGTTATGCCCGCACGGTCATGATCCGCTCGGTGCTGAAATCCTCGCTTCCTGCTGAGGAGCAGTCCAAGCGCCGCATCGACTATTACGAATATGTCGGCACCGGCCACGGTCCGCGCATCTCGGTGATCCAGGACATCGATGGCCCCGACGTTGGCTATGGCGCGTTCTGGGGCGAGGTGCAGAGCAACGTGCACAAGGCGCTGGGCTGTCTCGGCGTCATCACCGACGGCTCGATCCGCGACATCCCGCAATGGGCCCCGGGCTTCCAGGCCTTGGCAGGCTCGATCGGGCCGTCGCATGCCTGGGTGCATGCGGAGAGCTTTGGCGGCGAGGTGCGTGTCGCCGGCATGACCGTTAAGTCGGACGACCTGATCCATGCCGACCAGCACGGCGCCATCGTGATCCCGATCGACGTCGCGGCAAAGCTGCCCGAGGCAGCCGAGCTCTGCGGCCGCCGCGAGACCCCGATCCTCGAGATCGCCCGCAGTCCCAACTTTTCGCTGGAGAAGCTGAAGGCGGCGCTGAAGCGCTCGGCGGAGATTCACTAGACGCGCGGCGGAGCGGCCTACGGTCGGGGCACCGACCGTGGGCCGCCTTGTTCCGTCAGAAACAGGGCAGCCTGATCCGGCTCGCCGAACACCGCGGCGGCGCATCCGATCAGGGTGAAGCCGCCCGCAAGGTCCCACAAGGTGATGTCGTCCGCATTGTCCGGGAGATGGATCAACCGCGCCGCGATCACGGCGAAGGCGGCCTCGACAAAAAGCAGGGCGCTGAACGCTGGCAGCACCAGCTCCGGCTCGAGCAGATGGAGCGCCAGTACCGCCGGCAGCGCAGTGAGAAGACTGAACAACGTCAACATGGCAAATGGGCTCCTGCGATGGAGCATGCCGCATAGCTACAGAGTACCGCATGATGGCGCGTCACGGATGTGACGCAGGGCCGCAGTTGGAGGAAGCGCAATGAGGATGAAGGGCAAGACGGTTCTGATCACCGGCTCGACCGACGGCGTCGGCCGCTACGTTGCAGGCCGCCTGGCCAAAGAAGGTGCGAGGGTCCTGATCCATGGCCGCGACGCGGCGCGTGCGAAGACCTTGAGCGACGAGATCGTGGAGGCCGGCGGTATCGCGCCGACTTTCTACCAGGCCGACCTGTCATCGATGTCGGGCACGCGTGCGCTCGCGGAGGCCGTGAAACGTGACCACCAGCGCCTCGACGTCCTGGTCAGCAATGCCGGCATCGGCTCGCAGAATGACGGCCCGCAGCGGCAGGTCAGTGCCGAGGGTCACGAGCTGCGATTTGCCGTGAACTATCTCGCCGGTTTCCTGCTCGTCCATCTGTTGCTGCCATTGCTGAAGGCGGCTGCGCCGTCGCGCATCGTCAACGTCGCCTCGCTCGGCCAGCACCCGATCGAGTTCGACGACGTCATGATCACCAGGGGCTACAGCGGTTCGCGCGCCTATGCGCAGAGCAAGCTCGCTCAGATCATGTTCACGATCGATCTGGCGCAGGAATTAAAGGGCACCGGCATCACCGTGAACGCGCTGCATCCCGCGACCTACATGAACACCACGATGGTGCGCGCCGGCGGGATCACTCCGATGTCGACGGTCGAGCAAGGCGGTGCAGCCATCCTCCACCTCGTCGAGGGCGACGACGTCGCTGATCGAAGCGGATTGTTCTTCAACGGTATGAACGAGGCACGCGCAAATCCGCAGGCCTACGATGCCGACGCGCGCAAGCGCCTGCGTGCGCTCAGCCTGGAGCTGACGGGGTTATCGTCCTAGCGACCGTTATGGTTAGCGAAGTGTTGAGATTCCCGCCGCCCACCAGGAATCGCAGCGCCTGCGGCGCGCCGTACCTCGCTGTCCAGACTTAACCTTTACGCGGCTTTAAGGGCGGCGCTCTAGGGTTCCGATGCGGTTCGGGGTTGGGCCGCGCCAGCGGCCAGGACGGCCGTTGTCGTGTACGCATTGGAGTCTCCCATGGATATCATGACGAGCGTCGGGCTCATTGCGGGCACCATCGTCATCGTTGCGATGATCTTCATGGGCGGCGATCTCCACATGTTCATCTCCGAACATGCGATGATCATCATTTTCGGCGGCTCGATCTCCGCCACCATGATCCGCTTTCCTCTCAGCGCGCTCCTGCATGGCCTTCCGCTCGGCGCCAAGTTCGCTTTCACCATGAGCCGCCTGTCGGCCCACGACCTCGTCGACGAACTCGCCCGCATCGCCGAGATCGCCCGCAAGCAGGGCCCGGTCGGCCTGGAAAAGGTCGAGACCGACGAACCCTTCCTCGCCAAGGGCATCCGCTACGTTGCCGACGGTTACGACCTCGACTTCATCCGCGACAATCTCGAGCGCGACCGTGACAACTTCCTGATGCACCTCGACGAGGGCAGCAAGATCTACCGTGCCATCGGCGATTGCGCCCCTGCCTTCGGCATGATCGGTACCCTGATCGGCATGGTGCAGATGTTCGCCAACATGACCGACCCTTCCAAGCTCGGCCCGTTCATGGCGACCGCGTTGCTCGCGACCCTCTACGGCGCGCTCGTCGCGAACCTGTTCTGTTTGCCGATCGCCGACAAACTTCACGGCAAGCTGCTGGATGAGGAGACCAATCGCACCCTGATCATCGACGGCATCCTGATGATCCGCGACTCCAAGAGCCCGACCTTGGTGCGTGAAATGCTGCTGGCCTATCTGCCGGAGAAGCACCGTCACGCCGACGGCGAGCCGGTGCCGGCCTGATCGCGCGCGCCGGGATCTAGACCATGGCCAAGAAGAAACGCGGCGATGCGCACGGCGGCGGTCACGGCTGGTTCGTGACCTTCGCCGACCTGATGGGCCTGATGATGAGCTTCTTCGTGATGCTCGTCGCGTTCTCGACCCAGGACGCCAACAAGTTGAAGATCGTCGCCGGATCCATGCGCGACGCCTTCGGCGTGCAGAGCGAAGCGCGCTATGCCGGCATCGTCGAGTCCGACGGTCTGCCGACGCGGCCGCGGCTGAAGAACGTCGACCATATCCAGCCCGAGGAAGCTTCCAACACGCCGACGCCCGACCAGGATGATCGCGACCGCACCTCGGGGGCGAAGATCAAGGTCGACCGCAATTTCGCGCTCGCCGCGGCCTCGCTGCGCCAGGCGTTGCAGGACATGCCGGAACTGACGGAAATGTCCAAGCACATCATGTTTGAAGAGACCAAGCAGGGCCTCAACCTCGAGATCGTCGACCAGGATGGCCGCTCGATGTTCGCCGACGGCTCCAAGGTGCCTTACGACCGCACCCGCCGCTTGGTCGAGAAGCTCGCGATCCCGCTCAAGGCGACGCCGCTTCGCGTCTCCATCGCCGGCCACACCGCGGCGGGATTTGTGCCGGTCCGCAGCGACTACGGCGCCTTCGACCTGTCGGCCGACCGCGCGAATGCCGTGCGCCAGATCCTCGAACGCGAAGGATTGCCGCCGTCGCACATCTTCGCTGTCTCGGGCAAGGCGGACACCCAGCCGCTGTTTCCGGACGATCCCTCGCTCGCGGCCAATCGGCGGGTGACCATCACCCTGATGCGGGAAGATCCGCCACTGCCGCCGAATCTGAAGCCGTAGGGACTTGCGCTACCATCTTACCTGAGGCATCTCGTCGCGCTGCGGCGAGCGTGACCGCGCCGTCACAGCATCCGGCTCGGCGCCTGCTATGGTGGTGAGCCGGTTGACAGGCCCGCCGGAAGCGTCAAAAGGCGCCGGATCAAATTCAGGGACGAAGCGTTCTCCACCCTCATGACGGCGAGCATCACATCGACCGAGACCCAGGAAGGGCCGGTCACATCAGGTTTTTGGGCCCTTACGCTCGGGAGCATTGGCGTCGTCTTCGGCGATATCGGCACTTCGCCGCTCTATGCCTTCCACGAGGCGGTCAGAGGCGCGGCCCATGGCGAGCCGGTCTCGCGGGTCATCGTGCTCGGCGTGCTCTCGCTGATCCTATGGGCGCTTCTGATCGTCGTCACCGCCAAATACGTCCTGCTGCTGCTGCGCGCCGACAATAACGGGGAGGGCGGGACGCTCTCCCTGATGGCACTCGGCCAGCGTGCGCTCGGGCGGCGGAGCTGGTTCCTGCTCGCGCTCGGCGTGGTTGGCGCCTCCATGTTCATCGGCGATTCCATGATCACACCGGCCATCTCGGTGCTGTCGGCGGTCGAGGGTCTCAAGCTCGCAACCCCTGCGTTCGAGCACTACGTCGTGCCGCTCACGGTGCTCATCCTGGCATTGCTGTTCGCAGTGCAGAGCAAGGGCACCGCGCTGGTCGCCTCGGCGTTCGGGCCGGTGATGGTGGTCTGGTTCACCGTCATCGCGGTGATGGGAGCTGTCCACATCGCCGACGACCCCTCAGTGCTGGCGGCGATTAATCCCTATTACGCGGTGCAGTTCGTGCTGTCGCACGGCACGATCGGCCTTGTCACACTCGGCGCCGTGTTCCTGGCTGTGACCGGGGGCGAGGCGCTCTATGCCGATCTCGGCCATTTCGGGCGCAAGCCGATCCAGTCAGCCTGGATGTTCTTCGTGCTGCCGGCGCTCCTGATCAACTATTTCGGGCAGGGTGCGCTGGTGCTGTCCGATCCCAGCGCGATCGAGCATTCCTTCTATCGCATGGTGCCTGAAAGTCTGGTGCTGCCGCTGGTCGGGCTTGCGACTGTCGCGACCGTGATCGCTAGTCAGGCGGTAATCACGGGCGCCTATTCGCTGGTCTATCAGGCGGTGCAACTCGGCCTGCTCCCTCGCTTCGAGGTGCGCTACACCTCCGAGACCCATGCCGGCCAGATCTATCTGCCGCGCGTCAACCGGCTGCTGCTGATCGGTGTGATGCTGCTGGTGCTGCTGTTCCACACCCCCAGCAATCTGGCTTCGGCCTACGGCATCGCGGTCTCCACCACCATGGTCGCCGACGGCATCATGGGCTTCATTGTCATCTGGAAATTGTGGAACTGGCGCGCTGCCACGGCTGCGGCCGTGATCATGCCCTTCGTCGTCGTCGACCTAAGCTTCTTCAGTGCCAATCTGCTCAAGCTGCTCGAAGGCGCCTGGGTGCCGCTGCTGTTCGGCGTCGCCATGGCGGGGACGATTTGGACCTGGCGGAAAGGCTCGGGGATCCTGATCCAGAAGACGCGCCGGATCGAGGTGCCGCTGGACGATCTGATCCGAAGTCTGGAGAAGCGGCCGCCGCATATCGTCAAGGGCACGGCCGTATTTCTGACCAGCGATCCGTCGTTCGTGCCGACGGCGCTGCTGCACAATCTCAAGCACAACAAGGTGCTGCACGAGCACAACGTGATCCTGACCATCGAGACCGCGCATACGCCGCGGGTCGACCTGTCCGAGCGATTCCGCATGGAAAAGATCAGCGACAAGTTCTTCAAGGTCCGCTTGCGCTTCGGCTTCATGGAGCAGCCGAACGTGCCGAAGGCGCTCGCGATCGCGCGCAAGCAGGGTTGGCAGTTCGACATCATGTCCACGTCGTTCTTCGTGTCGCGACGATCGCTGAAGGCCTCGGCCCAGTCGGGCATGCCGCTGTGGCAAGACCACCTCTTCATCGCGCTGAGCCGGTCGGCCAACGACGCCACTGACTATTTCCAGATTCCCACGGGGCGCGTGGTTGAAGTCGGGACCCAGGTCACCATCTAAATGCAACTGCCGGAGTCATGCAAATTTGCATGCCTAAGGCCCGGAATCGGGCTATGCTATGCCGGTAGCGCAGGACTATAAGCCGCGCGCCCTTCCGCCATTGTGCAGTGAAGCATTTTAGAGGCCACCAGGCTCTCCATGACAAGCGACGTAGCAATTTCGGCCCCGGAAACGGCGGCGGCCAATGGCGATGCCCATACCACGGCTCGTTTCGGTGCGCTGACGCTCGGTAGCATCGGTGTCGTCTATGGCGACATCGGCACCAGCCCGCTCTACGCATTCCGCGAGGCCGTGATGGCGGCTTCGGGGGCGGAGGGGCTACCAACGCCGGCGGCCGTGCTCGGGGTGCTGTCGCTGATCCTGTGGGCGCTCATCGTCGTGGTGACGCTCAAATACGTCGTGATCCTGCTCCGCGCCGACAATAATGGCGAGGGCGGCACGCTGGCGCTGATGGCGCTGGCCCAGCGCGCCGTCGGAACCGGCGGAGCGACCGTCGTCCTGCTCGGCATCATCTCCGGCGCCCTGTTCTACGGCGATGCCGTGATCACGCCCGCACTTTCGGTGCTGTCGGCGATCGAAGGCATGAAAGACGTGACGCTGCGGTTCGAGCCCTACATCGTGCCGCTGACTGTGGCGATCCTGGTCGGCCTCTTCGCCGTGCAGTCGCGCGGCACCGCCCGGGTCGCCGCCTTCTTCGGCCCGATCATGTGCGTCTGGTTTGCGGTGATCGCCGCGGCGGCGGTCCATCCGATCATCGCGCAGCCGGAAGTGCTGTACGCGCTGAATCCGCTCTACGCCGTGTCATTCATGCTTCAGCATGGCGTCATCGGCTTCGTGACCTTGGGCGCGGTGTTCCTGGCGGTCACCGGTGCCGAGGCGCTCTATGCCGACCTCGGCCATTTCGGCAAGCGGCCAATCCAAACGGCCTGGTTGTCTATCGTGCTACCATCGCTCGCGCTGAACTATCTAGGGCAGGGGGCGCTCGTCCTCAGCGATCCCGGGGCGATCGTGAGTCCGTTCTTCCAGCTCTTCCCGCAAGGTTTTATTCGCGGCAGCATGGTGGTGCTTGCCACCATGGCCACCGTGATCGCGAGCCAGGCCGTCATCACCGGCGCCTATTCGCTGACGCGGCAGGCGATCCAGCTCGGACTGCTGCCGCGCTTCGAAATTCGCCATACGTCAGAGGCCCATTCCGGCCAGATCTTCATCCCGCGCATCAACCAGCTGCTGCTGGTTGCGGTGGTGCTGCTGGTACTCCTGTTCCGATCCTCCAGCGCGCTCGCCTCGGCCTACGGCATCTCCGTCACCGGCACCATGGTGGTCACGGCGATGATGGGCTTCGTCGTGATCTGGAAGGTCTGGCGGTGGTCTGCGTTCGCCGCCGCAGCGCTCATCGTGCCGTTCCTGTTTCTCGACCTGACCTTCCTCGCCGCGAACCTGCTCAAGGTGTTCGAGGGCGGCTGGGTGCCGCTGGCGCTCGGCGCGCTCATGATCATCCTGATGTACACGTGGCGGCGGGGCAGCCGGCTGCTGTTCGACAAGTCGCGCAAGCTCGAATTCCCGCTCGCCGACCTTGTGGCGATGCTGGAGAAAAGGCCGCCGCAGCGGGTGCCCGGCACAGCCGTGTTCCTGACCTCGGACCCACTCAGCGCGCCGACGGCGCTGATGCATAGTCTGAAGCACTACAAGGTGCTGCACGAGAAGAACGTCATTCTCACTATCGACACCGCGCAGACCCCGCGCATCGACCCGGCCGACCGGGTGCGGCTGGAGCAGATCTCACCGACCTTCTCAAAGGTGACGCTGAAATTCGGCTTCATGGAATCGCCCAACGTGCCCAAGGCGCTGGCGATCGCGCGCAAGCTCGGCTGGCAGTTCGATATCATGTCGACCTCCTTCTTCCTGTCGCGGAGGGCGCTGAAGCCGGCGGCCCATTCCGGTATGCCGCGCTGGCAGGACCGGCTGTTTATCTCGCTGAGCCGCTCGGCGAACGACGCCACCGACTATTTCCAGATCCCCTCTGGCCGCGTGGTCGAGGTTGGAACGCAGGTCACGATCTAGGCAGGCAAACCAACGCTGCGCTTCAAGTCGCTGCGATTTAGCTTTAACTTGCACCGCTCAGCTCAAGCCATTGTAGCGCTTGATTTTCGTCGGCCGAGAGGCGAGGTTGCCGCCGACCGGGTGCCCCGGCCAATAGGCGCGACGTTGGAGGATGATGTGGCAAATCAGGTACAGGATCTGACCCCGGACGAGGTCTCCAAAGGTGTCGCGGAAGGCCGCTATCTGCTGGTCGACGTCCGCGAGCCGAACGAGGTCGAAGCCGAGGCCTATCCTTACGGCGTCGTGGTTCCGCTCTCGACCTTCGATCCCAAGGCGATCCCGGATCCCGAAGGCAAGCAGGTCGTGTTCGCCTGCCGATCGGGCAAGCGCTCGGTGACCGCCTCGCTCGCGGCGCAGGCGGCGGGCCTGCCTTACGACAAGCATCTGGCCGGCGGCATGCTGGGCTGGAAAGCGGCCGGTCTTCCCAGCAAGGTTGGCGGCTGAGCTCGCGATGACGACCAAGAGCTCGTCGCTAAACAAGGTCTTCGCCGACCTTCCCGTCACCATCTTCGAGGCGATGTCGCAGGCCGCGCGCGACAATGCCGCAATCAATCTCGGCCAGGGTTTTCCTGACGATCCCGGCCCCGAGGACATCCGCCGGGCCGCGGCTGATGCCTCTCTGCACGGCTACAACCAGTACCCCTCGATGATGGGCCTGCCCGAGCTGCGCCAGGCGATCGCAACCCATTACGGGCACTGGCACGGGCTCAAGCTCGATCCGATGAGCGAAGTGATGGTGACCTCCGGGGGCACCGAGGCGCTGACCTCGGCAATTCTCGCGGTGGTTCAGCCCGGCGACGAGGTGGTCTGCTTCCAGCCAGTCTATGATTCCTACCTGCCGATCATCCGACAGGCGGGCGGCACTCCGCGCCTCGTCCGACTCGAGCCGCCGCACTGGCGGCTGAATGAGGACATGCTGAAAAGCGTCTTCAATTCAAAGACCAAGGCGGTGCTGTTCAACAACCCTTTGAATCCCTCCGCGGTGGTGTATCCGCGCGAGGACCTCGAGCTGCTGGCGCGCTACTGCCAGGAGTTCGATGTCATCGCGATCTGCGACGAGGTCTGGGAGCACGTCACTTTCGACGAGCACAAGCACATCCCGCTGATCACCATCCCCGGCATGCGCGAGCGCACGATCAAGGTCGGCTCGGCCGGCAAAATCTTCTCGTTGACGGGGTGGAAGATCGGCTTCGTCTGCGCCGCGCCGCCGCTCTTGCGCGTCGCCGCCAAGGTGCACCAGTTCTTGACCTTCACCACCGCGCCGAACCTCCAGGCCGCCATCGCCTACGGCCTCGGCAAGCCCGACGACTACTTCCTGTCGATGCGCAAGGACCTGACGCGGAGCCGCGACCGTCTCACCAAAGGGCTGGAGAGCCTCGGTTTTCCTGTGCTGAGGTCGCAAGGCACCTACTTCCTCACGGTCGATCTGTCGCCGCTCGGGCTGAACGAGAGCGACACCGAGTTCTGCTGGCGGATTGTGAAGGACTACAAGGTGGCGGCGATCCCGGTGTCGGCCTTCTACGAGCAGGACCCGGTGACCTCGGTGGTGCGCTTCTGCTTTGCCAAGAAGGACGAGACGCTCGACACAGCACTCGAGCGGCTGTCGGATGCGGTGCGCGGGCGCAAGAGGTAGAAGATGACGAACGTCGGCCGCTTCAGGCTTTGCTTCGCTCTCGCAATTGCCGCAGCGCTGACGTTGCTCTCCGCCCCTGCAAGTGCGGAGGAACGGGTCGTCAACTTCTACAACTGGTCCAACTACATGGCGCCGGAGGTCCTTGAGAACTTCACCAAGGAAACCGGCATCAAGGTGGTCTACGACACCTTCGACGCCAACGAGACGCTGGAGACGCGCCTGATGGCCGGCAAGTCCGGCTACGACGTCGTGGTGCCCACCGCCTATTTCCTGCAGCGCCAGATCAAGGCCAATATTTTCCAGAAGCTCGACAAGTCGATGCTGCCTAACTTGGCCAACGCCTGGCCCGTGGTGACCGAACGCCTCGCGATCTATGATCCCGGCAATGTCTACGCCGCCAACTACATGTGGGGTACGACGGGCATCGGCTACAATGTCGCCAAGGTGAAGCAGATCCTGGGGCCGGATGCGAAGATCGACAGCTGGGACATCGTCTTCAAGCCCGAGAATTTGACCAAGTTCAAAGACTGCGGGGTGCACATGCTCGACTCCGCCGACGACATCTTTCCGGCAGCGCTGAATTATCTCGGGCTCGATCCGAACTCGACCAACCAGGCGGACCTGGAGAAGGCTGCCGACGTCGTGGCAAAAGTCCGCCCGTCCGTGCGCAAGTTTCACTCCTCCGAATACTTAAGCGCGCTCGCTACCGGCGAGATCTGCTTCGTGGTCGGCTGGTCCGGCGACATCATGCAGGCCCGCGCCCGCGCTGCGGAGGCCAAGAGTGGCATCGAGATCGGCTATGCCATTCCGAAAGAGGGTGCGCAGATGTTCTTCGACAATCTCGCGATCCTCGCGGATGCCAAGAACGTCAAGGAGGCCTACGAGCTGATCAACTATCTCTACCGCCCCGATGTTGCCGCCAAGAACTCGGACTTCCTGTCCTACGCCAACGGCAACCTCGCCAGCCAGAAACTGGTCAACCCAAAGATTTTGAACGACAAGAACATCTATCCGGACGAGGCGACGCTTTCGAAGCTCTTCGTCATCACCGCGCGCGAGCCGGCGACGCAGCGCATCATCAATAGACTCTGGACCAAGGTGAAGACGGGGCGGTGAGGAGCACACCCGTCATTGCGAGGAGCGAAGCGAAGCAATCCAGAATCTCTCCGCGGAGGCACTCTGGATTGAATCGTCGCTTCGCTCCTCGCAATGGCGGCGTAACTACCGCCACCTTCTATGCAGCCACAGCCATTGCTCCGGATGCTCGCGCACCCAGCTTTCCACCACGCTCGTGATCGCCTGGGTCGTGCCCTGGATGTCGATCTTGCCGTCGGCATCGCGCACCGGCTTGATCTCTTCGGTGAGCTCGCCGCGAAAGCGGCCGTCGGGCAGGCGGATGATGCGCACACCGTGGATCGGGCACTCGACCTGGCGCAAGAGGCGCGCCAGCATCGGGTTGGCGCGGGTCTTGCGGCCGAAGAAGGTGACCTCGACGCCGGCCGTCAGATATTGATCGATCAGCATCGCGACGTGCTTGCCGTCCTTGAGCGCCTGCGCGAGCCGCAGCGGCGCGTCGCGGCCTGCCGGGATCAACGTGCCCATGTTGACTTGGCGCATCTCCTGGATGATGCGGTCGGCGGAGGCGATGTTCGGTCGGCGATAGAGGATCGCAGTATCCAGCCCATGCGCGACGGCGGCGAGCGCCGGCAATTCCCAATTGGCCAGATGCGCGGCGAAGATCAGCGCCGGCTTGCCATCGTCGCGGATCTGGTCGAACAGCTCGATGCTGCGCGGCGACAATTCGATCCGGCTCTTCTCGGGGTGATCGCGGTCGTAGTCCCAGACATGGTCGATATGGGCGAACTCGGCGCCGACGCGGCCGAGATTGTCCCAGACGCCCATCAGGATCTGTTCGATCTCCTCTGGCGACTTCTCCGGAAATGCCGCAGTGAGGTTGGCGCGGCCGATGCGATGCTCGCGCAGACGCGGGCCGATGAGCTTTACGACGCGCGCGAAAAAGTCCGAAGTCTTGACCGGATCGAAATAGCGCGTGGTGCGCAGCAAGCCGACAGTCGCGGCGCCGATCAAGCTGCCGCCGAGCGATTTGGCAGCCTCCCGCGCGCGGGCCTTCGTGCTCGCAGTCAGCAGTGCCATGCGTCCGGTCAGGCCGGTTCGCGGGTCAGGATCAGCGAGGCGTTCTGGCCACCGAAGCCGAACGAGTTCGACATCACCGCGGTGACGCGGGCATCGCGGGCCTTGTTGCCGACGACATCGAACAGGATCGTCGGATCCGGGGTCTCGTAGTTGATCGTCGGCGGGATACGCTGATGCTCGAGCGTGAGCAGCGAGAAGATCGCCTCGACCGCACCGGCGGCCGAGATGGTGTGGCCGACCATCGACTTATTAGAGGTGACCGGAATCTTCTGCGCGAGCTCGCCGAACACTGCCGACGTCGTGTTGAACTCCATCTTGTCGTTTTCGGGCGTCGCGGTACCGTGCGCGTTGATGTGGTCGATCTGGTCCGGCGTCATGCCGGCATCGGCCAGCGTCTTGTTCATGCAGCCGATGATCGGCTTGCCGTCGGGCGAGGAGCGGGTGCGATGGAAGGAATCGGTGAGCTCGCCGCAGCCGGCGATCACGCCGAGGATCTTTGCGCCGCGCGCGGTCGCCGCCTTGTAGCTTTCCAGCACGAGCGCGCCGGCGCCTTCGGCCATGACGAAGCCATCGCGGTTCTTGGAGAAGGGGCGGGAGGCCGCCTGCGGCGGATCGTTCTGGGTCGAGAGCGCCGAGAGTAGCGAGAAGCGCACCAGCGCCTCCGGATTGACGGTACCGTCGGTCGCGACGCACAGCGCAGCGTCGGTCTCGCCACGCCGGATCGCCTCGACGCCGAGCTGGATCGAGGTCGCGCCCGACGCGCAGGCCGTCGATAGTGAGATCGGCGAACCCTTGGTGCCGAAAGTCTCGGCGAGATGCGCGGCGACCGAGCCGAACATGAAGCGGTGATGATAGTCGCTGTACTTGCCGCCGCCGGAGATGCGCAGGAGGTCGTCGTAGTTGAAGTCGGTCTTTCCGACGGCGCGGCCAAGCTCGCGCCGCTGCGGCCATTCGACCTCGACCGGCGCGACTGCGAGGAAGAGGGGACCGGGGAAATCCTCCTTGGCGCCGATGCCGGCCTGCTCGAGCGCTTCCTCCGTCACCAGCTCCGCCATCCGCTCGGAGAGGCCGGTGGAGGAGAACGGATCGACGCTGACGAAATCCACCGTACCAGCCATCGTGGTCTTCAGGCCGTCGACCGGAAAACGCGTGATAGTGCGGATGCCGGATTCGCCGGCGACCAGCTTCGCCCAATTGTCGGCCTTGCCGGCGCCGAGCGAGGTCATGATGCCCATGCCGGTGACGACGACGACGGGACGGCCGAATTTGTCGCGTGGTGCAGTCATTTCGACCCCCTGAGCTAGCTCACTGCCTCGATCAGCGCCATGCCTTCGCCGCGCCAGTGTCCGGCCCCTATCACCACGATCTGGGTGGGCGCGCCCTGCATTTCAATCTCGGTCCCGGTGGAATCATTCGGCGGGAACAATGCACCGCGCGAGATCGACAGTGCGGCCAGGGCAATTCCGAGCGGGAATTGCGTTTCCATGGTGTGGCCGAACATGGTGCCGGTCGAGCGCACCGGCAGATCCGCATGGCCCCTCAGGAAGCTGCGCTCTTCCGAGGTCGCGGGCTCGGCGCCGGTCGCGCCTGATATGATCGCGGCCTTGCCCTCGCGCTTGGGCAGCTTTTCCCAAAGCTTCTCCAGCGTCGAGGCCATGTCGCCAGGCTGCTTGCGGCGGGCAAGGTCGGCGACGACGCTGGTGAGCTTGGCGAACGGCTTTGCGCCGCGCGCCTCTGCATGCGCCTTCGACTCCAGTACCAGGAAGGCGCCGGCCGAACCGAGCGCGAAGCCGGGACGGTCCTTGCGCGCCCACACCGGAGCGAACTTGTCCTTCAGGTTGAAGTCGCCGAATTCGTAGAGGACCATCAGGTCCTTGCGTTCGCCATTGTGCGAGCCACCGACCAGCGCAATGTCGCTCTCACCCGAGGCGATGCGCGCGAGCGCAATGCGGGCGGCGTCCGCGCCCGCGACCTCTTCGCCCATGAAGGTGCGCGAAGTGCCGCCGAGACCATGGACGATGGCGATGTTGCCGGCGAGCAGGTTGGAGAGCTGGGCCAGGAACAACGTCGGCCGCAGGTCGCTCATCAGCCGTTCGTTGAGGAAGCCGGGGGCGTTGGCGCCCTTGGCCTCGGCCGTGAGCACACCGGTGTCGACGTTGAGATCGCGCTCGCCGCCGCCTGCGGCCACCACCATGTCAATCTTCGACAGGATATCCTTGTTGCCCTTGATCCCGGCGGAATCGAGCGCCAGGCCCGCGGCATAGGTGCCAATACGCTGCCAGGCTTCCATCTGGCGCTGGTCGCCCTTCTTCGGAATCTGGCTGTCGAAAGAGACCGGCATCAAGGGATGCACGATGTAGGGCGCAAAGCCCTTCTCGTCGACATTGATGCGCTTCTCCTGGAGCGCAGCCCAGTTGGCGTCGAGCCCCTCGCCGAGCGAGGTGGCAAGTCCAATGCCGGTGATCCAGACTTCCGTCTGGGCGGGCTTCGTCGCGAAGGTGTCGGTCATGGCGAAACGGCCTGTTGCGGAAAGCCGACGCGTTTGGCGATTGCGTCCATGTGTCCGCGCATATCCGCATTGGGAAAGGGAATCTGCGTGAAGGTGAGCGTCGAATTCGCGCGCAGCTTGCCGCCGACCCGGATCTTGGCTTCGGTGACCGCGTAACCCGAGCCTTGATGGGACAGGGTCGCCTCGATGCTCATGACATCACCGGGGTAGACCGAGCCGCGGACCTTGGCCTCCTTCACGGCGGCGAGGATCGGCATGCGCTCGAACTTCAGCACGCCGAGCTGAAGCCAGCCCGAAGCCTGCGCCATCGATTCGATCAGGAGCACGCCGGGCATCAGCGGATAGCCCGGGAAGTGTCCCTCGAAGATGGTGCTTGCGTTCGGAACCTGGGCCTCGACGACAATCGTCTTCTCGTCGACGTTTAAGTCGACGATCCGATCGATCATGTGGAAGTATTCGAGTTGCATGGCCGCGCGCTTAGGCGCCCGCGCCCTTGGCCGCGACGAGCTCGTCGATGCGCGCGCACAGGTTCTTCAGCACGAAATACTGCTCGGTGGTCGCCTTGCCGTCGTTGACCTCCTGGGTCCACTTTTCAAGCGGCAGCTTGATGCCGAACTGCTTGTCGATCGCGAACGCGATATCAAGAAAATCGAGGCTGTCGATGCCGAGATCATCTATGGCATGGCTATCCGGCGTGATCGTGTCGCGCGGGATGTCGCAGGTTTCAGCGATGATCGTGGCGACCTGATCGAATGTGGAAGACATCACTAAGCCTTTGATATATTGCAGGTATTTGTCAGATTCCAGAGTGGCACGGTGGGTGGGCATCGCGCCCCTGATGACGCCCTCAAACCCCTCTCTGGCCGGGTCGAAAGCCCGTATATCGGAGCGCCGCCCTGAGTTCAATGGAGCCGGCCAGGCGCGGAGACAGGGCTGGGGATGCCCGCCACGGGCCGTCCAGTGAGGGACCGCCGGCAAGGCGCGCCTAGATGTGCGGCGTCGTGATCTTGACGCAGTCGCGGCGGCCCATCAGCACGCAATCCTGAGTCCGGCGCAGGTCGGCAATACTCACGGCGAGCCAAATCCCGATCGCGGTCAGCGCGATGGTGAAGGCGAGCGCCGCGATATTGGCGAGCATGCGGTGGCGGAAATCGTCCGGTCCGGTGCGGGGCTGCTCGTAGCGCGATAGGTCGAGCGGCTCCGGCGCCGCGCGCAATGACTGCACGGTGCCGCTGCCCCGGCGAACCATGGCGGAAGGCGAGGTGCGCGGCCTGAATTGGAGCACCCGGTGCTCGTCATCAGAGCTTATGGGCCGCTGGCTTTTCATAGGGCAGGGGATCACTCCGAAGCAGCGATTTTTAAATAGCATACGTGATGAGCGCGTTGCAGAAAATCTTCTCAACGCCCAGATGCATTTCCTATTCGCACTATTTTGCATAGCGCGCCGCCAAGCGTCACGAGCCGGCCGTAAAGTGGTCAAGAATATGCGGTTGCGTTGCAATATTGGCCGGGGAACTCACGCGTGCTCTCGTCCACATCGGCTTGTGATCTGCGCGTGCAGCCCAACGCCTTTGCCGTCGCTGGGGCGATGGCATAGTCCAGGGAACCTGTTCCGCCAATCGCAACCAAGTGAGAGACCGTTCGAGATGACAAATACGCGCGAGCCGAGAGTGCACCCGGTCCCCATCCTGTCGCTGCGGCCGACGCAGATGACGGTCGGCATGCGCGAGGTCAAGGAGAAGCGCAAGCGCTGGCGCGAGCACGACAAGAAGAAGCAGGCCGACCTGCTCGGCAAGCACATGATCCCCGTCGTCTACGGCCCGGACCAGCGCTATTACGTGATCGATCATCATCATCTCGGCCGCGCATTGCACGACGAGGGCATCAAGGAGGTGCTGGTCACCATCGTCGGCGACCTCAGAATGGTCGAGCGCGAGGCGTTCTGGGGCGTCCTGGACAACAAGCGCTGGGTCTATCCCTACGACGCCAAGGGCGAAAGGCGGCCGTTCCGGGACCTGCCGAAATCGGTGGCCGACCTCAAGGATGACCCGTTCCGCAGCCTCGCCGGCGAGCTCCGCCGCATCGGCGGCTTCGCCAAGGATACGACGCCATTCTCCGAATTCCTGTGGGCCGACTATCTGCGCCGAAAACTCTCGCGCAAGCTGGTCGATGCCGATTTCGACAAGGCGCTCGAGAAGGCCATGTCCTCGGCTAGAAGCAAGGATGCGATCTATCTGCCCGGCTGGTGCGGGCCGGCGGACGAGGATTAGGGGCACATGGATACTGCACCGCAATCCGACCTCATCACAGCCTCTTGAGCGAAATCATTTTCCGCCCGCATGAAGCGGTCCTGAAATAGAGCCGTCCCATCCTTTGGGGCAATCGGGCTCACACGGGAGGCAAGAATGCGCCGTCTGGTTTTCGCTGTTGCCCTGCTCGCCCTTGCGTCAGCGGGGGTTTCGGCCTCGTTTGCGGCAGTTCACCATGCCAAGACATTGACGTTGACGTTTGCCGAGCGCTTTGCTCCGGCACTCGAGTTGATGGCAAAGCGCTAGCGGCATAGCGCTTCGTAGCCGCACGCAATGCATCACCGCGACCCCTGCTCGTACGGAGTCGCTGGACCCTGCGGCGGAAGGTGAGCGCGCGGCGAGCGCACGGCGAGCCGAAAGCGCCTAAACGCTGCTTTCAGGCTTCTGCTCGGAGGCTGTTTCATGCAGCAGTTCCTCCTGGCCACCGAGCATCCGGTGCAGCCAGCGCTCGACGCGGCGGCCGACCGTCAGCAGAACGAAGGCGAACGCCAGCGCGGCTGCGACGATCTTCCATTGTCCGGTGCCGCAGACGATGCCCAGACAGGCAGCGAGGAACGTGCAAGCCGCACTGGTCAGGCCGCTCACGCGAAAACCTTTGCTCTCGTGGACAATGACGCCGGCACCGAGGAAGCCGATCCCGGTCAGGATGCCCTGGATCACCCGGCTCGCCGCATCGGTGATTCTGCCGGGCTCGGCGAACTCGACCGCGAGCAGCACGACGGCCGCGGTGGAGAGCCCGACGATGCCGAGCGTCTTCAGTCCGATCGGCTTACCTTGCAGATCGCGGTTCAGGCCGATCGCTCCGCCGGCAAGCGTGGCGCTGCCGAGACGCAGCACGATTTCGGGCCAGTCGAGCTCGGTCATTGCCTGTCGATCACTTCTTCGGCAGTCGTCCCATCAGATAGAACTCCTCGTTCGGGCGCATGCCCGTGAAATTCGCCAGCCGATTCGAAAGTGCGAAGAAGGCGGAGATCGCAGCGATGTCCCAGATGTCGTCGTCGCTGAAGCCGTGCGGCGCGAGTGCTGCGAAATCGTCCTCTGAAATCCGCTGCGCCTCGGCCGAGACCTTCATCGCGAATTCGAGCATCGCCTTCTGCCGCGGCGTGATGTCGGCCTTGCGGTAATTAATCGCGATCTGGTCCGCGATGAGCGGATTCTTGGCTCGAATGCGCAGGATCGCGCCATGCGCGATCACGCAATATTGGCATTGGTTGGCCGCCGAGGTCGCGACCACGATCATCTCGCGCTCGGCCGTGGTGAGGCCGCCGTCCTTCTCCATCAGTGCATCGTGATAAGCGAAGAAGGCGCGAAACTCGTCGGGACGATAGGCCAGCGTCAAGAACACGTTCGGCACGAAGCCGCTCTTCTCCTGCACGGCGAGGAGCCGCGTGCGGATGTCGTCCGGCAGCGTGTCGAGGGCGGGGGCGGGGAAGCGTTGCGCGGGCTTTGTCATTTGCACGGACTCCGGCTTGGGGGCGGCAAACATAGTCGATGCGGGCGGCCGTCTCAACGTGCTGCATATTCCGTGGGGCGCGCCCCGGACGCAGCGCAGCGCTTGTCCAGCGGTGCCCTGCAGAGCCGGGGCCCATCTTTCCGAGAGTGCGGTGCGTGTGGCGTGGGTCCCGGCCCTGCGCAGCAGCGTTGCACGCTGTAGCGCGTCCGGGACACGCGCGGCCTTACCTCAACGGCTTCTTCAGCAGCGAGAAGCGGTCGGGATCGAGGCCCATCGACGGTTGCAGCATCGGCGCTTCGAGGCTGGACAACGTCTTGGCGGGAGGGGCCGAGAACAGTGGATCGTTTGGCACGTCGCGCTGCGAGGTGGCGCCGCGCCAGCGTTCGAGCACGGCGCTGACGAAATGCATGTCGTGACCGGAGGTGACCGAGGGCACGCTGCTGATGGTGGCTTCGCCGCGCGGCAATTGATGCGGCGGCACCTCCTTGAAGCGCAGCCGCGTCGGCAGGGCGACGCCTTCCCCGAACGCCAGCACTTCGCGGGTGCCGAGCGAGGGCACGAAGGACAACAGGTTGGCGGCCGCGTCCGACACGGCGGCGCGGAGCAGCGCTTGGTCGCGCTCGTTGGCGAGACGCATCGTGAACAGCGTGTTGCACTGGGAGATGATGGTGGCGTCGAGCTCGGCCGGGCGCTGGGTGATGAGGCCGAGATAGACGCCGTATTTGCGGCCCTCTTTAGCAATGCGCGAAACAGCCTTGCGGGTCGGCCCGAAGCCGATGTTGCGGTCGGCGGAGGCGTAGCGATGCGCTTCCTCGCACACGAACAGCAGCGGCGAGACGCCGTCGCTCCACAGGCCGAAGTCGAAAGCCATGCGGCAAAGCACCGAGACGACGGAATCGATGACCTCGGCCGGGAAGCCGGCGAGCTGCATCACCGTCATCGGTTTGCCGTTGGCCGGCAGGCGGAACAAATGGCTGATCACCTCGGCCATGGTGTCGCCGCCAACATTGGCGTTGTCGAACATGAAGGCGTAGCGCGGGTCGTTGCGGACGGCCTCGATGCGCGAGATCAGTTTGTGATAGATGATGCGCGACGAGCGGTTCTCGAGCTTGCCCATGCGCTCGTCGATCAGCGAGATCAAGTCAACCAGGCGATACGGCACTGGCGTGTCGGCGGTGTAGCCGACCTGCTTGGGATCGATGCGCTTGAGACCGATGCGGTCGGCGTTCTGGTACTGGGTATAGACGCCCTTCGCGATCGGGATCACCTCGGCGAGAATGTCGAGCTCCTCAGGCACGCCCGCGCGGCCGCCGAACAGCACGTCGACGATTTCCTCGAAGTTGAACAGCCAGAACGGCAGCTTTAGATTCCGCGGATTGAGCACTAGCGCGCGATCGCCGAAGCAGCGGCCATATTCGTTGTGCACGTCGAGCAGGAAGATGCGCAGGTTCGGACGCGCCTTCAGGATCTCGTTCAGCAGCAGCGAGACGCCGGTCGATTTGCCGACGCCGGTCGATCCCAGCACCGCGAAGTGCTTGGACAGCATTTCCTCGACGTCGACATAGGCGACGACCGAGCGGTCCTGCTGGAGGAAGCCGACATTGATCTGGTCCGACCCGATCGGCGCGTAGATCGTGCGCAACTCCTGGCTCGTGATCAGGTCGACGGCATCGCCGATGGTTGGATAATTGGTGACGCCTCGCTGGAATTTCGGCTTGTCGGTGGCGTTGAGGATCTCACCAAGCAGGTCGACCGAGGCAATCGCAATGTAATTGTCGCTAGCCGACAGGTTTTCGCAGGAGACCTCGGTGATCATTGCGACGATAACCGAGTTTGCGCAGCGGATACTGACGAAGCGGCCGACGGTCGCCCGAACCTCCGAGACCGGCATCCGGCTTTCCGCCAGAAGCCCGACCCGGGCGAGCGATCCGCGAACCGAAATCACGCGTCCAAAGGATGTCACAATGAATGAACCTGGCAAGAGCAACGGGTTTGGTCCGGACTATGCGCAGCCGTCGCTGCACAAACGGTTAAGCCGCAGGCGCGGCCGCTTCGTTAAATCCGCCGCAATCCGGCCGAAAGGTGGCTTCCTATCCGCGTTGAGAGAAGAAATGGCAGGAAAAAGCTACATTGGGAGGTTCAGGAGAGCCGAAGGCGGTTAAGGAAGGCTTTACCATTGGAGGCAGTCAGGGTTCCGCCGTTCGGGAGTAATTGTTCCCGGGAGCGGCGCGCCCTCCCGTTGGAAGATGTTTGGTTTGTTGACGAGACCTAATGATTTGTACATTAGTACAAATGAACCGACGGCTTCAGTGTCCGCCATGGCGTGGGCGCATCGCAGTCTCACGCCCGATTGCGGGATTCGGTCCTGCGGATCGCAGCCAACGCTGACGGCGACGTTTGGAGGGAAGCATGCAGCCCGAACCGATCCTCGATCTCGCCCATCTCGGCCACATGGAGCTCTTGACGCCGAAGCCTGATGAAAGCCTGAAGTTCTTCGTCGATGTCATGGGCATGACCGTGAGCGGGCAGAACGGCGAGTCGGTCTACTTGCGCGGTTGGGACGATTACGAGCGCTATTCGCTCAAGCTCACGGCCTCGAAGACCTCGGGCATGGAGCACATGGCGTTGCGCGCGCGCAGTCAGCAGGCCTTGGAACGCCGAGTCGCCGCGCTGAAAGGCTCCGGCTTCGATATCGGCTGGATCGACGGCGATATGGGGCAGGGGCCGACCTTCCGCTGCCGTGATCCTGATGGACACATCGTCGAACTCTATTACGAGACCGAATGGTATCAGGCGCCGCCGGAGCTGAAGCCCGCACTGAAGAACCAGGCCCAGCGCTTTCCGGCCCGCGGCGTCAACGTGCGCCGGCTCGACCATCTCAACTGCCTCGCCGTCGACATCAAGGCCAACCGCGAGTTCTTCGAGAACTATCTCGGCTGCCGTCTCACCGAGCAGATCGTGCTGAACGACGGTCGTGAAGCCGCGATGTGGCTGACGATGTCGAACAAGAGCTACGACTTCGCCTATTCGCTCGACCATTCAGGCACGCCCGGCCGCTTCCATCACGTCACCTACGCGCTCGACAGCCGCGAGGAGATTTTGCGCGCTGCAGACATTTTCCTGGAGAACGGCGTGCACATCGAGACTGGCCCGCACAAGCACGCGATCCAGCAGACCTTCTTCCTCTACGTCTATGAGCCTGGCGGCAACCGCGTCGAGGTCGCCAACGCCGGCGCGCGTCTCATCCTCGCGCCGGACTGGAAGCCGATCGTGTGGACCGAGGAGGAGCGCAAGAAGGGCCAGGCCTGGGGCCTGAAGACGATCGAGTCGTTCCACACGCATGGCACGCCGCCGGTGGAGATCAAAAAGCACGCCTAATTTGCGGATGCGCGTGCGCGCGCGATCGTCTCGCGCACGCCGGTCCAGGCCGGCTTCTCCGGTGCGAACTGCTTGCGCAGAAAGGTGACGAGCTCCTCGACCTGCGCGTCGCTCAGGCTGCCCTTGAAGGCGGGCATGTAGCCGAGATCGCTCGACACCGGATCGGCAATGCCGTGCAGGATCACCTGCACGAGATTGTCCGAGCTCGCGCTATGCAGATTGCTGTTGAGCGCGAGCGAGGGCCTGGTGCCGAACAGCGGCGGGCCGCCGACCTCGTGGCAGACCGCGCAGGCGCCGACATAGAGCCGCGCGCCCGTGGACGCGCCGACAGTGACTTGCGTCGCGTTCTCGAGTTTTGTTGCGAGCGCGTCTTGCATTTGTCCGTCGCTCGCGGTGTCATTGAAGGAATTGAGATAGACCGCCATTGCGCGGATGTCCTGATCGGACAGGGCCTTGAGGTCCCGGACGATCGGCGCCATCGGGCCGGCCGCGACGCCGTGATAGCGCGAATGACCAGTGCGCAAGTAAGCGAAGAGTTCGTCCTCGTTCCACGGAATAGGTGCGCGGGAGAGCGAGGTCAGGGCCGGAGCTTCCCAGCCTTCGGCAAAGCCTCCGGCGAGATAGGCCTGGCGCTGCTCGGCACCGAGTGCATTGCGCGGCGAATGGCAGGCGCTGCAATGGCCGAGACTCTCGACTAGATAGGCGCCGCGATTCCAAAGCTCAGACTTCGCGGGATCGGGCTTGAATTCATCCGCCTCGTGAAACAGCGCGTTCCATCCCGCGAGCAGTGGCCGAAGATTGAAGGGGAAGGCGAGCGCGTTGGCAGGCTGTGTCGCGCGCACCGCAGGCTGTGCCATCAGGTAGGCATAGAGCGCCTGCAGGTCGGCCTCGCTGGTCTTCGAAAAATGTGTGTAGGGGAAGGCAGGATAGAGCTGCCGTCCGTCGCGATGCACCCCGTCGCGCATCGCGCGCTCGAAGGCGGGGTAGGACCAGGCGCCGATGCCGGTCTCGACATCGGGCGTGATGTTGGTCGAGTAGATCGTGCCGAACGGCGTTTCCAGCGCACGGCCACCGGCATTGAGCGCGCCTCGAACCGTCGTATGGCACTCCGCGCAATTGCCGAGCGCCGCGAGTTGTTCGCCGCGGGCGATCGTTGCCGCGGAATAGACCGACGCGTCGGGTTGGGCGATGGGTGCGATCGCGCGCCCCGGCAGCAGCGCCGCGCCGACTCCGATCGCGGCGGTGCAGACGGCCGCGATCGTCGCAAAGATACCGGCGCGTTGGGCGAACGGATTCTCCCAGATGCGGGATGGCGGCGGGGTGGCCGGCGCGGGCAGGGCCTGCGGCGCGGCCGCCGCATCGCCGTGCAATCCCCTGAGAATGCGTTCCGGCGTGAATGGCGGCTCGCGAAAGCGCACGCCGGTGGCATCGAAGATCGCATTGGCGATCGCCGCCGCGCTCGGCACTGAGGCAGATTCGCCGACGCCGAGCGGCGGCTGGTCCTGACGCGGCAGCATCAGCACGTCGATCTTGGGCACGTCTGGGAAGGGGATGATCGGATAGGCCCCCCATTCGCGCGCTGCCACCGCGCCGCGCTCGAACGAGACCTCCTCCATTAGCGCGCGGCTGGTGGACTGGATGACGTTGCCGTGAATCTGGTGACGCACGCCGTCCGGATTGATCATCAGGCCGGAGTCCTGTCCGGCGACCACGCGCGTGATGCTGACGTCGCCGGTGCTTTTGTTCACCGCGACGTCTGCAACCCAGGCCGACCACGCCGCGCCATAGCCGGGGAACTTGCTGTGGACGTAGAGCGCATAAGCAAAGCCACGCCCGTGCACGATCTCGCCGTCTTTCTCTTCGCGGACCGGTCGCGGCGTCCAGCCTGCGCGCTCGGCGACCGCATTGACGAGGTCAACGGCGCGCTGATCCTTCAGGTAGCGCAGGCGATACTCGATCGGGTCGACGCCGGCCTCTGTCGCGGCCTCATCGATATAGGATTCATGTGCAAAGGTGTTCGGCAGCGCCGAGACGCCGCGAAACCAGGACGCGCGCACGATCGGCGGCATGTCGTGGGCGACGACGCGCATGTGGTCGTAATCGTAAGGCGGAATAGCGGTGCGGTCGCCCATCTGGAGCACGGCGGGCTCGGGCGAGATCCGCCCGGTCAGCAGCAGCGCCAGGGTCGGCGCGGCGTTCGAGGGGTAGCGCGTGGCGAGATCGTAGGCAGCGATGCCGCCGCCGGCGTCGAGGCCGCCATTGACGTCGATGAGCTGCGCGGTGCCCTTGGGTTCCCAGGCGTGCTCCTGCTCGCGCGTCAACTGCACGCGCACGGCCCGGCCGACCGCGCGCGACAGCAGCAGGGCGTCCGCCGTGACGTCATCGGCGCAGTTGCGGCCATAGCAGCCGGCGGCCTCCAGCCGGATCACCTCGATCTCGCTCTCCGGACGCTCGATCAGCAGCGCCAGATCGCTGCGCAGCACGTGCGGGTTCTGCGTGCCGGACCAGACGCGGATGTTGCCATCCTGGAAGTCGGCGACCGCGCAGGACGGGCCGATCGAGGCGTGCATCTGATACGGCCAGACATAAGTGCGCTGCATCGGCTTGGCCGCGCCCGATATCGCCGCGTCGACGTCGCCCTTGTCGATCAGCGTGCGCGGCGTCGATGGATTGGCGCGCAGCGCGCTCTCGACATCAGCGAGATCGGTCAGCGCGGGTGTCGGCTTCCAGCTCACCTTGAGCTGCTCTGCCGCCCGGATCGCATTCTCCTCGCGCTCGGCGACCACGCCGACGAAATCACCGATGCGCACGACGGCAACCAATCCGGGAATGTCGCGCACCGACGCCTCGTCGAGGGCGATCAGGCTGGTGCCGACGAACGGACCGGCATCGACGCCGGCATAGGGCGGACGCACCACGCGGCCGTGCAGCATGCCGGGCACGCGGATGTCGTGCACGAAAGTTAGCTCGCCCGTGGCCTTGGCCGGCAGGTCGACCCGCGGCACCGACTGGCCGACGATGGCATAATCGCCAACCGCCTTGACGACGACGTCATCGGCAAGCTCCAGGCTGATCGTCTCGCCGCCGATCAGTTCGCCATAGCTGACGCAGCGATTGTCGGGCCCGCGCACGAGACCGTCGTCGATCTTAAGCTCGGCCGCCGGCAGTTCGAGCCGCTCGGCCGCGCGTGCGATCAAGAAGTGCCGCGCCTGGGCTGCGGCCTTGCGCAAGGGCACAGCCGTGATCTGGATCGTCTCGCTCGCGATCGTCGCGCCCTGGTTCGGCACCAGTGCGGTATCGCCGAGCACGATGACGACGCGCGCAAAGGACACGTCCAACTCTTCGGCGACGATCTGGCCGAGCGCCGTGCGGATGCCGGTGCCGAGATCGACATGGCCGTTATAGGCTGTGATCGAACCGTCCGCGGTGATGCGGACATAGGTCTCGGTTGTGACCTCGTCCACGGTGCGCAAGACGACGAGCGAACCGGATGGCCGCTCAGCTCCGTTCGAATGGGAGGAGACCATCAATCAGCGGCCTCGGTGAGCTGGCCGGAGGCGCGCATCACCGCGCGCAGGATTTCGACATGCGTGCCGCAGCGGCAGAGATTGTAGCGCAGTGCCGCCAGCGCTTGCTGTTCGGTCGGCCGCGGATTGACCGCGAGCAGCGCCTTGGTGGTCATGATCATGCCGTTGAGGCAGTAGCCGCATTGCGCGGCCTGCTCGTCGATGAAGGCCTGCTGCACGATGTCCGGCTTGTCGCGCGTGCCCAAGCCTTCGAGCGTCACGATGTCGCGGCCATCGCAGCCACTCACGGGAATCACGCAGGAGCGTGCCGCGGCCCCGTCGATCAGGACAGTACAGGTGCCGCATTCACCGAGGCCGCAGCCATATTTCGGCCCGTTGAGCGCGAGGTCGTTGCGCAGCACGTAGAGCAGCGGCGTGTCTCGCGCCGCAGTGACCTCGTGGATCCTGCCGTTCACGGTGAGGCGGATCGGTGTCTGCATCATCCTCGTTCCCAAGCCCTGTAAACACGCGATTTGTAAGTCGCGACGATACCGTTTGTACACAAACGTGCAAGCCGTCATGCCGCACTGCAGCGCGACTGCCTCCTTTGTGGACAGGGCGGATAGGCATATGAGCTTTTATGCGGCAGGTGCACCTTTTGCGCCGCACCGCCGCTTGACAGCCATCGGGACCGCGCGCAACATCGTTCGTATACGAATGATAACCGCGGTGTCTGCTGGCTCTGACATGGTGATGGAAACGACGAGCGCTGCCATCGACAAGATACGCTGCGATGCCTGTCCGGTGATGTGTTATATCAAGCCGGGTGCGGCGGGAGCTTGCGACCGCTACGCTAACCACGACGGCAAGCTCGTTCGCGTCGATCCGCACGTGATCCTGGAGCGCACCGTCTCGCATGGCGGCAAGCTGGTGCCGTTCAGCCGGACCGAAGACTGGGACGGCAAGATCGTCCACGAGCCTTCAACCTTTGTGACGGCGATCGGCGCGGGCACGACCTATCCCGACTACAAGCCGGCGCCATTCATCGTCTCCGCGGAGGTCGACGGCGTCGACATGGTGACTGTGGTCACCGAGGGCATCTTCTCCTATTGCGGCGTCAAGGTGAAGATCGACACCGATCGCTATCTCGGGCCGGAGACCGCGACCGTTCGCGCGCAAGGCGAGGCGGTGGGCCACGTCACCACCAGCGAATACGGCTCGCAGATGCTCTCGCTCGGCGGCGTGCATCATCTCACTGGCGGCTCCAAGAAAGAGGGGCGCGTCACCTGCGACACGCTGATGGATCTCGCCAATTGCAAGGCGGTCGAGCTCACCATCGACGGCGGCGCGACCGTGGTGGTGCAGGCCGGCCAGCCGCCGATCGTCAACGGCGTGAAGGAAGAGCGCATGCGGGTCGGCTGCGGCTCGGCGACGATCGGCATGTTCGCCAAGCAGTGGCATGGCAAGGTCGACGAGGTCGTCGTGGTCGATGACCACATCACTGGCGTGCTGTCGGAACATCAGGCCGGCAAGCTGCTCGACATCGCCGATACCGGCATCAAGATGAAGGGCCGGCGTTCGACGCCCGGCCGCTATTTCCAGGTCGCCGAGCCCGGCACGGGCTGGGGGGGCACCAACATCTCGGATCCGCTCTCGATTCTCGGGCCGTTTGATGCCAAGCAAGCCAAGCCCGGTCTGACCATGCTGATGGTCTCCACCACCGGCGAGCATTCGTCCTATTATGTCCTCGACGAGGCTTTGAAGCCGGTCGAGACCGAGATGCCTGATGACCTGAAGTTTTCGGTCGAGCGCATCCAGGAGAATTGCGAGCCGGCACTCTGCACGGTGCTGTTCATGGCGGGTGCCGGCGGCTCGTTGCGCGCCGGCGTCACCGACAATCCGGTGCGGCTGACGCGCTCGGTTAAGGACGCACTGACGCGCGTCACCAGCGGCGGCGCGCCGGTCTATGTCTGGCCCGGCGGAGGCATCACCTACATGGTCGACGTGACGCAGATGCCGGCGGGTGCGTTTGGCTACGTGCCGACGCCGGCGCTGGTCGCGCCAATCGAGTTCACCATGATGCTGTCGGACTATGCCGCGCTCGGCGGTCACATGGATCATGTGAAGCCGCTTTCCGAAGTGCAGAGCGGTGACGACGTCCGTCAATTGCCCTGGCAGAACCCGATCCCGGGACGTCGGGCATGACACGGCGCCCGCAAATCGCATTCCTGTCTGACGGCCGGCGGCTGCATTTGCAGGATGGACCGATTGATTTGATCGTGGAGGCGAGGGGGCCTGCGGACGAGGTGCGCGCGGCCTATGAGGCTGCAGCGTGGCGGTTCACCGGATTGTTGGATGAGCTCTGCGCGGAACTGCCGGAGCTGCGGACGGCCGCTGAGGAGCGGACTTCGCTGAAGGGCGTGGTCGCGCGGCGGATGCATGCCGCTGTGTCGCCCTACGCGGCTGATTGCTTCGTCACGCCGATGGCCGCCGTTGCTGGCAGTGTGGCGGAGGAGATCCTTGGCGCAATGCTCGGAGCCGCGACACTCAATCAAGCCTACGTCAACAATGGCGGCGACCTCGCGCTTCATCTTGGCGAAGGCGAGCATTTCTCTGTCGGTCTGATGGATCGCCCTGATGGCTCCGGCGTGATGCGGACCATGAGGGTCGATTCGGCCGACCCTGTACGCGGAATCGCGACCAGCGGACGCCACGGTCGTAGTTTTTCGCTCGGCATCGCCGACGCGGTGACGGTGTTGGCTGCAACGGCATCGCAGGCCGATGCGGCGGCCACGATCATCGCCAACGCGGTGGATCTGCCGAGACATCCGGCCATCATCCGCAAGCCCGCCAACGAGCTTCAGCCTGACAGCGATCTCGGGGCCCGTCTTGTCACCCGCGAGGTCGGCAAGTTGTCGCACAATGAGATCGCGGCCGCGCTCGAATCTGGCGCGGAATGTGCACGGCATTTATTCGATCGCGAATTGATCGAGGGTGCCGTATTGCAGCTTTGTGGTGATATGCTTGTCATCGGACCAAAAGATATCGAACGGCAACGATCGCGCCCGCCTATGCTGGAGACTGCGGTTCATGCCTGAACAGGGAAGTTACTTGAGGAAACAATCATGAACGCGATCATCCGCAAGATCGTCACCGTCCTCGAAGAGACCCAGATGGAGATGGGACGTCAGGTGTCGCCGCCGACGCGGCGCGCCGCGGCGATCGCCGTGATCGAGAATCCCTTTGCGGGGAAATATGTCGAAGACCTTTCGCCGCTCGTCGCGATTGGCGAGGAGCTGGGCGAGCTGCTATCGAAGCGCGCGGTGGCGGCGCTCGGGATCGATGGCGCAAAGGTGCAGAGCTATGGCAAGGCCGCCGCCGTCGGCGAGAACGGCGAGCTGGAGCACGCCGCCGCCATTCTTCATCCGAAGATGGGTGCGCCGGTGCGAAAAGTGCTGGGCAAGGGCGCGGCGCTGATCCCGTCGTCGAAAAAACGCAGCGGCCCGGGCACGACGCTCGATATCCCTCTGGGGCACAAGGACGCGGCTTTCGTACGCAGCCATTTCGACGGCATGGAGGTACAGATCAACGATGCACCGCGGGCCAATGAAATCATGGTCGCGGTTGCCGTCACCGACAGCGGCCGTCCACTGCCGCGCGTCGGCGGGCTGACGGTTGCGGAGATCAAGGGCGAAGACGGTTTGAGATAGCGCGTCCGGAGAACCGGGCACGGGTTCTCCGATCAGATCGTTTGCGAAAGGCAGAGAAGTTCAAAACTGGAGGTTGGGATGCGAGCAAGAAACGTTTTTGTCGGCGCGGCCTTCGCGCTTCTGGCCGGCGGCATGGCCCATTCGGCCCTGGCGCAGGACATCAAGATCGGCGAGATCAACAGCTATTCGCTGTTGCCGGCCTTCACCGAGCCTTATCGCAAGGGATGGCAGCTCGCCACCGAGGAGATCAACGCGGCCGGTGGCATCAACGGCAAGAAGCTCGTCGTCATCTCCAAGGACGATGGCGGCAAGCCGGCGGATGCGCAGACCGCTGCGAATGAGCTCGTCTCGAGCGAGGGCGTTGCGATGCTCGCGGGCACGTTCCTGTCGAACATCGGCCTCGCCGTCAGCGACTTCGCCAACCAGAAGAAGGTGTTCTTCCTCGCGGCCGAGCCGCTGACCGACGCGATCACCTGGTCGAAGGGCAACAAATACACCTTCCGCCTGCGTCCCTCCAACTACATGCAGGCGGCGATGCTGGTGGAGGCAGCCAGCAAGCTGCCGGCGAAACGCTGGGCGACGATCGCGCCGAACTACGAATACGGCCAATCGGCCGTCGCGGTGTTCAAGAAGCTGATGTCGGAAAAGCGCCCGGACATCCAGTGGGTCGACGAACAGTGGCCGCCGCAGGGCAAGATCGACGCAGGTCCGGTGGTGCAGGCGGTTGCCGCCGCCAATCCGGAAGCCATCCTCAACGTCACCTTCGGCGCCGACCTCGTCAAGCTCGTGCGCGAAGGCAACACCCGCGGCCTGTTCAAGGGGCGGGAGGTCGTCTCCTTCCTGACCGGCGAACCGGAATATCTCGATCCGCTCAAGGAGGAGACGCCGGAGGGTTGGATCGTCACCGGCTATCCCTGGTACTCGATCAAGACGCCAGAGCACGACGCGTTCCTGAAGGCCTACCAGGCCAAGTACAACGACTATCCGCGCCTCGGCTCGATCGTCGGTTATCAGACCATCAAGTCGGCAGCGGCAATCCTGGCGAAGGCCGGCTCGACCGATCCGGAGAAGCTGATCGCCGCGGCCGAAGGCCTGTCGATGCCATCGCCTTTCGGCGAGATCACCTTCCGCAAGATCGACCATCAATCGACGCTCGGTGCCTATGTCGGCAAGACCGCGCTGAAGGATGGCAAGGGTGTGATGGTGGATTCGTCCTACAAGAAGGGCGCGGACTATCTGCCCACCGATGCCGAGGTCGAGAAGCTGCGGCCGAAGGATTGATTATCTTTCCCCTCCCTCTCCCCGCTCTTCGTGGGGAGAGGTGACCTCAACCTCTACCCGGACCGCCGATGGCCTTTTACGTCGCACAGTTTCTGACCGGTCTCGCCAGCGCAGCGTCGCTATTCTTGGTGGCCTCGGGCCTGTCGATTATCTTCGGCGTGACGCGGATCGTGAATTTCGCGCATGGCGCCTTCTACATGATCGGCGCCTACATCGCCTTCACGCTCACCGAGCGACTGTCGGGTGCGTTCGGCTTCTGGGGCGGGATCGTGCTGGCGGCGCTGGCGGTGGCGATGATCGGCATCATCGTCGAGATGGTGCTGCTCCGGCGCATTTATCATGCGCCCGAATTGTTCCAGCTGCTCGCGACGTTTGGCCTGACCCTGATGGTCGAAGATCTCGTGGTGCTGATCTGGGGACCCGACGACCTCGTCGGCCGCCGCGCGCCCGGCTTCAAGGGCGCGATCGATTTTTTCGGCCAGAACATTCCGAGCTATGACCTATTCCTGATCGTGCTCGGACCCGTCGTGCTCGGCATTCTCTGGCTGCTGTTTCAGCGCACGCGCTGGGGCGTGCTGGTGCGCGCCGCAACGCAGGACCGCGACATGGTCGCCGCGCTCGGCGTCAATCAGAAATGGCTGTTCACCTCCGTGTTCGCAGTCGGCGTCTTCCTCGCCGCTCTCGGCGGCGCGCTTCAGATCCCGCGCGATGCCGTGCATCACGCCATGGATCTCCGGATCATCGTCGAGGTCTTCGTCGTGGTCGTGATCGGCGGCCTTGGCAGTATCGTCGGCGCGTTCGTTGCGGCGGTGCTGGTGTCCGAACTCAACGCCTTCGGCATCCTGATCTTTCCAAAGATCTCCATCATTCTGGTCTTCCTGGTGATGGCAGTGGTGCTGATCGTGCGGCCCTGGGGCCTGTTCGGCAGGCCCGAGGCGGCTGCGCGCAAGACGCCGGGCCTCACCGTCAATCCCTGGCGGCCATTGACGCCGAATGAACGGCTGGCTGCACTTGCCGCGCTCGTCATCGCAGCGACGCTGCCGCTGTTCGCCGGCAATTACGCGCTGACGGTCGGCTCGGAGATCGCGATCTTCGTCATCTTTGCCGTCAGCCTGCATTTCTTGATGTCGGTCGGCGGGCTCGCATCGTTCGGCCATGCCGCCTATTTCGGGCTTGGCGCCTATGGCATTGCCTTCCTCGCCAAGATGGCGGGGCTGCCGATGATCGTGTGTCTGTTGCTCGGCCCGCTGCTCGGCTGCCTGGGCGCGGCCGTGTTCGGCTTCTTCGCGGTGCAGCTCTCCGGCGTCTACTTCGCGATGCTGACGCTCGCCTTCGCGCAGATCGTGTGGTCGATCGCATTTCAGTGGGTGGACGTGACAGGCGGTGACAACGGCATTCTGGGCCTGTGGCCGTCGAGCTGGGCCGCGAGCCCACCGCATTTCTACTGGCTCGCGCTCGGCGTCGCGGCGCTCGTCACGATCGCGCTTCGAGCCATGGTGTTCTCGCCGTTCGGCTATGCGCTCCGAGCAACGCGTGACTCGACGCTGCGCAGCGAAGCGATCGGCATCGACGCGAAGCGCATCCGGTGGACGGCCTTTGTCATCGCAGGAACGACCGCTGGGATCGGCGGCGCCCTGTTCGCCTACCTCAAGGGCAGCGTCTTCCCCGACAATCTCGGCATTTCGCTGTCGGTCGATGCGCTGGTCATGGTGCTGCTCGGCGGCGTCGAAACGGTGTCGGGCGCGGTGATCGGCGCCATCGTCTACAAGGCTTTGAACATCTGGCTGATCAGCCAGACCGACTTGTCGAAGCTTGTGCTCGGCGGCTTCATCATGCTGATCGTCGTCGTCTTCCCCAAGGGAATCGTTGGCATGCTCGAGATGCTGGCGCAGCGCCGTAAGAAAGCATCGCCGCCGGCATCTCCCTTGCTTGCTAAGCCGATCGAGTCCGCCGAATGAGCGTCGCACCCCCACTTCTCGCGGTCGAAGGCCTGAC
Source organism: Bradyrhizobium sp. 137 (assembly GCF_023074095.1). Lineage (NCBI taxonomy): Bacteria > Pseudomonadati > Pseudomonadota > Alphaproteobacteria > Hyphomicrobiales > Nitrobacteraceae > Bradyrhizobium > Bradyrhizobium sp. 137. Next base: position 66,267 of record NZ_JADPKU010000129.1, read on the forward strand.
CAAATCCTATGGCGGCATTCATGCCGTGCGCGGCGTGTCGTTCTCGTTGCGTGCAGGCGAGATTCTGGCGCTGATCGGCCCGAACGGGGCCGGCAAGAGCACCTGCTTCGACATGCTCAACGGCCAGAACAAGCCGGACTCCGGGCATGTCCGCCTATTAGGTGAAGAGATCACCGGCAGGAAACCGCGCGAAGTTTGGCGGCTCGGCGTCGGGCGCACGTTCCAGATCACCGCGACCTTCGCCACCATGAGCGTGCGCGAGAACGTGCAGGTCGCGTTGATATCGCACGGAAAGCAGCTGTTCAATCTGTTCGGCTCGGCGCCGAAGTTCGACCGCGGCGAAGCCGGTCGGCTGCTCGAGCTGGTCGGCATGGGCGGCTACGCTGATCGCCCCTGCGGCGAGCTCGCCTATGGCGACCTCAAGCGTCTCGAGCTTGCGGTGGCGCTCGCCAACCAGCCAAAGCTGCTCTTGATGGACGAGCCGACCGCGGGCATGGCGCCGCGCGAGCGCGTCGACCTGATGCGGCTGACCGCGCAGATCGCGCGGGAGAAATCGATCGGCGTGCTCTTCACCGAGCACGACATGGACGTCGTGTTCGAACATGCCGACCGCATCATCGTGCTCAACCGCGGCGCGCTGATCGCCGAGGGCTCGCCGGCCGAAGTGCGCGGCAATCCGCAGGTGCAGGCGGTCTATCTCGGCGAAGGCCTCGTCTATGATGCCCGCCATCGCGAGGGAGCCTCGGCATGAAGCTGAAGGTCGAAGGGCTTAACAGCCATTATGGCCCGGCGCATATCCTGTTCGACATCGGCTTCGAGGTCGGTGAGGGCGAGGTCGTCGCACTGCTCGGGCGCAACGGCGCGGGTAAGTCGACGACGTTCCGCTCCATCGTCGGCCTCGTCGCGCAGCGAACCGGCCGCATCATGTTCGAGGGCAAGGATGTCTCGGTGCGTCCGACGCACGAGATCGTCCGCGAGGGCCTGGGCTATGTGCCGGAGGAGCGGCGCATCTTCACAGACCTGACCGTTGAGGAAAATCTCGAGGTCGGCCGCCAGCCCAAGCGTCCGAACGCGCCGCACTGGACGCGCGAAAAACTGTTCGCGCTGTTTCCAAACTTGGGTGAGATGAAGAATCGCTCCGGCGGACGCATGAGCGGCGGCGAGCAGCAGATGCTCACCATTGCGCGCACGCTGATGGGCAATCCGTCGCTGGTGCTGCTGGACGAGCCTTCGGAGGGCCTGTCGCCGAAGATCGTGGAGCAGATGGTCGATGCCATCCTGACCATGAAGAAAGAGGGCGTCAGCATCGTCGTCTCCGAGCAGAATCTGCATTTCGCGCGGCTGATTTCCGATCGCGCCTACATCATCGAGCGCGGCCGCATTTGCTTCGGCGGCACCATGGCCGAACTCGACGCGCGTCCGGATATCCGCGACGCGCATCTGTCGTTGTGAGGGTGGGGAACGGATGGCGAGAAGCGTTACGGCGAAGAAAAGCGTCAAACCGGCAAAACCGCCTTACGTGCTCGACGAGCAGGTCGGCTTCATCCTGCGCCAGGTCTGGCAACGCCACAGCTCAATCTTCTCGCGCGATATCGGCACCAATTTGACGCCGACGCAATGGGCAGCGCTGTCGAAGCTCGCTGAGACCGGGCCGTGCTCGCAGAACCAGCTCGGACGTCTCACGGCGATGGACGTCGCGACCATCAAGGGCGTGATCGACCGCCTGACGGCGCGCGGCTTGACCGAGACGAGCCAGGATCCGGAAGACGGACGCCGCTTGCTGGTCAGCCTGACGCGCGCGGGTCAGCAGCTTGCGGAGAGGCTAGCGCCGAACGCGCTCGCGATCACCCGCGAGACGCTCGCGCCGCTGGATGCAAAAGAGCGCGAAACGCTGATGGCGCTGCTGAACAAGCTGCGGTGATCGTTTCCGTCATTCCGGGGCACGCGCATTGCGCGTGAACTCGGAAACCCGACGCTGTTGTGCGAGAGTCCGGGTTTGCGCTCACGCGCGCCCCGGAATGACGGCCACTGCCGTCACTTCGTCACCAGCTCCGGCACCTTGCCCGCCGGCGGGGTATTGCGGCTGCGCTGGGTGCGCACGATGCCGTCGATGATGGTCATGCCGATGCCGGGGAGGTCGCCGAGCTGCACGCTCTCCAGAATGGTCTTGCCCGGCGAGTGCTGCGCCTTGTCCATGATGACGAAGTCGGCGGAGCGGCCGACCTCGATCAGGCCGCAATCGAGCTCGCGCATGCGCGCGGTGTTGCCGGTGGCAAGACAGAAGGCGATCTCGGCCGGCAGCTCGCCGAGCGAGGACAGCATCGACACCATGCGCAAAATGCCGAGCGGCTGCACGCCGGAGCCGGCCGGCGCGTCGGTGCCGAGGATGACGCGGTGCAGATCGCCCATCTCGCGCGCGGTGCGCAGCGTGAACAAAGCCGAGCGCTCGTTGCCGTTGTGCACGAGCTCGAGGCCGCGCTTGCAGCCCTCACAGATGCAGCGGATCTGGTCGTCGGGGAGCGCCGTGTGGCCGCCATTGATGTGGCCGACCACGTCGGTGTCGGCTTCCAGCACCACGTCCTTGTCGATCAGGCCGGAGCCGGGGATCGAGGGGCCGCCGGTGTGGATGGTGCTCTGGATGCCGTATTTGCGCGCCCAGCCGACCATCTTGCGTGCCGTCGGGCCGTCCTTGACGCCACCGAGACCGACTTCGCCGAGCAGCTTGACGCCATTGGCGGCCATCTCCTTGAAATCCTCTTCGACCATCTCGCATTCGATCACCGGCGCGCCGGCGTGAACCTTCACGCCGCCGGGGCGCAAGGTCCAGAACGCGCGCTGGGCGAACACCGCCATCGCCTTGAGGCCGACGACGTCGCGGGGGCGGCCGGGCGTGTGCACTTCGCCGGCCGAGATCATGGTGGTGACGCCGCCATGGAGGTAGCTGTCGATCCAGTTGATCTGGTTCTGCCGCGGCGTCCAGTCGCCCGCAACAGGGTGGACGTGGCTGTCGATCAGGCCCGGCGCGACCGTGGTGCCGTGGGCGTCGACGATCGTGGTCGCGCCTTCCGTGTCGACGTCCTTGAATCGGCCGATGGCGGTGATCTTGCCGTTCTCGGCAACGATGGTGTCGCCGTCCAGGATCGGCTTTTCCAGGGCGCCGGACAGGATCAAGCCGATATTCCGGATCACGAGCTTCGAGGGTCCGGTGGCCTGGGGTGTGTCATGCGCCATGGAAGGGGCTCCTTATTCCTAGCTGCAATGCTTTCGATCTTGGGCAGCCTTGACCGCGGGATCAAGCCAGATTATTCATTAGTATACGAATGATTGTGTACAAACGACGCATAGCTGCCCGCCTCGGAACTGCGTTGGAAGCGACAGGGAAGGTGTGATGAGCAATTACAATCAGGAAAGTGTTTTGAGCGTCCACCACTGGACGGACACGCTGTTCTCCTTCAAGACCACCCGCAGCCCGACCTTCCGTTTCCGCAACGGCGAATTCACCATGATCGGCCTCAAGGTCGGCGAGAAGCCCTTGCTACGGGCCTACAGCGTCGCCAGCGCCAATTACGAGGACACGCTGGAGTTCTTCTCGATCAAGGTGTCGGATGGTCCGCTGACCTCGCGGCTTCAGCATTTGAAGGCAGGCGACGAGATCATCATCAGCCGCAAGGCCACCGGCACGCTGGTGATCGACAACCTGGAAGAGGGCCGCAACCTCTACCTCATCGGCACCGGCACGGGTCTCGCGCCGTTCCTGAGCGTGATCAAGGATCCTGAAACCTACGAGCGCTTCGAGAAAGTGGTGCTGCTGCACGGCTGCCGGCATGTCAACGAGCTCGCCTATGGCGAGATGATCACCGAGACGCTGCCGAAGGACGAACTGATCGGCGAATACATCCGCAATCAACTGATCTACTATCCGACCGTCACGCGCGATCCGTTCCGCAATCGCGGCCGCATCACCGACCTCATCACCTCGGGCAAGCTGTTCAGCGACATCGGTCTCCCGGCGCTGGAAGCTGCCCACGACCGCGTCATGATCTGCGGCAGTCCGGCCCTGGTCGCGGACACGCGCGTGCTGCTGGGTGAACGCGGCCTCATGGAGGGCAATCACGGCGAGCCGGCCCAGTTCGTGGTCGAAAAGGCCTTTGCCGAGCGTTAAAGCCCATTTCCGTTCCGATGCGCATCGGAACGGGGCTCCAGATTCTTATTTTGACGCGTTTTCTTTACGAGGACCGGTATCGACCTCCCTCGAAAACGTTCTAGGCCCGTAATTCCTGCCCAATAAGGTCGCATTTTCGCCGCCGGGCGCCCGTTGCGGCGTCGATTCGGCGCACGATACTATGTGGGAGCGAATCAGCGGAGTTCCCACATGGTTGCGGACAGCGACAGCAACATCGCCTGGCACCGGGTCCAGTTGAAGAAGAACCGCGCCGAGTTGAAGGCGCTGGAGACCGCGCGCTTCACGATGGGCGAGATCGCCTCGTCGAAGCGGAACGGTCAATCCGAGAAGACCATCGCGGAACTCAAGCGCAAGATCGCGCAGTCCGAGCGCGTGATCGCCGATCGCGATAAGCGCACGCGCCGACCGCTCGCGACCGACCTGCAAAGCCTCAGCAATGGCAGCTGGAGCCATTGGGACGCCTACACGCAGCAGCGCAAGACCGGGCAGCGATCTCCGGGACGGGGGTAGGCGTGTCTCTCGACACCTGCGACTGAAGCGGAGGGCGCGCTCCACCCTTGCACGGCCCGCGCCGTGCACCATCTCGGTGAGACGCCAGCAATCACTCCGGTGAACCCATGACAGCGCGCCTCGATTTCACCAGCGAGGCCTTCTTTCGCGATCCGCCCAAGGCGATTGCGACGCTGCGCATGTCTGGCCCCGTGGTCGCGACGCGATTTCCTCTCATCGGCGACGTCTGGATTACCACAACCCATGACGCCACCGCGCAGGTCCTGAAGGACGGCGCGACGTTCACGTTCCGAAGGGAGGATGGCGACGTCGCTGGTCTGCGCTGGTGGATGCCGAGATACGTCAAGACCATCGCCAACAACATGCTGACGATGGACGAGCCGGATCACACGAGGCTCCGCGGCATCGTGGACGAGGCCTTTCGTCGGCGCGCCATCGTCGCGATGGAGCCGCGCATCCGTACTATTGCCGACGGTCTCGCCGACGAGCTCTTTGCGAACGGAAGCCCGGCCGATCTGGTTCAGCGCTACGCGCGTATCCTGCCGCTTGCGGTGATCTCCGAACTCCTGGGCCTGCCTCCGGCCGACCGTCCGAGATTCATCGCCTGGGCCAACACGATGTCCTCGCTGACCAATGTGGTCAGCTTTTTCCGGCTGCTGTTCGCGTTCCGCAAGATGCGTGCCTACCTCGAGCGGCAGTTGCAGATTGCACGTGTGCAAGGCGGCGAAGGCCTGATCGCAGAGCTGGTTCAGGTCGAGCGCGAGGGCGGCCAGATCACGCCGGACGAAATGGTTTCGATGGTCTTTCTGCTGCTTGCGGCCGGATCGGAGACCACCACGCATCTCATCAGCGGCTCGGCGTACGAACTGCTCCGGAATCCCGGGTTGCGCCATTGGCTCGAAGAGGACTGGAGTCGCGTCGGGCTTGCCGTCGAAGAGTTCCTGCGCTTCGTCTCGCCAGTGCAATTCTCAAAGCCGCGCTATGTGCGGCGGGATCTCGACGTCGAAGGCGTGCGCCTGAAGAAGGGCGATCGCGTCATGGCGATGCTCGCCGCGGCGAACATGGATCCTACGGTGCACGATCGTCCGGAACGCCTCGATCTCGCGCGCAGGCCGAACCGGCACATCTCGTTCGGGACGGGGATCCATTTCTGCCTCGGCCACCAGCTCGCGCGCATTGAGGCGGCGTGCGCGCTCGAAGCGCTGTTCGTACGATGGCCAAAGCTTGGCTTGGCCGTCGATCCGGCAGAGGTCCGCTGGCGCAGGCGGCCGGGTTTGCGTGCGATTGCGAAACTTCCCGTCTCAACTGAGGGCCGCGGAACAGAGGCGCGCGCGGAGCTATGATTGATCGTTCCCTCACCGCGGCGGGCTCAGTCGGCGATCTTTCGGAAAATCTTTGCCGAACGTGATCAGTCAGGAACGGTGTGCCGCTGGTCCTGTTGTCATCAGGACCTCGAACGCGGCGACGAGTTCCTTGGCCGCATCGCAGGTCACCGTCTTAACGGAGACAAGATCATGGCCAGCAAGATGCCACCTGTTCCACCGGATAATCAGAGCCCGAAGGGAACTGGCGACGCCAAGCAAGTGTCGGCGGATCGGACCCCGCACGGCCAACGGCGCGTGGAAAATCCGGACCAGCAGGGACAGCAGGGCAACATCAAGCAGAACACGACCAATCAAGGCTATCAGCAAGATCGGTGAGGAGGACGACGTTCATGTCGACATCCATCAAGACACCAAACAGCATTCGTCAGGGCGGACCTGGCGCTTCGCACGAGAATGCGAAGGCCCCGCTGGAAGTGAAGAAACCGCCGGCGGACGATTTGCAGCGCAGTCACAGCCGGATCTCCGGCGGAGGCGGCGAGCGCGATTCCCATCACAGACACGATGAAGCCGGAAAGGGCGGAGGCAGGTAGCTCATGAGCAGCAAGCAACCCAAGTTGTACATGCCTAGCGAGAAGGACATGCGCGAAAATCCCCTGATCGGAGGATCAAAGGGAGCGACAATGGCGGGTGCGTCACCCGACGATCTCGAAGATGCTCTCGGTGAGAACACAATCGAGGGCGATCGCGAGAATGATGTGGGCGTCGGCGGCGGCATCGACAAGGACGTCGCACATGGCGGCGCGCACCGAAGGCGCCGGTAGTCCGGAGAACAGCAATGCAAGGCAAAAAGACCCACGAGCAGCAGGTTCGCATTCTCGAGCGCAAGCCCGATGTTCCCGACGCGCGGGAGCTCGATCAGGCTATCGGCCATAATGCCGAGGACGCTGCTGTTCATCGCGCGCGCTCGGAAGCCAGGCACAGCGAATACGCAGTAAGTCGCGGCGGCCTCAATCAGGAGAGCGATCACAACAAGCACAATGATTCCGGCCAGAGCGGCCACAAGCCGCCGAAGCCAATGCCGGCGCAACAAAAGCACTAAGTCTTCGGAAGATCACTGCAAGAGGAGAAACCGATGCCAGCAGGGCACGGCAGCAAGACGCACTTCAGATCGGGAATGCATGGCAAGGGCGATGGCACTGGCGCCATGGCCGAAATCCCGAAGGACAAGATCGGCGACAACATGGTGCTGTCAAACCGCGACAAGGCACAGCATTCGGACATCCGCGGCATGGATGGCAAGTTCATCCAGACCGAGCAGTATCAGGACCATGCAGCCAACCGGCTCGACGATGAGCCGGAGACCGAGACCTGAGAAGTGGCGTTCCTCCCGACCAACTCGCGGACCGGTTTCAGCCGGTCCGCTTTTTGGTCGGTGTCAGATCGCGCTCCCAGCCGAACACGGATCGGCCGTCGAGGTCGGGCGAGGCAGCACGCTCGCCGGCGATGTAGGCCTCGACCGAGGGGCCCTGTGCGGTCCGCTCCAACCGCCGCGCCTGGTCGTCGAGGCGCTTGATCGCCTGCATTTCTTCCTCGCGTCCCAGCTTGGCGTTCTGAATCGCGCCCTTCAGCACTTGGATAGTTTCGTCATAGACCTTGATTGGAACGGGATAGGGATGCCGGTCCTTGCCGCCATGGGCGAGCGAAAAGCGCGCGGGATCGTTGAAACGATAGGGTGCGCCGTGCACGACCTCGGCGACCATCGCAAGTGAGTGCACGGTGCGCGCACCGACGCCGGGCGTCAGCAACAGCTCCGGGAAATCGACCGGGCCGCGCTCGGCCGCCGCGGCCAGCGTGCCGTGCAGGCGTCGTGCGAACACGTCCTTGGGGCGAACGTCGTGATGCGCGGGCATGATCAGATGCGGCAGTATGGCCTGCGCCGGCTCGAGGCCGGTGAGTCGTTCGAACTCGGAGACAATGCGATCCGGGCCAAGACCTCTCAACAGCTCGAGCTGCGCGGTGCGCGAGATATCGGCGCGATGGTCGGTGAGGTTGACGATCTCGCCTTGCTTGGGACCGTCGATCGCAGTGTGGGGCGTATCGACAAAACTCTTCAGCGCCTCGGAATGCCAGTGGTAGCGGCGGGCCTGCCGCTTGTCGCCGTTCATGCCCTGCTGCACCACCGTCCATTTGCCCTCTGCGGTGACGAAGAACCCATGGAGATAGAGGTCGAAGCCGTCTTGCACAGCCGCGCTGTCGACCTTCGCCACCAGGCGGCTGGCACGCGTCAGCATTGCGCCGTCCAAGCCGACACGCTCGCCAAGCTGCAACAGCTCGTCCGGCGTCTTGCGTGAATGCTGGCCGCGGCCGCCACAGACATAGATGCCGAGCTCGTCCTGGAGCGGTCCGAGTCCACGCTTCAGGGCGCCGATCACGGAGGTCGTGATGCCGGAGGAGTGCCAGTCCATCCCCATCACGGCGCCAAACGACTGGAACCAGAACGGATGCGACAGCCGCTGCATGAACGCGTCGCGTCCGTAATGATGCACGATCGCCTGAGTGACGATTGCGCCCAACGAAGCCATGCGGCTTGCCAGCCACGGCGGAACACGTCCGGTGTGCAAGGGAAGATCGGCGCTGCCGCTACGTCGGGTCATGGGCGCCCTAAATTAGCTCAGTTCGGCAGCGGTTGCACCAGCGGAATGCTGCGTTGCACGAGATAGGGGAGCGAAGCTGGGCGGCAGGCGTTGAGCGCTGACGCGTACGTAAGGACAGGGACAGCAATGAATTGGCAGACCCTTATGGCCGACATCGACAGGATGTTCGGCTGGATACCGTCATGGTTCATCGGCCTCGGCTTGGTCGCCGGCGCGATGATGCTCGCTCTGTCGTTCTATCGGTTCGCTGTTTGGCTGCTCAATCGCGCTTTCGGAACCCGGCTTCCGCTCCTGAGTGTGTTCATCGAGCGCACGTCCGGCCCGGCCCAGCTGGCGCTGTGTCTGGCTGCCGTGGCACTGGTCCTGCCACTTGCGCCGCTCGACGATACGATCCGCACGCCGCTGATGCGCCTGTTCGTCGTCGCCGTCATCGCCTTGATCGGCTGGATATCGATCCGGATCGTCGACATGAGTGCGGCGCGATACTTGCAGAACTTTCGCGACGTCACCGAGAATTTCATCGCGCGCAAGCAAGTCACGCAAGTCCGCGTGTTCAAGCGTGTCACCGACACCATCATCGTTATCATCACAGTCTCCACCGCGCTGATGACGTTCGACTCGGTGAGGCAATATGGCGTCAGCCTTTTCGCCTCCGCCGGTGCCGCCGGTATCATCGTCGGTCTTGCCGCGCGGCCGCTGCTGAGCAATCTGATCGCGGGCTTGCAGATCGCCATCACCCAGCCGATCCGCATCGAGGATGCCGTGATCATCGAGAACGAGTGGGGATGGGTCGAGGACATCGCCTCGACCTATGTCGTGATCCGGCTGTGGGATTGGCGCCGTATGGTGGTGCCGCTGTCCTATTTCATCGAAAAGCCGTTCCAGAACTGGACGCGCGACACCGCCTCGCTGATCGGAGTGGTCGGGCTCCATGTCGATTACCGTGCCGATGTGGCGCGCATCAGGCGCTGGCTGGAGGAGGCGGTGAAGCAGTCCAAGCTCTGGGACGGCGCCGTGGTCAATCTCCAGGTGATCGACGCAGATTCGCGCACCATCGAGCTTCGCGCGCTGGTCAGCGCGCGCAATGCGCCGCAATCCTGGGACCTGCGCTGCGAGGTCAGAGAGAAGCTCGTGGCCTTCATCCGCGACGAGATGCCGGAGGCACTGCCGCGCGAGCGTGCGATCCTGATCCCCTCGGGTGACGATGATGCCGATTTGCCGCGGCGCCCCGCGCCGCCGGAGAAAATGCGGGCGAGGGCCCATAACTGAACGGCGCGTCCCTTCTTGCTGGGCGGAGGCTGGCCACTCGCGCGTCTTCGCCGTCGGGGCGCGCGGGCGTGCTGAGCAGGGCGCTGCCCGAGGCGCCTAGTGCGATTCTCGTGCGAACAGCCTCACTGGGCGCGGATGTTGGCGGCCTTCAGCAACGGCTCCCACTTCGTCGCCTCGGCATGCATATAGGCGTCAAAGTCCTTGGCGGAGGAGCCGACCGGGGTGGCGCCGATCTTGCCGAGCGTCGACAGGACGCTCGGATCCTGCAGCGCCGCCTTCAGGTCGGTTTCGAGCTTGGCGACGATCTCCGGCGGCATCTTCGCCGGACCGAGCAGGCCCCACCAGACCGAGACGTCGTAGCCGGGCACGCCGGCTTCCGTGACGGTCGGAACATCCGGCAGCGCCTTGGAGCGCTCGGCCGAGGTCACCGCGAGTGCGCGCACCGGCCCGCCTTCGAGCTGGCCGATCGCTTCCGCGAGCGGATTGATGCTGAGCGGAATCTCGCCGGCGATCACCGCCGTCAGCGCCGGTGCGCCGCCCTTGTAAGGGATCGCCACGATCTTGCTGCCCGACATGTATTTGAGCAGTTCGCCGGCCAGATGCGCCGAGGTGCCGTTGCCGGACATGCCATAGGAGAGCTTGTCCGGCTCCTTCTTCGCCGCAGTGAAGAGATCGCCAAGCGTCTTGTAGGGGCTGTCCTTGGCGACGACGATCGCGAGCGGCGAGGAAGCGATCTCGGTGATCGCGGTAAAATCCTTGAACGTGTCGTAGGGCACGCTCGGATAGATGAACTGATTGAGAGGATGACCGCTCGCGACCAGGATCAACGTGTATCCGTCCGGCGCGGCCTGCGTCAGCGCCTGCGAGGCAACGATGCCGCCTGCGCCCGGGCGGTTGTCGATCACGGGCTGCTGGCCCCAGGTCTTGGCCAGCGCCTGGCCCAGCGTGCGCGCGAGCACGTCCACCGCACCGCCCGCGGCGTAGGGGACCAGAATGTGGACCGGCTTGCTCGGATAAATGTCGGCGGACTGCGCGGCGCCGCCCGCCAGCAGCAGACCGGCACACAGCATCAAACCGCCGATCTTTTTGTTCAAACCCAGCATTTCCCAGCACTCCTTGAGGGCATTCGGCCGCCTGCCGGCGGTCTCCAGGCCATTGCGGACACCGCCCGTTGTTTTTGTTGACGAGACTTGATCTTTTGTACGATAGTACAAATCGTATGGTACGCAAGTCCACCAGCAAGGAAACGGCCCGCAAGCCGAACATGCGCGAGGCGATCCTCGCCGCGGCCGAGGAGCTGTTTGCCACGAACGGCTTCAATGCTGTGTCGGTGCGCGACATCGCGCAGGCTGCCGGGGCCAATCCCGGCAGCGTGACCTATCATTTCAAGACCAAGGACGGCCTACTGCTGGAGATCTACCGGCGCCATTGCGGGCCGATGAATTTGCGCCGATCCGAACTGCTCGCGGCCGCCAAGCGCGTGCGCGATCTCCAGGATCGGCTGGAGGCGATCGTGCGCGCTTATGTGGTGCCGGCCTTCACCTCGGGCAGCGATCTCGCCGGCGGCGGCGCGCGCTTCACGCGGCTGCGTGCCGTGATGTCGGCGGAAGGCAACGAGGTCGCTCGAAAAATCATCGCGCAGACCTTTGACGACACCAGCCACGCCTTCATCGACGCGATTCACGAGAGTCTGCCACACATTCCGCGCACCGACATCGTCTGGCGCAGCCATTTCCTGCTGGGTGCACTCTATTATTCACTGGTGACGCCGGAGCGCGTGTCGCGCCTGTCGCGCGGTGAGGCCGACGGCGGCGATGCAGCCAATGCCATCGAGCAACTGGTGCAGGCCACCGTTGCCTCGTTCCAGGCGCCCGCGCTGGATCAAGCCGCGCCGGTGCGGCGGCGGCCGGTCGTCAGCAGCAAGACTTGAAAGAAGCCGCACGAGGGGAGGCGCGGCCTTACGCTTCCACTCGCAAGTGGACCATGTGACGGGGTGTTGAGGACATGAATAGGCGGGAGTGCTTGCATCTCTTGACTGGCCTGGCCGGCGCGGCGCTTGCGAATGAAGCACGCGCGCAAGGCGCCGAGCCGAAGGCGATCCCCACGATCGCGCCGCCGCATGCAAATCCCAAGACGCCGTCGTTCAAGCTGCCAGCGAAATCCTGCGATAGCCACACCCACGTTTTTGGGCCGGCGTCGCGTTACCCCTTCGCGGAAAAGCGCCCCTACAACACGGCCGATGCGCCGCTGGAGGCATTCCGCAGCGTGCACGAGAAGATCGGGGTCGAACGCAGCGTCATCGTCAATGCCACCGTTCACGGCACCGACAATCGCGTCGTGACCGACGCCATCGCCCAGAGCGAGGGCGCGTACAAGGGCATCGCCAATGTCAACGACGAGATGACCGAGAAGGAGCTGGCGGCGCTCGACAAGGCAGGCATCTGCGGCTGCCGCTTCGCTTTTCTCAAGCGCCTCGGCGGCGTCGGCGACATGGGAAAATTCCAGCGCATCGTGCACCGGGTCGCCGAGCTCGGCTGGCACGTCGACCTCTATTTCGAGCCGGGCACGATTGCCGAATTCGCGCTCATCCTTTCCGCGCTGCCGACGCCTTACGTGATCGATCACATGGGAACGGTCCAGGCCGCGAAAGGTCTCGGCGACCCCAGCTTCACCGCGCTGCTCGATCTCCAGAAGAAGGACGATAAATGCTGGGTGAAGATCACCGGTCTTGAACGTGCGTCAGCGGCCGGCAAACCGTTCCATGATGCAGTGCCGTTCGCCAAGGCGCTGATCGACAACGCACCCGATCGCGTGCTGTGGGGCACTGATTGGCCGCATCCCAACGTCAAGATCATGCCGAACGACGGTGAGATCGTCGACCTCATCCCGCTCTACGCGCCCGACGCAAAGGTCCAGCAGAAGCTGGTGGTCGACAATCCCGCGCGCCTGTTCAAGTTCAGCTGAAGATCATGATGTACACGCCGACCATTCCGCCGCCAGACCCAAACACGCGCAGGCCGATATTCAAGCTGCCAAGGCTGGCTTGCGATGCCCATTGCCATATCTTCGGACCCGGCGCGAAATATCCGTACGCGCCGGACCGCTCCTACACGCCGCCCGATGCGCCGCTGGAAAAATTCCGCACGCTCCATGCCAAGCTCGGCATCCAGCGCGCCGTCATTGTCAATGCCAGCGTGCACGGCACCGACAACACGGTAGCGCTGGACGCTCTCGCGCAGAGCAACGGTGCCTATCGCGCGGTCGCAAACATCGACGACACCATCACCGAGCGCGGGCTTCGGGTGCTGCACGAGGGCGGCTTCCGCGGCTGCCGCTTCAACTTCGTCCGCCATCTCGGCGGCGTCCCCGATAAGAGCGTGTTCGACCGCGTCATCGCCATGGTCGCGCCGCTCGGCTGGCATATCGATCTGCATTTTGACGCGATCGACTTGCCCGAATATGCCGACATGCTGGCAAGACTGCCGCTCAGCTACACCATCGACCACATGGGACGGGTGAAGACCTCCGATGGGCTCGACCAGCTTCCGTTCAGAATTTTGGTCGAACTGATGCAGCGCGACGAAAAATGCTGGGTCAAGATCTGCGGCTCGGAGCGGGTGTCCTCGGCCGGTCCGCCGTTCACGGACGCGGTGCCATTCGCGCGCAAGATCGTCGAGACCGCGCCCGATCGCGTCATTTGGGGCACCGACTGGCCTCATCCGAACGTCAAGGTGATGCCAAACGACGGTGACCTTGTCGACCTGATCCCGCTGTTCGCGCCGGAGCTGGAGTTCCAGCAGAAGATCCTGGTCGATAATCCCGCGCGCCTGTTTGGGTTCGACCAATGACGGCGCTCGCGATCGAAAAGCCGCGCGGCCGCGCCTGGTGGAAGGAGCTCTGGATCCAGGTGCTCATCGCCATGGCGGCCGGCATCGCGCTTGGGATCGCCAGTCCCGAGGCGGGCGCCAAGATGCAGCCGCTCGGGGATGCCTTCATCAAGGCGATCCGGATGCTGATCGCGCCGATCATCTTTTGCACCGTCGTGCACGGTATCGCGCACATGGCCGACATGGCGCGCGTCGGGCGCATTGCGGTGAAGGCGATCGTCTATTTTGAAGTCATGACCACGATCGCGCTGATCATCGGTCTCGTCGCGATGAACCTGCTCAAGCCCGGCGTCGGCATGAACATCGATCCCGCCAGCATCAATGCCGGCGCGATCGAGCCCTATGTCAGGCAGACCGGTGCGATCGGCTTCGTGCCGTTCCTGATGAACATCGTGCCCGTGACGTTCGTCGGCGCCTTTGCCGAGGGCAACATTCTCCAGGTGCTGTTCATCTCCGTACTGTGCGGCTTTGCTCTGGTGCAGCTCGGCGAGCGTGCCGCGCCGCTGGTGCATCTGATCGACATCGCCGCCAAGATGGTGTTCGCCGTCGTTGGCTTGGTAATGTGGGCGGCGCCGATCGGCGCGTTCGGCGCTATCGCCTTTACGGTCGGCAAGTTCGGCGTTGGCTCGCTGGCCTCGCTCGGCAAGCTACTGGGGGGCTTCTATCTCACCTGCGTGGTCTTCATCATCGTGGCGCTCGGCCCCGTGGCGCGGCTCTGCGGCTTCTCGCTGGTCAAACTGATCCGCTATATCTGGGAAGAGCTGCTGATCTGCATCGCCACGACATCTTCGGAAACGGTGTTGCCGCGGATGCTGACCAAGCTGGAAAAGGCCGGTTGCGAGAAGAGCGTCGTCGGACTTGTGATCCCGACCGGCTATTCCTTCAATCTCGACGGCACCTGCCTCTATCTTGCCGCTGCTTCGGTGTTCCTGGCGCAGGCGACCAACACGCCGTTCGGCCTTGCCGAGCAGATCGAGCTGCTGCTGATCCTTCTCGTCACCTCCAAGGGCGCGGCGGGGATTGCGGGCGCCGCCTTCGTCGTGCTGGCGGCGACGCTGTCGGCCACCGGCACCATTCCGGTGACAAGCGCTGCGCTGGTGCTCGGCATTCATCGCCTGATGTCGCAGGGGCTAACGCCGACCAATCTGATCGGGAACGCGGTTGCGACGATCGCAATTGCCAAGTGGGAAGGCGCGCTCGACAGCGAGCGCCTCCGGCATGTGCTCGACGGTGAGGAGCAAGCGGCCGCCGCGGCTTGATGAACCGGCTTCCTGCCTGAGGCAGACGGCCTTTGATGCTTACGAACGAAAGAGGGAGCTTGTCCCATGAAAACCGGTCTCGTGATCACCGCCCATCCCGGCGATTTCGTCTGGCGCGCCGGCGGCGCCATCGCGCTGCATGCGAAGAAGGGCTATCGCATGAAGATCGTTTGCATGTCCTTCGGCGAGCGCGGCGAGAGCCAGTTCGCCTGGAAGGAGAAGGGGGCGACGCTGGAATCGGTCAAGGCCGGCCGCAAGGACGAGGCGGAGCGGGCGGCAAAGCTGTTAGGTGCCGAGATCGAGTTCTTCGACTGCGGCGATTATCCGCTGAAGCTCACTGAGGCGCATTTTGATCGCATGGTCGACATCTACCGCGAGCTCGATCCGAGCTTCGTGCTGACGCACGCGCTGGAGGACCCCTATAATTTCGACCACCCCAACGCTGCGCATTTCGCGCAGGAGACCCGCGTGGTCGCGCAGGCGATGGGCCACAAGCCCGGCGCGCAGTACAAATACTCGGCGCCGCCGGTGTTCCTGTTCGAGCCACACCAGCCGGAGCAGTGCAACTACAAGCCGGACCTGCTCCTCAAGATCGACGAGGTCTGGAAGGCGAAGTACGAGGCGTTCCAGATCCTGGCCGCGCAAAAGCATCTGTGGGGCTATTACGAACGCGTCGCGCTCAATCGAGGCATCCAGGGCAGCCGCAACACCGGCGTGCCCATGACCTATGGCGAGGCCTATCAGCGTCTGTTTCCGACCGTCGCGGAGGAACTCGCATGAAGCCGGTCGTCGTTCGCAACATCAAGCGTGCCGATCCCGCCGGCATGGCGGAATACGGCGTTTCGACCGTACATGAAGCCTATGGTCGCATCGGCCTGATGAAGCCATATTTGCGGCCGGTGTGGGCGGGCGCGGCGATTGCGGGTCCCGCGGTCACCGTGCTGGCGCAACCCGGCGACAATTGGATGATCCATGTTGCGGTTGAGCAATGCAGGAAGGGCGACATCCTGGTCGTCGGCTGCACCACCGACAATACCGACGGCATGTTCGGCGAATTGCTGGCGACCTCGCTTACGGCGCGCGGCGTGCAAGGATTGATCATCGATGCCGGCTGTCGCGATGTCAAAGCGCTGCACGAGATGAAGTTTCCGGTGTGGTCGCGCGCAGTCTCGGCCAAGGGAACGGTGAAGGCGACGCTCGGCTCGGTCAATGTCCCCGTGGTCTGCGCCGGCGTCAATGTCGATCCCGGTGACATCATCGTGGCTGACGACGATGGCGTCGTCGTGGTGCCGAAGCGGTACGCCCCCGAAGTCGCCGAGAAGGCGAAAAAGCGCAATGCCGATGAAGGCGGCAAGCGCAAGCGTCTCGCCTCGGGCGAGCTCGGCCTCGACATGTACAGCATGCGCGACGCTCTTGCCAAAGCCGGGCTCGTCTATGTCGACAATCCCGAGGACGTTTGAGGCAAGGCAGGAGCGGGCGGATGGATCGTCTCAAGCTGAAGGCCGTGCTCGGCAGTCATCCCCATGTCCAGGCGGTGAAGAGCGGCGCGCTCCGCTCCGACCTGTTCGATCTCGACTTCATCGAGTACAGCCCGACCAACACCGCGTTCAAGCCGATGGTGCGCGAGCAGGCCTTCGATGTCTGCGAGATGGCCATCGTGACCTATCTGATGGCGAAGGCGCACGGCAAGCCGCTGGTGCTGCTGCCGGCCACCATGCTCGGCCGCTTCCAGCATGCCTACGCGCTGTACAATCCCGCGCGAGGAGCGCTCGGCCCGTCCGACCTCGAGGGCAAGCGCGTGGGCATTCGGTCCTTCACGACGACGACCGGCGCCTGGATCAGGGGCATTCTCGCCAACGACTACGGCGTCAATCTCGATAAGATCCGCTGGGTGACGTTCGAGGATCCGCATGTCGCCGAATATATCGACATCACCGAGCGCGCCCCGAAAGACAAGAAGATTCTCCAGATGCTGGTCGACGGCGAGCTAGACGCGGTGCTTGGCGAGAGCTCGGTCGATCCCAAGCTGAAGCCGCTATTCCCCGATCCGGCCGCGGAAGCCGCCAAATGGTATGCCCGGCGCGGCGTCGTCCCGGTCAATCATCTCGTGGTCGTGACCGAGCAGCTCGCCAAATCGCGTCCCGACGTAGTCACAGGCATCTATGATCTGCTCAAGCGGAACAAGGAGCAGGTGGGACCTGCGGCCTCGCCGGACCTCATTCCGTTTGGCATCGAAGCGAACAGCAAACCGCTGGAACTGATCGTCGACTACGCGTTCCAGCAAGCGCTGATTCCGCGCCGCTATGCGGTCGAGGAGCTCTTTGACGAAACGACACGAGGGCTGAACTGATGGCGGATCCGAGGCGATGGCAGATCGGGCTGGTTGGCTATGGCGAGGTCGGCAGGATCTTGGCCGAGGATTTGCGCCAGCAGGACATCAAGGTATCTGCCTACGACATCAAGCTCGGAGGCGAGCAGGGCGCTTCGCTGGAGGAGCATGCCGCGAAATTCGGTGTGGTGTTCGCAGGCTCTCATGCCGACCTGACGGCGAAGTCCGATTTCATCATCTCCGCGGTCACGGCCAGCCAGGCTGTTCCGGTGGCAAAAGCCTGCGCGGGCGCGATCAACCAGGGCACCTGGTTCCTGGACTTCAATTCGGCTTCACCGGGCGCCAAGCAGCGCGCTGCTGCGCTGATCGATGGCGCTGCCGGTCGCTATGTGGAAGGCGCAGTGATGACTTCGGTGCCGCCGTATCGCATCAAGGTGCCGTTGCTGCTCGGCGGCGCTGGCGCGAGAGAGCTCGAGCCGCTGCTGAATGCGATCGGATTCGCGGCAAAGGTTGCCAGCGACAAGCTCGGCGTGTCCTCCGCGGTGAAGATGTGCCGCAGCATCATGATCAAGGGCCTGGAAGCCATGGTCATCGAAAGCTTCACCACGGCGCGCGCCTATGGCGTGGAAGATGCCGTGCTGGCATCGCTTACGGAAACTTTCCCCGCGATCGACTGGGAGAAGCAGGGCGCCTATTTCTTCCAGCGCGTGATCGAGCACGGCCGCCGCCGGGCCGAGGAGGTGCGGGAGGTCGCCGAAACCGTTCGCGAGGCGGGGCTGACGCCCTGGTCCGCGCAGGGCACGGCCGAGCGGCAGGCCTGGGTGGCTGATCTCGCCGATGAAGGATTGTTCGGCACCAAGGGCACCAGCGAGTTCGCCCGCAGCGCTGACTGGCGCACCGAGGCGGACCGGATCCTCGCGAAGATCAAGCGCGCAAATAATCAGCTCAAGATCGTTCCACGGAGCTGAAAGCTCACGACCTGGTCGCGGGCGCGTTCGATCAGGTCGATCAGATTCCTGGACTTGCGGGCGAGCTGCTCCGTGGCCGGTTGCGTGCGGAATTCGGCCAGCACCGCGCGAACGCATTTGTTGGCGGCGTCGAGCGTCCAGAGCGTCCGGTTGACATCATCCTGCGTCCGGATCCCCGAAATATCGAGATCCGACAGAACGTGGCCGATGCCGTCGAGCCGCTTCACCGCCGTGTCGGTGGGCGTTCCGGCCTGGTTGGAATGCTGGTCGATGCTGCTGAATGCGCTGAACATATCGATACTTTCCCGATCGCACGCAAATGATCGGTCCGAGGTCTAGTTATGATCAGCGCGACGGGCCTCGCAATGCGTGGAGTTACGGTCCGGGATTCTACCGAATTGAATCAGCGGTAACATTGAACGGAAGCAGTCAGTAGTCAGGCCCGTTTCCCGACAATCCTACCGCTGCAAGCGGCGGGCCGGCCTTGGCGTGGTCGGAGCGACCCTGCGGTGTCGCGACATCAGCTCTGGGGGCGGAACAGATTCGGCCGCTGCCGCTCAAATGTCTGTCGGCCAGCCTTGAAGCCCATCACCAAGTCAGGCAGCTCCGCGACGGCGAAGCGGCTGTCTTGCGTATCGAGCACGACGAGATCGGCGGGGTTGCCGACCTTGATGCCGTAATCGCCAAGGTTCATCAGCCGCGCCGGCAGCTCGGTCACGAGATCGAGGCAGGTGTCGAAATCGCTCACGGCGGCGTGGGCGACGTTGGCATAGAAGTTTGCCATCCGCAGCAGCGAAGCGTCGCCGAACGGCGTGAACGGATTGAGGACATTGTTGGTGGCAACCGAGCACACGAGCCCATTGTCGGCCAGCTTGTGGGCGAGCGTCAGACCGCGCGGCGCATTGTGGGTGGCCTCCCGTCCCATCAAATAGAGATCGGTGGCGGGCAGCACGGTCACCGCAACGCCTGATGCCGCCAGCTGCGCGGTGGCCGCCTTCATCCGCTCGGGCGGCAGTGCCGAGAGCTTTGTGGCGTGGCCGATCGCGACGCGTCCCCCATACTTGCGCCGTTCGGTCTGGCGGCAGACCTCGTCGAGATGCCACCAAGAGGGATCGAGATCGAAATCGAGATGGAGATCGACATCGGCGTCGAACGTCTCGGCGAGATCGAAGATGCGTTCGAGATGGGCGTTCGGGTCGGTATCCATATAGGGACAGCCGCCGATCACCTCGCCGCCGTCGCGCAGCGCCTGGATCAGCAACTCCTCAGCTCCGGGGTCGTTGGTCAGGCCTTCCTGCGGGAAGACGCAGAGCGACAGGTCGATCGCCCAGGCATAATCGCGCTTCAGCGCCTTGACCGCCTCGAAGCCGCGCAAGGCGATGCGCGGATCGATCTCGACATGAGTGCGCATGCGGGTCGTGCCGTGCACGATCGCGCGCTCGAGAACCCGGGCGCCGCGGGCATAGACGTCCTCGACGGTGAAATCGCGCTTCATCCCGGCCACGGCGCGGATAGCGTCCGAAACACTGCCGTGATCGTGCCCACAGCGGCCGAGCAGGCAGGCTTTGTCGAGATGGATGTGGGTATCGACGAACCCGGGCAAGGCAAGGCGGCCGCCGAGATCGACCTCGGGCGCGTCGCAGGCGAGCTTTGGCTCGATCGCGGCAATACGCCCGCCTTTCACGCCGATATCGACGGGTGCGGCGGATGATCGCAACTGCGCGTCACGAAAGATCAGGTCGAAGGCGGACTGGGTGATCATGGCTTCGTCGGATTTTGCTGTCAGAGCCTAGCGGAAGCTGCTGGGGCGGGCAGTACCGAATTGTGTGCAGTTCTGCCGCTAAATTGTTCAAAAAATATGCATGCAGTTCACGGCGCGAGCTGTAAGATGTCGAGAGCCGGAGAACCCGCTATGTCCGCCTTTGCAAAAGCCGAACTGCCGATGACCGATGCCAAGATCGTCGAGGCCTATCTGACGGCCTCGATGAAACCCGATCCAGATGCCGCCGCGACCTATATGAAGCCGGGCACGGTGATCACATTCACCGGCGGACGTGAGTTCGATCATCCGCGCGGTCCGACAGCTTTCAACGCCAAGCGCTATCGCTGGGTGAAAAAGAAGATGGACCGGTTCGATGTCTGTGTCTGTCCCGGTGCGGACGAGACGATCGTCTACAGCGTTGGCACGCTCTATGGCGAGTGGATGGACGGCACGCCGTTCGAGGGCAATCGCTATGTCGATCGCTTCGTCGTCAAGAGCGGGCAGATCGTCAAGATGGACGTCTGGAACGACAGCGCCGAGCGCATTCTGGTCCAGCGCGGCATCGAGGCCTAACTCCTGCGCGCGATTTTCGGCAGCTTAACGACGCGGTCGCTCGCCACCTCATCGGCATAGGGCGCGAGAATGTCGAGGAGGTCACGGCCGCGTAGCGGGGCAGGGGCGACTAATGCCCGATTGGCTACGGAATCGAGGTGATGGTGCATCAATTCCATCACCTTGGCTTCGTCGCCTTTGGCGAGCGCAGCAATGATGGCGCGGTGCTCGTTGATCGCGCATTCCGTCGAATGCGGCCGGCTGTACAGCGACAGCGTCAGGCAGCAGCGATAGGCGACCTCGCTGACATAGCGCACCAGGATCGGACTGTTCGTCATCTGCGCGAGCAGGATGTGAAATTCGGTGGCGAGCCGGATCGAGACCGCATCCGTGCCGCCGCGCGCCCGGTCCTCGGCATCGACGTGCGCGTTCAGCTCGGCGATCTGGCTTTTGGTCAGCTTGCCCGCGAGCTGGCGGACCACGAGCCGCTCGAGCTGGATGCGGATGTCAAAGGCATCTCGCGCCTCCTGCCAGCTCGGCGTCGCCACCACCGCGATTCGGTTGCGGCGCAGCTCGACAAGGCCTTCGGCGGCGAGCTGCCCCAGCGCGTGGCGGGCAATGGTGCGGCTGACGCCAAAGCGCTCGCCGAGCGAGTCCTCAGGCAGCTTTGCGCCGGGTTCCAGCGCCTGCTCGATGATCGCGCGCCGTAGTGCGCGGCAAATCACGCCGACCTTGTCAGATGATTCATAAGTCTTGCTGGTGGGGCGCGCCGCCATTCGGCGAATCCTTCGGAGTAGGGTCGCAGCCCTCTCCTTAGCACACCCTGCGCTGATCCAGCGCTTCAATTGCATGCAGTTTGGTGTCGCGATTGCCTAAATCGGGACCACAATTTTGGTACGCTGTTCGGTAAGTTGCTTAATTCTGCGGACGTCGGCGACTGGCATCTAGCTTGCATACACTTTGGCTGTGATGCGCATGCAGCCCAACGCCCAATTTGACCGCCAGCCTGTTCCTGACGGCTTCGGTCCGATCGCCATCCAGCTGTCCGAGGCCGCCGTGACCTTCGGGCGCGGCGACCGGGCCGTGTCCGCGCTGTCGAAGACGACGCTCCGGATCGCCGACGGCGAGTTTGTCGCGCTGGTCGGCCCGTCGGGATGCGGCAAATCGACCATCTTACGTCTCGTCAGCGGCCTGGTGCAGCCGACCAGCGGCGTCGTCATCGTCGGCGGCCGCGAGGTGGCAGCGCGGGCGATGCGGGTCGGCATGGCTTTCCAGAATCCGACCATGCTTCCGTGGATGACGATCGAGCGAAACATCATGCTGCCGCTGAAGATCGTCGAGCCGTTCCGCTCCAACTTCCGCAAGCTGCGCAAGACCGAATTCCGCGACAAGGCCAACGCGCTGCTGGAGCAGGTCGGCCTCAAAGGCTTCGGCAATCATTATCCCTGGCAGCTCTCCGGCGGCATGCTCCAGCGCGCCAATCTCTGCCGCGCGCTGATCCACGAGCCGCGCATGCTGCTGCTGGATGAGCCCTTCGGCGCACTCGACCAGTTCACCCGCGAGGAGCTGTGGACGATCCTCCAGAATCTCTGGATGACGCGCAAGCCGACAGTACTGCTGGTCACGCACGATTTGCGCGAAGCCGGCTTTCTTGCGAGCCGCATCTGCGTGATGAGCGCGCGTCCCGGCCGCATCCTCGACGACAGCCGGGTCGAATTCGCGCGGCCGCGCACGGTCGCCATGACCTTCGAGCCGGATTTCGTCGCGTTGAACCAGAAGCTGCGCGCCTTCATCGAGGATGCGCGCAGCGCGGCTGAGCAGGGGGCAGGCTGATGTTCGGGATCGATGTCAGGCAGAAGGCGTGGTCGGCGGGACTGATCGTGCTGTTCTTCGTCGCCTGGGAGCTGTTCTGCCTGATGACCGGCATGTCCGACCTGGTGCTGCCGCGGCCCTCGCAGGTGTTCGTGACCCTGTTTCAGCGTTTCCCGGTGCTGTGGCCGCACATCGTGCAGACGCTGGCCACCACCATGTTCGGCTTCGTCCTCGGCGTTGCGCTCGGTGTCGCCCTCGGCGCCGTCATCGGCGTCTCCAAGACGGCCTATGACACCTGCTATCCGCTCCTGATCGGCTTCTCCTCGATCCCCAAGGTCGCGGTGGTGCCGATCTTCGTGCTGTGGTTCGGCTCCGGCACGGTGCCCGCGGTGCTGACCGCGCTGTCGATTTGCTTTTTCCCGATCGTTGTCAACATTGCCACGGGTCTGGCAACCACCGAGCCCGAGCTCGAGGACGTCCTGAAGGCGCTCGGCGCCAGCAAGTTCGACATTCTCTGGAACGTCGGTCTGCCCCGGACCATGCCGTTCTTCTTCGCATCGCTGAAAGTCGCGATCTCCTACGCCTTCGTCGGCGCGGTTCTGTCGGAGACGGTCGCCTCCAACCGCGGCATAGGCAACGTCATGATGACCGCGTCCTCCAATTTCAACGTGCCGCTGGTGTTCGCCGGGCTGTTCGTGCTCGCCGGGCTCGGCGTCGCGCTCTACGCCGTGTTCTCGCTGATTGAAGGGCGGGTCACCGGCTGGGCCACGCGCAAGAACGACGTGATCGCCACCTGATTTTCAAATCGTCACGCAACGGAGCTTGAGGAGATCTCGATGTTGAGAAACGTAATTGTCGCGCTGCTGGGATTGGCCCTATCCGCTGGCGTCGCCATGGCCGAAGACACCACGATCAAGTTCACGCTGGGCTGGAAGACGCAAGGCAGCGACGCCGCGTTCTTCTACGCCAAGGACAACGGTTACTTCAAAGAGGAAGGCCTCAACGTCGTCATCGACCAGGGCGAGGGCTCCGGTGCCACCGTCACGCGTGTCATGTCGGGCGCCTATGACGCGGGCTTCGGCGACGTCAACGCCATCATCCAGAACGCCTCGACCAAGCCGCAGGAGGCGCCGATCATGGTCTACATGATGTGGAACCAGCCGCCGTTCGCGATCGTCGCCAAGAAGTCAAGCGGCATCAACACCATCAAGGATTTCGAGGGCCGCACGCTCGGAGGCGCGCAGGGCACGCCGACGACGCGGCTGCTGC
This sequence comes from Bradyrhizobium sp. 137, assembly GCF_023074095.1. Lineage (NCBI taxonomy): Bacteria > Pseudomonadati > Pseudomonadota > Alphaproteobacteria > Hyphomicrobiales > Nitrobacteraceae > Bradyrhizobium > Bradyrhizobium sp. 137. The sequence continues at coordinate 90,046 of NZ_JADPKU010000129.1, forward strand.
CGGTATTCACCCGCAAGAACGGGCTCGATGGCGAGAAGATCAAGATTTCCAATATGGCGCCGAACCTCCAGGAGCCGATGCTGATCAAGGGCGATATCGACGCAGCGCTCGTCTTCAATATCACCAGCTACTTCAACCTCGTGCTCAACCGCCAGGACCCGGACAAGGATTTCAAGTGGTTCTCCTTCGGTGAGTACGGCCTCGATCTCTATTCCAACGGCGTGATGGTGTCGCGCAAGCTGATCGCCTCGAATCCGAAGGCTGTCGCGAGCCTCGTGCGAGCCATCAACAAAGGCGCGATCGCGGTGGCCAAGGACCAGAACGGCGGCATGAAGGCGGCGCTCAACTACGACAATCTCATCAATGCGGATGTCGAGAAGCGCCGGCTGCAATATTCGTTCGAGAAGCTGATCGTGTCGCCGGAGATGAAGGAGATCGGCATCGGCGACATCAAGGATGACCGCATGACGCGCGCCATCGCCATCGTGGTCGAGGGTTACCAACTCGCCCGCGCGCCGACGCCGGCAGAGGTGTTCTCACGCGAATTCCTGCCGCCGCGCGCGGAGCGGGAGTTGGTGTACACGGCCAACTGATCCTTGGAGAGACGGTGATGGCCGCGGAAATCTCGGCGTCCAGCCTGTTCCGTGGTCCTGACCGCGGCGTTGGCGACAATGTCGTGCTCCGGCACGACGGTGGGACGATCACGGATGTCTCGGAAGGAGCGGGGACCGCCAGGGGCCGGCGCTCCTTCGTCATTCCCGCCTTCGTCAACGCCCACGACCACGCCCGCGCCACTGCGTCATCCTTCGGCGCCGTCGGCATGCCTCTGGAAAGCTGGATCCTGCGGACTGCACTCGGCACGCCGGTCGACCCATATTTGGCCGCGGCGTCCGCATTGGCTCGGTCGGCCAAGGCGGGCTGCGCGGCCGTGATGGTGCATTACACCCGTCCGAGCGGCATGATGCCCCTGCTGGACGAAGCCAAGGCCATTGCAAGAGCGGCGTCCGACGTCGGCATCCGCATTGCTTTTGCGATGGCGGTGCGCGACCAGAACCCGATCGTCTATGGCGATGCCGAACCGGTGCTCTCGGGTCTCTCCAAGGACGGTCGCAAGACCATCGAAGATATCTTCGTCCGCGCACCGATGTCACCGCGGGCCTATATCGAGCTGACCGACGCGATTGCCGCTGCCATCGCCGGCCCCATGGTCGACGTCCAGCTCGGGCCCGCCGGCGTGCAATGGTGCTCGAAGCCGCTGCTGGAAGCGGTGGCGGAAAGCTCGGCGCGGACCGGCCGTCGCATCCATATGCATCTCCTGGAAACCGTGTACCAGCGCGCCTGGGTTGATCAGCACTTCCCGGATATGGTGAGCTGGCTGCGCGACATTGGCTTTCTCTCGGAACGGCTGACGCTGGCGCATTGCATCTACGCCCGGCCGGATGAGCTGGAGATGATCGCGGCGGCCGGCGCGCGCATTGTCACCAATTTCAGCTCGAACATGCATCTGCGCTCGGGGCTCGCGCCGATTGCCGCCGCCCATAAATGCGGCTGCGCCATTGCGGTCGGCGTCGACGGGCTGGCGCTGGACGAGGATGACGATATTCTACGTGAGATGCGGCTGGTGCAGATGGTTCATGGCGGCCTCGGGTTCAAGCAGACTTGGACAGCGGCCGAGATGTTTGCTCTCGCCATTCGCAACGGCCGCCGCGCGACCGGTGCGCCCGGAAGTGGCGAGTTGGCCGCCGGCAATCCCGCCGACTACGTCGTGGTTGATCTCGACCGGCTCGACCGTGACCAGATCATGCCCGTCGATCCCATGGTACTGCTGTTTGCACGAGGCAACGCGTCGCTCGTCAATGAGGTCGTCGTCGCCGGCAGGACGATCGTGAGGGATGGCGCCTGCGCCGGCGTCGATCTGCCGGTGATCGAAGACGAACTGCGGGGCATGTATCGCGCCAATCTCGGAAAGTTCGCGAACTTCCAGCGGACGTGGCTGCCGTTGTCGGAGCGACTGTCCGGCTGGTTCGAGCAGCAGCTCACCTGCGGGTAAAGGGGGCATGACGCTTTCCTGGCGCTGCGGTACATCGAAAAGCGCGATAGCTGGTAGACGGCACCTGATCTGGTGATCGTTCCAGCTCTGGGCTATCACCTTGTATGATTGCGCGCCGGCGCGATGATCTCTTGAGGAGCCCCCGATGCGTCTACCGACTATTCTCCTGGCCGTCACATGTGTTGCAGCCGCAGCTTCAGCCGAAGACCTGTCGGGCACGCTCCAGAAGATCAAGGAGACGAAGAAGATCACGCTGGGCTATCAGGAGGCCTCGGTCCCGTTCAGCTATCTCGACGGCAACCAGAAGCCGGTCGGCTTTGCCATGGATATCTGTCTCAGGATCGTCGACGCCGCGAAACGGGAGCTCGGCATGCCCGACATCGCCATCGACACTCTCGCGGTGACGTCGTCGAATCGGATTCCGCTGATGGTGAACGGCACGCTCGATCTGCATTGTTCGGCGACCACCAACAATGCCGATCGCCAGAAACAGGTCGCCTTCACCAACACGCATTTCCTCAGCGCGACGCGGTTCGCGGCGAAGAAAGCCGCGAAGATCAACACCATCGACGATCTCAAGGGCAAGGCCGTCACCGCAGTGGCCGGATCGGTCAACCTGACGCAGCTCGCCAAGGTCAATACCGAGCGCAATCTCGGCATCAACGTGATGCCGGCCAAGGACCAGGCCGAGGCCTTCCTGCTGCTGGAGACCGACCGCGCCCAGGCCTACGCACTCGATGACGTGCAGCTCGCGGTTGCGATTGCGCGTTCGAAGGAGCCGCAGCTCTACATGATCAGCGAGGAGGCGTTCTCGAAGCCGGAGCCTTACGGGATCATGCTGCGGCGGGAGGATGCGCCGTTTAAGGCACTCGCCGATCGCGCCACCGCGGAGCTTTATGCAAGCCCCGAGATCGAGGTGCTCTACAAGAAATGGCTGCAATCGCCAACGCCACCGAACGGACTCAACTACAACGTTCCGATGTCACCGGCCTTGCGCAACGCGTTCAAAAGGCCGAGCTCGAGCGCCGATCCTGATGTTTATGTGGTGAACTGAGGCGAGGGCAGCTTTCACCTCTCCCGTAAGAAGAGGTGAAGACAGTGCGCCTGGCTGAGGATCAGCTCGCCAGCGAGCGCTGATATATCGCGACGTTCCGCGACGGTGGAGGTATTGGACTAACGCAGCGAGCAGATGGATCACGCTTGGCTTGGGGAAAACCAGCAACAAGCGTTTCAATGCCAAATCGTAGGGCTAATCCTGATTGGCGTATGTGAGTCGGAGAAGCTGTATGGGCGTTTGGTTTTTAGTCCTAGCAGCCTGCGTCGTCGGCACGTTGCTCCTTTTGGCATTCTGCCGATAGGGCCGACAGCGGATGCACTTGTTGCTGCGAGGCATCAGCGAGCCGCTGAATAGCGGTTCCAGGCCCGATCGCTTTTGACTGTGCATGGATGAGCGCGTTCACTTCCGGGATTGGAGGCGGACGTGAGTTGGTTGTTTGCGTTTCTCATTGCGGCGAGCGCAGTCGTTCTGATCGCTCATGCGATTGATGCGATGCGTTCCTGATATTCGCGGCGGTTCGGGTCGCTTGCTATGCAAGCGACGAGTGTCAATTCGAGGAACTTGACCTGTAGGTCAAGGTTGTCACAGCGGGAGGAATACGATCATGCTTGCATTCTATCTGCCGATTATAATCTTCGGAGCGATACTCGAAGGAATTTCGAAGCAGCGCGCATCTGCATCCATCCAGGAACCGCCAAGCGTCGATTAGACTGCGATCCCAATGCGTAGACCTTCGGTGCGCGCCAGCGGCTTCAGCTCCTCGACGGCTAGACCTTCCACGGTCCAAGTTCTTCGGCCTCGCGATAGAAGCGCTCCTCGTTCGGATAGATGTGCCGGTCCATGAAGCTCTCGAGCTTGCGATTGAGCTCGACGGCTTTTGGCGACATCGGGTAGAGCATCTTTCGTCTCCTTGATCGGTGGACGTCGGCTGGATCAGCCGATTTCGAGATAATCGGGCCCCGGAAGCTTGGGGAAAGGCGCGGTCGGCAACGTCTGGTACCAGAACGCGACCGAGGCGATGTCATCCTGCAATGGCAGGTATTTCGCCTCCGTGACGCCCGGCAGCCAGCCGAGCGCCTGGATGGTCACGCGCAGGTCGGAGCGGAAGCGCACGGGATCGGGGATGTGCCAGCGATATAGGCCGAAGCGCTGTTGCGACTTGTAGACACCGTCGGGGCGGATCACCTGCGGCAGGCCGGCATAGGGCGTCGTGAACTCCTGGTAGCGCGATCGCTGCGCCGGTCCTTGGCCGGAATGGGCGACATAGGGATCGAAATTGTAGGCGCCGCAGAAATAGTCCTCAGTGCCGGTGCCGCAAATCGTCGGGAATGCGCTGTCGCCGTCGATGTAGAATTTGATCTCGCCTTCGCCCCACCAGCCATTGTTGTTGACGCCCCAGGCCATGTAGGTGCCGACGTAATGGCCGGCGCCGCTGATGCCGTCGAGGATGGTATAGACTTCCTTGTACGGCAGCGGATTGGTGCGCCTGAACTGGGCATGGAAATAGGCGCAATCCTCGGGGACGTCGGTCAGGGTGTAGTTGATCTGGTAGTAGGCGGTGAGCTGCTCCTCGCTGCGGTTCTCCAGCGTGACGCGCGCGCGCCTGCGGAACGGCATCTCCCAGTAGCAGTTGAAGGCGCGCCCGGGATTGACGCAGACAGCGAGCGAGGACACCTGCGCAAACTCTTCCCATCCGCAGGCGAAGAAATCGCCGGCTGGGCATTCGACGCTCGGCAGCGTTTGATCATCCCAATATACGCGCAGGATCGAGTGACGCAGGCGTCCGCGCGCCAGCGTCATCCAGATCTGCTGGACTGCGCCCTGGCCTTCGATGTCGGCCAGCGTGAAGGTCGCGCCGGGCTCGATGACGACGTAGGGCGAGACCTTCCAGCCCTGGCCGAGATCGCGGGCCTGACGCGCAGCGGGGCCGTCGACGGACATGCCGCCCTTACCCTTCTCGCCGGTAAAGTTCTCGGGGCTGATTGAGCGCGTCTGCGCATGCGACAGCCGCGAGAGATTGCCGAGATGCAGGCCCAATCCGGAAAACGCCATGGGATCCTCGATGAGGGGTTAGCGACACCCGGATATATCGCCTGCGGATTAACCAAAAGGTGAAGACCGCGCACGGAATGAACCCAGGCCTGATCGGCCATCGGTTCAAGCGACGCGGTATTCCCTGAACTTTTCGCGCAGCGCGGATTTGAGCACCTTGCCGGTGCCGGTCATCGGGAATTCGTCCAAAAATTCGACCGCGTCCGGCAGGCACCAGCTCGCAATCTTGGGGCGCATGTGGTCGAGCAGGGCCTTGCCGTCGACGGTCGCGCCCTTCTTGCGGACGACGAGGAGCAGGGGACGCTCCTGCCACTTCTCGTGCGATATCGCCACCACGGCGGCCTGAAGCACATCGGGATGAGACAAGGCGACGTCCTCGAGCTGGATTGAGGAGATCCATTCGCCGCCGGACTTGATCACGTCTTTGGAGCGATCGGTCAACGTGACGTGGCCTTGACTGTCGATCACCGCCATGTCGCCAGTGATCAGCCAGCCGTCGCGGTCGAGGCCTTCGTCGAGCTTCATGTAGCCGGAGGCGACCCAGGGGCCGCGAGCGCGCAGATGGCCGACGGTCTTGCCGTCGCGCGGCAATTCATTTCCGGCATCATCGACGATGCGCAAGGTGGTGCCGAAGCAGGCGCGGCCGGACACCTGGCGCCGGTCGAACTTCTGCTTGTCGCTGAGGTGCTCCGAGCCCGGCCGCAGGCCCGGCATCGAGCAGCCCAAGGCCTCGGTCATGCCCCAGGCCTGGACGTAGTCGATATTGTAGTCGCGCTTGAGCTTCTCGACCATCGCGCGCGGCGGCGCCGAACCCGACGATAACGTTGCGCGCAGCGTCGAGAATTTGTTGCCGGTGCGCCCGAGCCAGTCGAGCAGGATCAGCCAGAAGCTCGGCACGCCCGCCGACAGCGTCACCTTCTCGCCTTCGAGCAACTCATAGAGCTTGTCGGGCTCGTAATTGCGGCCGGGCAGCACCAGCTTGGAGCCGGTATAGGGCGCGGTGAACGGCATGTTCCAGCCGTTGCCGTGAAACAGCGGCGCCATCGGCATCATCACCTCGCGCACGCCTTCGACATGGCCCGGCAGGAAGTCGAAACTGCAGCAGGTCATGGTCTGCAAGATCGCGGCGCGGTGCGAATAGATCACGCCCTTGGGATTACCGGTCGTGCCCGACGTGTAGCAGATGGTGGAGGCGGACTTTTCGTCGAACTCGGGCCAGGCGAAGCTGGCTTCGTTCTCCTTGTCCAGAAGCTCTTCATAGCAACGGAGGTTCGGCAGCTTCGTCTCCGGCATCCGTTCGCGCGAGGACATCACGACGTAGGCCTCGATCGTCGATAGTTGCGGCGCGATCGCCTCGACGATCGGCAGCGTGGCACGGTCGATGAACAGCAGGCGGTCTTCGGCGTGATTGATGATGTAAACGAGCTGTTCCGGAAACAGCCGCGGGTTGACGGTGTGCAGCACATAGCCCATGCTCGGAGCGGCATAGAACATCTCGAAATGGCGGTGCGTGTTCCAGGCCAGCGTGCCGACGCGGTCGCCCTTCTTCATGCCGAGCCGCTTCAAGCCCAGCGCCATGCGCTTGATGCGCGGATGGGCATCAGCATAGGTGTAACGATGGATGTCGCCTTCGATCTCGCGCGCGACGATCTCGGCCTCGCCGTGGTAGTCGGCGGCATACTGGATCAGGCCGCTGATCAGGAGCGGCATGTCCATCATCAACCCCTGCATGGTCTCCTCCACAGCCACGTCGTTGCATGGCCTACGCTTGTGATTGCGCGCGAGGTTAACGGAACGCCGCGCGACGTTCACGCAAAAAAGAAGGCGCGTGATTGCATGCCGCACTTTTTCAGGGCTAACTTCAAGCGAACGGCCGGCGAAGTGGTGTTTGCCGTGGAGGAGACGAATGTCAGCGGAAAAACACAAGACCGGTGCGGCGAAGGAATCTAGCGTCGATATCTCCGCCCTCCGTGCGCGCTATCGCGACGAGCGCGACCGCCGTTTGCGCAGCGAAGGCAAGGCACAATATGTCGAGGTGACCGGCGATTTCGCTCGCTATCTCGACGATCCCTGGGCCGATCCCTGCCTCACACGCGCACCTGTCAGCGAAGCGACCGAAGTTCTCGTCGTCGGTGGCGGCTTCGGCGGCCTCTTGTGCGGTGCGCGCCTTCGCGAGGCCGGCGTTGACGATTTCCGCATCGTGGAAAAGGCCGCCGATTTCGGCGGCACCTGGTACTGGAATCGCTACCCCGGAGCTGCTTGCGATACCGAAAGCTACATCTACCTGCCGCTCCTGGAGGAGACCGGCTACATGCCGGTGCGCAAATACGCGCGCGCTCCGGAGATCTACGAGCACTCCCGCCGCATCGGTCGTCATTTTGATCTCTACGCGCGTGCGCTGTTTCAGACGATCATCTCACGGATGGAATGGCAGGGGCAGGAGGCGCGCTGGCTGGTCGAGACTGATCGTGGCGATCGCATCTGCGCGCGCTTCGTCATTCTCGCCGGCGGTCCGCTGAGCCGGCCGAAGCTGCCCGGCATTCCCGGCATCGAGACGTTCAAAGGCCACAGCTTTCACACCAGCCGCTGGGACTACGCGTATACTGGCGGCACTGCAGAGGGCGATCTCACCGGCCTCGCTGACAAGCGCGTCGGGATCATCGGCACCGGCGCAACCGCCGTGCAATGCGTGCCGCATCTCGGGCGCTCGGCAAAGGCGCTTTACGTTTTCCAGCGCACACCGTCCGCTATCGGCGTTCGCGACGACCGTCCGACGGATCAAGCCTGGGCGCAAAGCCTCAAGCCCGGCTGGCAGCGCGAGCGCATGGACAATTTCACCGCGGTCATCTCCGGCGAACCGGTCGAACGGGATCTGGTCCAGGACGGTTGGACCGGGCTGCTCGGCGAGATCCTGCTGGCGCCGCGCCGCCAGCCCCAGCCGGTGACCTCGCTGGAAGAGGCACTCAGGGTGATCGAGCAGGCCGACTACCGCAAGATGGAGGAGATCCGCGCCCGCGTCGATACGATCGTGCAGGATGAGGCGGCCGCGGCGGCGCTCAAACCCTGGTACAAGGCATTCTGCAAGCGGCCGTGCTTCCACGACGAATATCTCGACACCTTCAACCGTCCCAACGTGCATCTCGTCGACACCAAAGGGCAGGGCGTCGAGTGCATCACCGAGAATGCGGTCGTGGTCGACGGTAAGGCCTACGAGCTCGATTGCCTGATCTATGCCAGCGGCTTCGAAGTCGGCACTGATTACGCCCGCCGCATGGGTTTTGAGGTCTATGGCCGCGATGGCGTCAGCCTGTCCGAGCGCTGGCGCGACGGCGTCAAGACGCTGCACGGCTTCTATAGCCGCGGCTTCCCGAATTGTTTCCTGATCGTCACGGTGCAGGCCGGTCAGAGCGCCAATTTTCCGCACATCATCGACGAGCAGTCGCAGCACATTGCCTATGTGATCGCAGAAGTGCGCAGGCGCAAGGCGCGAACCCTGGAGCCGACGCTCGCCGCCGAGAAGGCCTGGGTCGACGAAGTCGTCAAGGCCGCGCTCGGCCGGCAGACCTATCTCGCCGAATGCACGCCCGGCTACTACAATAATGAAGGCGTGTTCGATCCGATCGCGGCAAGAAACAGCCAATATTGGCGCGGGCCGGTGGCATTCCTGCGGCTGCTCGACACATGGCGGAAGGAGGGTAATCTGGCCGGGCTGGACTTGTCCTATGATCGCGCCATGGAGTCGGCGCCTCCGAGCGGGTAAGATTGCGCCGCAGATCGGTACAGGACGGGAGATAGTGGATATGATCAGGGGCAGGGCTGTTGCGGGGGCGGCTTTTGGCGCGATGGTGCTGCTTGGTTGCCTGGCACCTACGGTCGAGGCTGCGCAATGCGGCAGCTCGCCGGCGGGCTTCGAGGCCTGGAAGCGCGAGTTCAGTCAGGAGGCGCAGGGCAAAGGCATTGGCCCCACCGCGCTTTCGGCCTTAATGCAGACCAATTATGCCAGCGCCACCATCGCCGCCGATCGCGGCCAGCGCAGCTTTTCCCTGACGCTCGACCAGTTCCTTGCCAAGCGCGGCGCCGCCACCATCGTTGCCAAAGGCAGGCAGCTCAAGCAGTCGCAGGCCGCCTTGTTCGCCTCGATCCAGCAGCGCTACGGGGTGCCGCCCGGGCCGCTGATCGCGATCTGGGGCATGGAGACCGGTTTCGGCAGCCAGCGCGGCAACCAGAACATGCTGTCGTCGATCGCGACCCTCGCCTACGACTGCCGCCGTCCCGAATTCTTCACCGACCAGCTGTATGCCGCCTTGAAGCTGATCGACCGCGGCACGCTTTCGGGATCGACCCGGGGCTCCATGCATGGCGAGGTCGGCCAGACCCAGTTCATGCCCAAGAACATCCTGGCCTATGGCACCGGCAATCTCGAGGTGGCTGCCAACGCACTGAATTCGACGGCGAATTTCCTCAAAGCCCATGGTTGGCGCGCAGGAGCCGGTTACCAGCCGGGCGAGCCGAACTTCGCCGCCATCGAGGCTTGGAATGCTGCCGGCGTCTATCAGAAAGCGATCGCGCTGATGGGCCGGCAGATCGATGAGGGAGGAGGGGCGGCAGCATTGCGCTAAGCCGTTCAGCAAGGCGTGATGCGTCGATGCGAGAAAGTTGTTGCCATCAGGAACTGAGGGCACGAGGTTTGCTTTGATCAGGTTCAGGGGTGGGCATGAGGAGACTCAATATGGCAACCCAGATCGTGATGGACCAGACCGGCGATACACGCCACGAGTTTGATCCTGGCAATGCCGAAGCGCTGGCGCGAGCCGAACGGCGCTTTCGGGAGCTGACCGGAGCCGGCTTCACTGCGGCGCTGCGAACCGGGCCCGGCGAGGTCACCCGTATCAGATCGTTCGACCCGACCGCGGAAGAAACGCTATTCTATCCGCGCCTGGTTGGCGGTTGATCTGAGCTGCTCATGATTGCGGCAGTTTGGCTCCGCGCGCCGGCGCGTGCGCGTCTGCATGCGCTGCGTGAACTCTATCGGCGCTTCTTCGGCGAGAACACGCCGGATGCCCGTGGCCGCCGGCTGCTCTCCGAATGGCTGTCGCCCGCACAATGCGCGCAATTCGAGGAGCACCGGTATTTCGACGTCGTCGGCTGCGACACCGGCAAGACCTATCGCATTCATTACGGCACTGCCGCCAACGTCCACGAAATCGACGGTGAAGGCCGAGCGACCATGGGGTGGTGCTTCGTCCCGTCAGGCTTCCTCGTCCCCGGCGACGTGATGCTGGCGCAGAAGATCGCCCTTGAGACCGACGAAAGGGGAGCGCTTGCGCTCGCCAATCGGTTTCCGCCGGCAACGCATTCGGAGCACTTCTACCGGCGCCCATTCTAGCGCCGGAAGGACATGGATGCGCCTGATGCTCACCTCTCCCCAACGCGGCGAGGTGAAGTAAGCTTGACGATGTCGGTCAGGAGTGCGTGGTGCGGTAGGCATCCAGCGCATGCGCAGCGAAGACGCCAACACTGCAAAGGGCAAGCAGGGCAGAGATCAGCTCGATCATAGCACGTCCTCCCCCAGCGGCTGGGCGACGAGATTCTGGCAGCATGAATATTCGTAGATCAGGTCGAAGAGGAATTGCATGGTGGCCGTCCCTGTATTTATTTTGACAACCACTTAACCGGCCATCTGTTTCAGGCATGTTTCGTCGCATCGGGAAAGGGGTTTCGCCGGGAACCCCCGGGGCCGGTTTGTGCGCTGCGGTCCCGCTATTGCTCAAGCCTTTGAACCGTGACTTCGCAGGCGGTGCATCAGATTGCGAGGCAAAATCATGGCGCAGGTCGAATGGTTCGACGATCTCTCGGTCGGAATGCGGTTCAGATCACCGGAGGTCGAGGTCACCGAGGCCGACATCAAGCGGTTCGCTGCCGAATTTGATCCGCAGCCGATGCATCTCGACCACGAGGCCGCCAAGGAGACCCTGTTCAGGGGGCTCGCTGCCTCGGGATGGCACACCGCCGCAATTGCCATGAATCTTGCGATCCAGACCCGACCTTTTGGTCCGCATCCGCTCATCGGCGCGGGCGTCGATGGCCTGCGCTGGACGATTCCGGTGCGGCCCAATGACCGCCTCCATCTGGTCGGGGAGGTCATGAACCTGACGCCTTCGAAGTCGAAGCCGCAGGGCATCGCGTTGGTGAAGTGGACGATGTTCAATCAGAACGATGAGGAGGTTTACACCTTCACCCCGATCGCGATCGTGCCGCGGCGGAGCTGAGGCCGCCGGCGTCACCATTGACCTCACGCCGCGCCGGAGATGCTTCCGGGCGGCCGGCAGAGGTGGTCACCTCGGCCCCGGGGAAGAGCTGGAGGCAGAGATGAAACGGTTCCTTTTCGCAACTAGCTTGCTCGCGGGTGCCTTGAGCACCGGCGCGGCGCCCGCGCAACAATCCAGGGCGGGCGACTGGACCATCGAGAAGCGTACGCAGGATACCCATTGCAACGCGAGCCGGGGCTACAAGGATAAGGACGACGAGGACCGCGACTACGTCATCGTGATCACCTATTCCGACAAGGCCATCGTGATCGTCATGATCTACGACGGCTGGGAATGGGACAAAATCGGCGAGATCCTCCGGGCCGACGTCGGCACCGATGACGCCGACATCATGAAGAAGGCGAAGTGGGAGGTCATGGACAAGACCACCGTGCGCGGCATCTTCGAATACGATCAGTCGATCATGGACCGGCTGTCGAAGGCCAAGCGTCCCGCGCTCGATTTCGAGGACGATGAGGATGACAGCATCGAGATGCAGATCCCGCGGGCCGGCGAAGCGCTGGCGGCGTTGAAGTTCTGCGAGGAGAACAGGAAGTAGAGACCTGATACCGGCAAAGAGCCGGCGAGCCTGCTGATGATGGCGTGCAGCATCGGCGTGCAGGCCACCCATTTGTGGGCGCTCCGGCGCAATATTCGGTCGGCGAAGGTCTTCGTCGACTTGGCGATCAGCCTGCCGGCCTGGTTCGCGGGATCTGGGCTCGGTGTGATCGCGTCCACCGCGTCAACGAGACGGTCTTTCGCAAGACCGTGCTCGTTCTGTTGCTGGTATCGGGGATTTCCTTGATCTAGTGCCCCAAACCCTGAACCGGTGCCGCGCTGGTGTCGCTGCCGTGATGCGTCAGCGGCTTCATGCCGGTGACGGTGCGTAGCAGCACATAGAACACCGGCGTCAGGAACAGGCCGAACACGGTGACGCCGATCATGCCGGAGAACACGGCAACGCCCATGGCGCGCCGCATCTCCGAGCCCGCGCCGGTGGAGAGCACCAGTGGCAGCACACCCATGATGAACGCCATCGACGTCATCAGGATCGGGCGCAGCCGTAGCCGGCTCGCCTCGATCGCGGCGCGGAGCGGCGTGCGGCCTGCGAACTCGAGCTCGCGCGCGAATTCGACGATCAGGATCGCGTTCTTGGCCGAGAGGCCCACGAGGACGATCAGGCCGATCTGGGTGAAGACGTTGTTGTCGCCCTTCGAAATCCAGACCCCGAACATCGCGGCCAGCAGGCCCATCGGCACGATCATGATGATCGAGAGCGGCAAGGTCAGGCTCTCATAGAGTGCGGCCAGCACCAGGAACACGAGCAGAATGGCCAGCGGAAACACCCAGACGCCGGAATTGCCGGCGATGAACTCCTGATAAGTCAGATCGGTCCATTCGAAGGCAAAGCCCGGCGGCAGCACTTCCGCGGCGATCCGCGTCGCCGCCTCCTGCGCCTGGCCGGAGGAGAAGCCGGGAGCGGCGGCCGCATTGATGTCGGAGGACAGGAAGCCGTTGTAGCGGATCGCGCGCTCCGGCCCCGCGCTCTGGCGGATCGTGAGCAGCGCCGACAACGGCACCATGTCGCCCGAGGACGAGCGCACCTTCAACTGCCTGATGTCGTCGGCGCGAGCGCGGAACGGCGCGTCAGCCTGCACGCGGACGGAATAAGTGCGGCCGAACTTGTTGAAGTCATTGACGTAGTAGGAACCGAGGTAAATCTGAAGCGTGTTGAACACCTCCGTCACGGGCACGCCCAATTGGAGCGCCTTGGTGCGGTCGATGTCGGCGAACAGCTGGGGCACGTTGACCTGGAAGCTCGAGAACACGCCGGCGATCTCCGGGGCCTTCTGCATCGCCGCCATGAACGCCTTGGTCGCCTCGTTCAGCGCCTCATAGCCGAGACCGGCACGGTCCTCGATCTGGAGCTTGAAGCCGCCGATGGTGCCGAGACCATTGACCGGCGGCGGCGGGAACATGGCGATAAAGGCTTCCTGAATCCCCGCATATTTCTTGTTCAGATCGGCCGCGATGGCGGGGCCGCTGAGCGAAGGGTCCTTGCGCTCGTCGAACGGCTTGAGGGTCGAGAACACGATGCCGGCATTGGAAGAGTTGGTGAAGCCGGAGATCGACAGGCCCGGGAAGGCGACCGAGCTCTCGACACCGGGCTGGGTCAGCGCGATGTCACTCATCTTGCGGATCACCTCTTCGGTGCGGTCGAGGGTGGCACCATCGGGCAGGCGGGCGAAGCCAACCAGATATTGCTTGTCCTGGCCCGGCACGAAGCCGCTCGGCACCTGCTGAAACAAGAGGGCGGTGAGGCCGACCAGGACCACGTAGAGGCCCATCACCGCGGCCTTGCCCGAGATCACTCTGGTGACGCTGCCGCTGTAATTCTCCGAGGAGCGCGTAAAACCCTTGTTGAAGCCGCGGAAGAACCAGCCGAGCGTCTTTTCGAGGATCAGCGTCAGCTTGTCTTTCGGTTCGTTATGGCCTTTCAGCAGCAGCGCCGACAAGGCCGGGGACAGTGTCAGCGAGTTGACCGCGGAGATCACGGTCGAGATCGCGATCGTCAACGCGAACTGCTTGTAGAACTGCCCGGTCAGGCCGGAGATGAAGGCGAGCGGCACGAACACCGCGACCAGCACCAGCGCGATCGCGATGATCGGGCCGGAGACCTCACGCATCGCCTGATAGGTGGCATCGCGCGGCGATAGCCCCGCCTCGATATTGCGCTCGACGTTCTCGACCACGACGATGGCGTCGTCGACGACGATGCCGATCGCGAGCACCAGGCCAAACAGGCTGAGCGCGTTGATGGAGAAGCCGAACACATGCATCACTGCGAATGTGCCGACGATCGACACCGGCACGGCCAGAAGCGGGATGATCGAGGCGCGCCAAGTCTGGAGGAACAGGATCACGACCAGCACCACCAGCGCAATGGCCTCCAGCAGCGTGTGGATGACCGCTTCGATCGACGAGCGCACGAACTGGGTCGGGTCGTAGACGATCTGATAGGACACGCCCTCGGGCATGTTCTTCTTGATCTCGGCCATGGTGGCGCGGACGTGGTCGGAGATCTCAAGCGCGTTGGAGCCCGGCGCCTGGAAGATCGGGATCGCGACCGCCTGCTTGTTGTCGAGCAGCGAGCGCAGCCCGTATTCGGACGCGCCAAGCTCGATGCGAGCGACGTCGCGTAAGCGCACCACTTCACCACGCGCGCCAGTCTTGACCACGATGTCGCCGAACTGTTCTTCGTTCGCGAGCCGCCCTTCGGCATTGACGGAGAGCTGGAGATCGATGCCCTTGACGTTCGGGGAGGAGCCGACGACGCCGGCGGCGGCTTCGACGTTCTGCGCCTGGATCGCCCTCACGATGTCGCTCGCAGTCAGGCCATGCTCGGCGGCCTTCTGCGGATCGACCCAGACCCGCATCGAATAATCGCCGGCACCATAGAGCTGCACGTCGCCAACGCCGTCAATCCGCGCGAGCCGGTCCTTGACGTTGAGCACCGCGTAGTTGCGCAAATACGTCATGTCGTAGCGGCCGTTCGGCGACAGCAGGTGCACGACCATGGTGAGGTCGGGCGACGATTTCTTGGTGATGATGCCGAGCTGGCGCACGACGGCGGGCAGGCGCGGTTCGGCCTGCTGCACGCGGTTCTGCACCAGCTGCGTTGCCTTGTCGGGGTCGGTGCCGAGGCGGAACGTCACCGTCAGCGTCATCGCGCCGTCAGTGGTCGCCTGGCTCGACATGTAGAGCATGTTCTCGACGCCGTTGATCTGCTCCTCGATCGGCGTCGCCACCGTCTCCGCGATCACCTTGGGGTTGGCGCCGGGATAGGTCGCGCGTACCACGACGGACGGGGGCACGACATCGGGATATTCCGAGATCGGCATCGCGAACAGCGAGATCAGGCCGGCAAGGAAGATCAGGACCGACAGCACGCCGGCAAAAATAGGACGATCGATGAAGAATTTTGAAAGATTCATGGCTTTGCCCCTGGGCAATGTCTTCCCGCGTCTCCGACCCCCTCCGCCGTCATTCCGGGGCGCGAGCGAAGCCCGCGATCCCGGAATCTGAAGGTGAGATGGTCGGAGTTTCAAAATGTCGAGATTCTCAGGTGCGCGCGTGCGCACCGTAGTTCGTGCTACGCGCACCCCGGAATGACAGACACTAGCGTTGCACCACGTCCTGGTTGCTGTGGTTGGATGCCTGCTGCGGCCCTCGCGCGCCCATCGCTGCCACCTCCGTCTTGAGCAGGGCGCCGGGACGCACGCGCTGCAAGCCATTGACGACGACGCGGTCGCCGGGCTTCAGGCCCGAGGTGACGACGCGGAGCCCATCGACGGCGCCGCCGAGCGTGACCGGCCGGTAGACCGCGCGGCTGTCGTCACCGACCGCCATCACGAACTTCTTGTCCTGGTCGGTGCCGATCGCGCGCTCGTCGATCATGACCAGCGTCTGCTGCTTCGGTTGCCCCATGCGCACTCGGGCGAACTGGCCGGGGATGAGACGGCCGTCCTCGTTGGGGAAAACCGCGCGGACGCGGATGGTGCCGCTCTGACCGTTGACCTGGTTGTCGATCAGCTGGATGTGGCCCTTCGCCGAGAGGCCGCCGGAGGTCGTCATCTCCACCGGGATCTGGTCGAGCTTGCCGCGTTGGCCGGAGCCGTCTGCAATGGAATTCAGCGCGCGCAGCACCACCTCTTCGTCCGCGTCGAACGAGGCGTAGATCGGATTGACCGAGACCAGCGAGGTCAGCACGGGAGAGGCGGTGCCGGCGGCGACGAGATTGCCGACCGTGACCTCGATCTTGCCGACGCGGCCGTCCACAGGCGCGCGCACCTCGGTGTAGCCGAGATTGAGCTTTGCGGTCTGCAGCGTTGCCTCGGCCGCCTTCACGTTGGCAATCGCTTCACGACTGGCATTCTCGCGCTGGTCGTAGTCGCGCCGCGTCACCACGGCGTTGCCGACCAGCTGCGCGCCGCGCTCGAGCTCGCTCTGGGTAAAGACAACGCGCGCCTTGGCGGCTTCGAGCTGGGCGTTGGCCTTGTCGACCTCCGCCGCGTAAGGCGCCGGATCAATCTTGAACAGCACGTCGCCGGCCTTCACCAACGTACCTTCCGTGAAATTGGTCGACAGGATCGCCCCCGCGACGCGGGGGCGCAGCTCGACTCGGTGGATGGCCTCCAGCCGGCCGGAGAAATCGTCCCACAGCACAGTTTGCCGCGGCTCGATCATCGCGACGGTGACGGAAACGGCTTGTTCGGCTGCGGCCGCCGGTGCGGTCGCTTGCGCCGCGTGAAAGTAGCGGCCGGTCGCGATCGAGCCGGCGGCGGCGAGGGCGCCTACGATGGCGACGCCACCGAGGAGGCGGCGGAAACGGCCGGTGCGGGCGGTATTTTGGGAGGGGTGCATTTGCGCGCTCCAGATATGTAGTGTTCACTACAGATGTGGAGCTGGATGCCGCAGTGCAAGATACTTATGTATCATTCACGAAGAAAATTGTACGTCGATACCGCGACGATTGGAAGACACAAGAAAAAGAAAGCCAGAACAACTAGATAAGATCAGGCGTTAGGTCACTACAGGGCGCCAATTCCGAGGAGACAGGCACATGGGCATGGGACGCCCCCGCGAATTCGACGCCGAGACGGCGTTGGATCAGGCGATGGAAGTGTTTTGGCGCCATGGTTATGAGGGCGCGACCATTGCCCAGCTCACCGAGGCCATGGGCATCAATCCGCCGAGTCTCTACGCCTGCTTCGGCAACAAGGAAGGCCTGCTGAAGGCCGCGCTCGACCGCTACACCAAATTGCGCGCCGTCTGGATGGACGAGGTGGTCGCGGCACCCACCGCCCGCGCCGTCGCCGAGCGGATGCTGATGGGCATCGCCGACAAGCAGACCGATCCGGCGAATCCGCCCGGCTGCCTGCTGGTGCAAGGCGGCATCGCCTGCGGTACGGGCTCCGAGAACGTCCCGTTCGAGCTCGCCGCCCGCCGCGCCCAGAACGAAGACCAGCTCCACGACCGCTTTGTTCGCGCCAAAGCCGAAGGTGATCTGAAGGAAAGCGCCGATCCCGCCGCGCTCGCGCGCTACGTCTCCGCCGTCGCGGTCGGCATGGGCGTGATGGCGTCCTCGGGCGCGGAACGCGAGGCGCTGCGGCAGGTGGCAAGTGTCGCCGTACAGGCGGTCGAGGCGCAGTCGGAGCGAGAGTAGAGGCGAGCGGGACGGCTCTGTGGTGAACGTCGATCTGTCCGCGCGACAGCGAGCGAGATTGCAGAACGGCCACTTAGCTCAGGTCGTGTAGGTCCTTTCCAAGCGGCGGTGTCAGATGAAACGTCGAGAATACGACTTCTAGCCCTGCCCGTTCCGGTGTGCAGGCCATGGGCCCCACAAGATAGGAGCTCGCTGCCGGAAACGGTGCTAGCCGCATCAGAGGCCAGTACTTGCCGTCGGCCGAAACTTGCAAACGAAGGACGCCGTTGGCGACGGTCGCGCGCACCCAAAAATCGCCAGCATCATGCTCATAGGATGCCGTGGCCCAGTCCGATCGCTCGTTGGTTAACACGCTCGCGAGCATGGCGCGGTCGTCCGAGAGTTCGATCCCGGCCTTGACCCAATGCTCCGCGTCGACGCGCACCATGATGCCCGCCTGATCGTAGAGCGCCTGGAAGTCGCCCTGAACGCGTAAACTGGCGGTGAATGCTTCGCCGGTTGGAAAGCCCAGGAAATGCCCGCTGTCGCGATTAAAGCCATAGTGGGTCTCGCGCCAGAAGTCGGTGCCTTTGTCAGTGATGATCTTTAGGCTCTCGCCCTCAGCCGTCCATCGTTCCGGTTCATTCAGCCACACACCGTCGGTTCTGCGGAGAGTCATCTCTAACCTCGATTGCCGACGCCTGCCGGACTCAATCCATCTGCCGGACAAGCGTGGCGTTGTGCAAACCGAGATCGAGCGCGGATTAAATGCGCTGCCTCGCGTCTTCGACAATTGACCTGATGTCGAAGCGCGCGCGTTCGAAGCGGCGATGCCTTCCGAAACGTTAACGGCGTCGGCGCGATGTCGGATTTCACGATCGGCGATCATGCAAGTCTGCGCCTGTTTTGCCCGACGAGTCAAATGGCCTGGCTGAACGCTTCGGCCTGAAATTCATCAATGATTTGTACTGTGCATGGGGTTGTTTTCGCGTTTTTTGTTCTGAGCCCTCCGGCCACGGCATCAGCGGTCAAGTCTCCGCATGGATACGGTAACTCCTAAGGGTTTTTACACACAGTTCTGGCACGCTCCGTGCGTCAAGATCCGCAACCTGTATCGTCGCCTCTCGTTGCGGGCACGAAAGACGCGGCCGGCGGAGACCGAGGGGCGTGAGCCATGACTGCACCTGCTTCCGACGCCGGGCGCGCGAACGGAAGGGTCGTGCCGATCCTGCTGGGCGTCGTGCCGTTCAGCCAAATTCCAAGGACGAGCGCAGCCACGGCCTGTTCGGCGGTCTCATCAGCGCGCCCTGCCATCTCGCGGTGAGCGGCGCCATGGCGATCGCGGCGGTGCTGCCTGAAGCGACGCAGGCGCCGAGCAATTGGGTTTATCTCGGCCTCTGCACTGTTGGGGGCACGCTGCCTGCGATCGCGCTGCCCTCAGCGGGCCACGCCACACAGACTTAGAGGAAGGAACCAAATCATGACCTCCGTCGGTATTCGCGGCACGTTCTTCGACTTCGTCGACGATCCCTGGAGGCACATCGGCAACGAGCAGGCCGCCGCGCGCTTTCACCAGGACGGCCTCATGGTCGTCACCGACGGCGTCATCAAGGCGTTCGGCCCGTATGACAAGATTGCCGCCGCGCATCCGGGCGTGCAGATCACCCATATCGAGGACCGCATCATCGTCCCGGGCTTCATCGACGGCCACATCCATCTGCCGCAGACCCGGGTGCTCGGCGCCTATGGCGAACAACTGCTGCCGTGGCTGCAGATGTGGATCTATCCGGAAGAGCTCAAATACAAGGACCGCAACTATGCCCGCGAGGGCGTGAAGCGCTTCCTCGATGCGCTGCTGGCCTCCGGCACCACGACGTGCCAGGCGTTCACGAGCTCGTCGCCAGTGTCGACCGAGGAGCTGTTCGAGGAGGCAGCCCGCCGCAACATGCGTGTGATCGCGGGCCTCACCGGCATCGATCGCAACGCCCCGGCTGACTATGTCGACACGCCCGAGAACTTCTATCGCGACAGCAAGCGGCTGATCGCGCAGTACCACAACAAGGGCCGCAACCTCTATGCCATCACGCCGCGCTTTGCCTTCGGTGCCTCGCCGGAGCTGCTGAAAGCGTGTCAGCGCCTCAAGCATGAGCATCCGGACTGCTGGGTCAACACCCACATCTCCGAGAACCCGGCCGAATGCAGCGGCGTGCTCGTCGAGCACCCGGACTGTCAGGATTATCTCGGCGTCTACGAGAAGTTCGATCTCGTCGGTCCGAAATTCTCCGGGGGCCATGGCGTGTACCTCTCGAACAACGAGTTCCGTCGCATGTCGAAGAAGGGCGCCGCGGTGGTGTTCTGCCCGTGCTCGAACCTGTTCCTCGGCAGCGGCCTGTTCCGCATTGGCCGCGCCACCGATCCGGAGCATCGCGTGAAAATGTCGTTCGGCACCGACGTCGGCGGCGGCAACCGCTTCTCCATGATCTCCGTGCTCGACGATGCCTACAAGGTCGGCATGTGCAATAACACGCTGCTCGACGGCAGCATTGATCCGGCGCGCAAGGATCTCGCTGAAGCCGAGCGCAACAAGCTCTCGCCGTATCGCGGTTTCTGGTCGATCACGCTTGGCGGTGCCGAAGGCCTCTACATCGACGACAAGCTCGGCAATTTCGAACCCGGCAAGGAGGCTGATTTCGTCGCGCTCGATCCGAACGGCGGGCAAGCCGCGCAGCCCTGGCACCAGTCGCTGATCGCCGAGGGCGGCGGGCCGCGCACGATGGACGAGGCTGCGAGCATGCTCTTCGCCGTGATGATGGTCGGCGACGATCGCTGCGTCGACGAGACCTGGGTGATGGGCAAGCGTCTCTACAAGAAGAGCTGAGGCGGCTGCTCATGAGCGCATCTCCTGATACGGCCGGACAGCCGGTCGCCCTCGTCATCCAGCGCCGCATCGCCGACGACGGCTTCGCCGCGTTCGCGCGGTGGAACGGCGAGGTCGGCGACGTGCTCAAGGCCTGGCCCGGCTTCCTCAGCCAGGAGGTGGTGCCGCCGCAACCGCCGGCGCATGTCGACTGGGTGACGATCCTGCGCTTCGCGAGCCCGGCGGCAGCCCGCGCCTGGCTTCAGAGCGATGTGCGGGCGCGGCTCATCGCGGAGGTGCAGCGCTTCTTCGTCGGTTCGGAGGATGTCCACATCCTGCCCGACACCGGCGTGCCGCGCGAGAGCGCAGTCTCTGCCGTGATCTCTTTCAAGGTGCCGGACGGACTCGAGGACGCCTTCCTCAAATGGCAGCAGCGCATTCAGGCCGCGGAGGCCGAGTTCAAGGGATTTTTGCGCCACAAGATCGAGCGACCGATTCCGGGCCTGCACGACGAATGGATCATCATCCTGTCGTTCGACTGTGATGCCAACCTCAATGCGTGGCTGGACTCGCCGTTGCGGCAGTCGCTGCTGAGGGAAGGCGAGCGCTTCAACGCCGGCATGAGCGTGAAGCGGGCGAGCTACGGCTTCAATTTCTGGTTCCCGGCCGGCAAGGCGGCGGAGCAAGGACCTGGCCTGATCTGGAAGAGCAATCTCATCGTCCTTCTGGTGCTCTATCCCGTCGTCTACCTCTGGGGCTACTTCATCAGCGCGCCGTTGATCGACAGCCACGGCGTGCCGGTCTGGCTGTCGCTCTTCGTCGGCAATCTCGTCAGCACCCAGCTGCTCGGCTGGTGGCTGGTGCCCGCCGCCTTCAAGGCGCTCGATTGGTGGATCGCGCCGAAGGCGAGGATCGGACGCCAGATCGCAGGATACGCACTCCTCGCCGCGCTCTATGCCGCGTCGATGGGCTTGTACGCGCTGCTGCTCGCATGGCATTGGGGGCGGTGAGACCGTCCACAGCTGGACACGTGAGACCATGTTCGCCCTGACATTTCTCGGAACCTCGGCCAGTGTTCCGTCGGCGGAGCGTAACCATCCGGCGCTCCTGGTCGAGGCGGCGGGCAAGCGCGTTCTGGTCGATTGCGGCGAGGGCACGCAGCGCCAGTTGCTGCGCGCTGGCGCCGGCTTTCGGCGGCTCGACCGCATCCTGCTGACGCATGCCCATCTCGATCACGTGCTCGGCATTCCCGGTCTCTTTTCAACGCTGGGGTTGCGGCAGAGCGCCGACATGATGACCGTTCATGCAGGGCAGCGCACGCTCGACCTCGTCGTCCGCCTGCTCGCAAGCCTGTGGGGCGCGGGCAGGGCGCCGATCGCGGTGGAGTTCGCGCCGCTGACCGAAGGGCAGGTCATCGATGCCGGCGCCTTCACCATCGGCTGCTTTCCGGTTCGCCATCGCGACACCGACAGTTTTGGCTTCGCCTTCCAGAGTCCCGCCCGCCGCCGTCTTCGGCCGGAGCGCCTTGCTGAGCTGGGCGTTCCAGACGGGCCGATGCGGGGAGAATTGGCTGCGGGACGAGCAGTCGTGCTCGCTGATCGAACCATCGACCCGGGAGACGTCCTGGGGCCGCCGAGCGGCGGCAGGAAGCTCATCGTGATCGGCGACACCGAAACGACCGAAGACCTCTCCAAATACGTTTCTGGCGCCGATCTGCTGGTGATCGAGGCAACGTTCCTCGATCGCGACGCATCGACCGCGCGGGACTATGGGCACCTCACTGCGCGCGATGCGGCTGCATTTGCGGCCGAAACCGGCGTCGGCCAGCTTGTGCTCACGCATCAGTCGGGCCGCTATGACGACGATGAGGTCCTTGCGGAGGCAGCCAGAATTTTTCCGAACACCCGGATAGCTGCCGACTTCGACCGCATTGCCGTCTAGCACTCGCGACGGCGTTCAGGTCGTCAATCCCGACTTGATGGCGAGGTCCTGCACCTGGCGCGTCACCTGCATCAGGCGCGGGAGCGCCTGATCGCGAAAGGCCGGCATGTCCATGCGCACCGCATCGATGGTGACGCTCAATCCCCCGATCGCGAGCCCCTGAGCGTCGAAGATCGGCGTTGCCAGCGTGCGCAGGCCGTAGGCGTTCTCGCCGTCGGAGACGGCGTGCCCCTTCTTTTTCACCTGGTCGAGTCGGGCGAGCAGGGCGTCGAGGTCGGTGAGCGTTCGCTCCGACAGCTTGACGCGCGGTCGCGACTCCAGCCGCTCGATCTGCTCGTCCCGCGCCAGATGCGCCAGCATGACATGGCCGAGCGCGGCGCTATAGGCCGGGATTCGCGTGCCCGGCCGGCGATCCATCTTGTGACGATCGAGGCCCGCGCCGACCCGTGCGAGATAGACCACGTCGCCGCCATCGAGGATGCCGAGCGAGGCCGCATCGCCGACATCAGGAACGAGGTCGCGCAGCAGCGGCTCGACGATCGGCCGCAGCGATCCGTGCGACAGCACGGTATAGCCGAGGTCGAGACAGGCAACGCCCAGGCGAAACCGGCGGCTCTGCGGAACGGCCTGAAGGTAGCCAAGTTCGATCAAGGTCTGGATCAGGCGGAATGCGGTGCCGCGATCGAGGTCGGCCCGTGCGGCAATCTCACTCAGGGTGAGCTCGAAGGCTTCGCCGGTGAAGCTCTTGAGCACGGCAAAGGCCTTGCCGACGGATGCGACGTAGTTCTTTGGATTCGTTGCGCCAGCGCCCGGTACGCGTTTCGTGGCCTTCTTTTCGACCTTGGGCACGTGCGAATGTCTCGCCATGACATGTCCCCTTGACGTGGCGGCAAGCTGATTTTACCACGGGCCAACTGCATAACAAATGTTCGCATTCCGAACAATATCGATTTAAGGATGGGAGGAAGTTTGTCGACATCATCGCTGCACCCTCATGGCGTGTTCTCCGCCGCGCTGACGCCGCTCGACGCCGAGCTCGCTCCCGATCATGCGCGCTTCGTCGCGCATTGCCGCTATCTGCTCGACCAAGGCTGCGACGGCATCGCGCTGCTCGGCACGACCGGCGAGGCGAACTCGTTCTCGGCCGCCGAGCGCATCGCGCTGCTCGAAGCGGTGGTGGCCGCCGGCATCGCGCCGCAGCGGCTTCTTCCGGGCACCGGTGTCGCCGCGCTCAGCGAGACCATCGCCTTGACGCGTCATGCGCTCTCGGTCGGCGTCGACACCGTGGTGATGCTGCCGCCGTTCTACTACAAGGGCGTCACCGACGACGGCATTTTCGCATCCTACAGTGAGGTCGTGCAGCGCATCGGCGATGCCAGGCTCAGGATCGTGCTCTATCACATCCCGCAGATGTCAGCGCAGCCGATCTCGCATGCGCTGATCGAGCGATTGCGTGCGGCCTATCCGGCGACGTTCACCGGCATCAAGGATTCCTCCGGTGACTTCGTCAATATGACCGCGATGGTCGAGCGCTTCCCCGGCTTTTCGGTACTGGTCGGCGCCGATCCGTTGCTGCTGCCGCTGCTCCGCAAGGGTGGTGCCGGCTGCATCACCGCGACCTCCAATCTCGTCGCGCGCGACCTTGCCTATGTCTATAAGCATTTTCGCGACAGCGACGACGACGCCGCCCTCAAGGCGGCGCAAGCGCGTATCGTCAAGGCGCGCGAGTTGGTTTCGCGCTTCGCACAGATGGCGTCATTGAAGGCGCTGGTGGCCGAGCGCACCGGCCATGCCGGATGGCAACGGCTACGTCCGCCGCTGGAATCCTTAGCGTCGGCCCAAGTGAAAGAGCTGCTTGCGGATGCCGCCGCATTCGCAGCCGCCGTTTAGTCGCGACGCGGCAGCGAGGCGATCCGATGTCCGACTCCTTCCAGGATGCGCTGCCCGGGCTCGCTGACATCGTCGGCGACAAGCACGTCATCCCGTCCGGACCCGACCATGAGCCCTATGTGGTGGACTGGCGCGGTCGCTATCACGGTCGCGCAATCGCGGTGGTGAAGCCCGCCTCGACCGCCGAGGTCGCCTCAATCGTCAAATACTGCGCGGCAAGGCAGCTCGCGATCGTGCCGCAGGGCGGCAACACAGGCATGTGCGGGGCCGCGACGCCGGACGATCGTGCGGGCAATGTCGTGATCCGGCTCGACCGTCTGCGGGCCGTGCGCGACGTCAGCCCGCTCGCCAACACGATCACGGTGGAAGCTGGCTGTATCCTCGCCGAGGTGCAGAACGCAGCCCGTAGCGTCGATCGCTATTTTCCCTTGAGTCTGGGTGCCGAGGGCTCCTGCCAGATCGGCGGCAACATCTCCACCAATGCCGGCGGCACGGCCGTGCTGCGCTACGGACCGACACGCGATCTGGTCCTCGGGCTCGAGGTCGTGCTGCCCGACGGGCGTGTCTTTAACGGCCTGCGCGCGCTGCGCAAGGACAACACCGGTTACGCGCTCAAGCAGCTCTTCATCGGCGCAGAAGGCACTCTCGGCATCGTCACGGCGGCGGTCCTGAAACTGTTTGCACCGCCGCGCAGCTTCGCGCTGGCGCTGCTGAAATTGCAAGGCGTCGAGCAGGCGCTCGAGATCATGCAGCGCCTGCGCGGCACAGTCGGCGACCGGCTCGGCAGCCTCGAGATCATGTCGCGCTCGCAAATCGAAGCGATTGCGCAGACCGTGCCGCATGTCACGATCCCATTCGAGCTGACGACGCCTTGGTATCTGATCGTCGAACTGACCGACACGCTCGCAGGCGTTGACCTCGACGAACCGCTCGCCACGGTGCTCGCGGCAGCGATGGAGGCCGGGCTCGCTGAAGACGTGATCTTCGCGTCCAACCTTGCGCAAGCCAAGGCGATCTGGGTGGTCAGGCACAGCGTGTCCGAAGGCAACAAGCGCAGCGGCTATGTCGTGTCGCATGACAGCGTGGTGCCGCTGGAGAGGCAGGCGGCCTTCGTGACCAATGTCGAAGCCCGGATCAAGGCCGCCGTCCCGCATGCGCGCGTCGTGATGCACGGCCATATCGGCGACGGCAACATCCACGTGATCGCCCTGATTGACCGCGCGCGTTGCCAGGATGGCGCTGCCACGGCCGCGCTGGTGGCGGAGATCAACGAGATCGTCGACGACGAGACCGCCGCGCAGGGCGGAGCCATCAGTGCCGAGCACGGCATTGGCATCACCAATTGCGGCCGCCTCGCTCGCGTTACTGATCCCCTCGACATCGAGCTGATGCGTGATATCAAGCGCTTGCTCGACCCGAATGGACTGATCAATCCGGGCAAGATCTTTAGTGCCGGAGGCGCGCGACGATGACGAGCGTCCGCCTGCTTGCCGACGATCTCTCCGGTGCACTCGACACCGCGGCGGAGTTCGTCGGTCTGTGCGGGCCGTTCGACGTCACCTGGCTACCTGCGCCTGCAGTACCGAACAGTCGGAGCCTCGCGATCGATAGCGGTACCCGCGAGCGGTCGAAAGCCAAGAGCGTCGAGATCGTTGGACGACTGGCGCCGCAGCTCCGCGGGGCGACGATCGCCTACAAGAAGGTCGATAGTCTCCTTCGTGGCGCGTGGGCGGCCGAGCTCGGCGCCTGCCTGCATAGCGGCGATTGGGCGTCCTGCGTAGTCGCGCCCGCCTTCGACTATCAGGGGCGCCGCACCGTGGATGGCCAGCAATTCGCGCGCACGCTACAAGGCGAGTGGCATCGCGTCGGCGACAATCTCCTGACCGAGCTGCGGCAGGAAGACATCGAGGCGCGGCAGGGCGGGGCCGATACGCTATCGCAGGGCGGCGTTCAGGTTTTCGATGCCGAAAGTGATATCGACCTCGATCGTATCGTCCAGATGGGACGGCGGATGCCAGGGCCTGTGCTGTGGTGCGGAAGCGGTGGGCTCGCCGGCGCGCTCGCCCGCAGCCATCGCGCCGAGGCGCCGGGCCAATTGAAGCTGCCGGTGCTGGGGCTGTTCGGCTCGGATCAGCCTGCGACTGCGTCTCAGCTGGCCGCGTGCGGCGCGGCAACCATCGCACTTGCGGAAGGCGGGAGCGCGGCGCCTGTCCGGCACAAGCTTGCCGATGACGGCGTGGCACTGGTCAAATTCGCTCTCGCCGAGGGCCTGGCCCGCGCCGAGGCGGCGCGGCGGATTGCGCGCGAAATGTCGGCACTGATCGCGGCGCTCGAACCTCCGGGCACGCTGATCGTTGCCGGCGGCGAGACCCTGAAGGCGGCGTGCGTTGCCCTTGGCGCGCATGCGCTCCAGGTGACGGGACGTATTGTGCCGGGACTGCCGCGCTCGATCTTGCAGGGCGGCCGTTGGGCCGGCGTCGACGTCATCTCGAAATCCGGTGCATTCGGACCAAGCGAGCTCTGGCGCGATCTACTCCGGGACAATCATTTGCTCAATATGGGGAGCCCGACATGACCTCTTGTCATCTTGCCATCACCATGGGTGATCCCGCCGGGATCGGGCCGGAGATCATCGTCAAGGCTTGCGTCGCGCTGAAGGACCGGATCACGAAGGGCGATCTGCGCCTGTTGATCATCGGCAGCGGCGCGGCGCTTGATGGCGCGAGAGCGGCACTCGGCGCCAATGTCGCCATTCCCGAAGTCAGTGTCGAGGACCCCGACTGGTCCAATCTCTGTTTTCTTCAGGCCGACGTCGAGGGCGACCCGATCAGGCCTGGCGTGCTCAGCGCCGATGGCGGCCGCTTTGCCTACAAAGCGATCGAGCAGGGCGTGCGCCTGACGCAGGCGGGCCGCACCGCCGCCATCGTCACGGCGCCGCTGAACAAGGAAGCGCTCAACAGGGCCGGCTATCATTTTCCTGGACATACCGAGATGCTCGCACATCTCACCGGCGTGCGCGGCTCGGTAATGCTGCTGGCCCATGGCAACATGCGCGTCAGCCATGTCTCGACCCATGTCGCGCTGGAGGACGTGCCGAAGCGCCTGACGCCGGAGCGCCTGCGCATGGTGATCGACCTCACCGATGGCGCGCTGCGCCGGCTCGGCATCGAACGGCCGAAGATCGCGATCGCTGCGCTCAACCCGCATGCCGGCGAGGGCGGTCTGTTCGGCCGGCAGGACATCGACGTCTCGGCGCCGACGATCGCCAGGGCGGTCGCCGACGGTCTCGACGTCGTCGGCCCCGTGCCTGGCGATACCATTTTCGTCAAGCTGCGCGCCGGCCAGTACGATGCTGCGGTCGCGATGTATCACGACCAGGGCCACATCCCGGTCAAGCTGCTCGGCTTCCAGGTCGATCCCGCGACCGGCCGCTGGCAGGAGCTCTCCGGCGTCAACATCACGCTAGGCCTGCCGATCATCCGCACCTCCGTCGATCACGGCACCGCCTTCGACATTGCCGGCAAGGGCATAGCCAACGAGCACAGCCTGATCGAGGCCATCGATTATGCCGAGCGGCTGGCCGCAGGCGCTTCCGCATCCAAGTCATGAGATCGAACACGATGACCAACGCCTTCACGCCCATTGAAATCCTCCGCCCGACTGCGATCGAGTTCGGCTGCGGTACAATCGCCGCCGCAGCGCGTTTCGCCGAGCGGATCGGCGCCAAACGGCCGCTGGTGATCTCGGACCCATTCAATGCGCAACGCGTCGATACGCTTGCGTTGCCGGGCTCAGTGAAGGTGTTCGGCGATGTGAAGCCCGAGCCGGACTTGCCCAATCTCGAGAAGGCTGTTGCCATGGCGCGCGACGCCAAGCCCGATCTCGTCGTCGGGTTCGGCGGCGGCAGCGCGATGGATCTGGCCAAGCTGGTCGCGGTGATGTGCACGAGCGACGTGGCTTTCGCCGACATCGTCGGGTCAGAGAAAGTGGCCAGCCGCAACGTGGCGCTGATGCAGATTCCCACCACGTCGGGCACTGGCAGCGAAGCCGGCACCCGCGCGCTCGTCACCGACCCCGTGAGCCAGAACAAGCAGGCGGTGCAGAGCCGCGTCATGCTGGCTGACATTGCCATCGTCGATCCGGATCTGACAATGACCGTGCCGAAGGAGGTCACTGCGGCGACTGGCGTCGACGCGCTGGCGCATTGCGTCGAGGCTTATACCAGCCGCAAGGCGCATCCGATGATCGACCTCTATGCGCTCGAAGGCGCGCGCCTGGTTGGGCTGTATCTCAAGCGGGCGGTGGCCGATGGTGGCGATCGCAAGGCGCGCGCGGGCCTGGCGCTGGCCTCGCTCTATGGCGGCTATTGCCTGGGACCGGTGAACACGACCGCCGGCCATGCGGTCGCGTATCCGCTCGGCACGCGTCACCATGTGGCGCATGGGCTTGCCTGCGCGGTGATCTTCCCGCACACCCTGGCCTTCAATATGCCGGCCGTGGAGGCGAAGACCGTCGCGGTGCTCCAGGCGCTTGGATTGCCGAAGCAGGGCGATGCAAAGCTGGCGTTCGACGCAACCTACAAGTTCTGCGCCGATCTCGGTATCGAGATGCGGTTGTCGGGGCTCGGCGTGTCCAGGGACGACCTCGGCGTGATGGCCGACGAGGCGTACGCCATTCGCCGCCTGCTCGACAACAATCCGCGCGATCTTAGCCGGGATGCGATCCTGCACATGTATGAGGTCGCGTTCTAAAGCATGATCCGGAAAAGTGTGTAGCGGTTTCCGAAACGATCATGCTCAAACAAAAACCTAAAGCGCGATGCATCACGCTTTAGCCATCCCCGCCGCTCGTTCGCGGCAGCCAATCAACAACACTGAAAACAGAGGAAACTTCGATGAGATCGCTGTGGCTTGTTCTTGCCTCACTCATGCTGCTGGCGGCGTCGCCGGCCAAGGCCCAGGACGGTTATCCGTCCAAGCAGGTGACGGTGATCGTGCCCTTCGCCGCCGGCGGCACCGCGGATATCTTCGCGCGCATGGTCGCCAACGATTTGCAGGTGAAGTTCGGCAAGCCCTTCGTGGTCGAGAACGTCGGCGGCGCCGGCTCGATCCTCGGCGTGACGCGGTTAGCGAGGTCGGCGCCGGATGGCATCACGCTCGGTCTTGCTAGCACGTCTGCGCTCGCAATCAACCCCACGCTCTACGGGCCGAAGCTCAGCTATCAGGCGGACAAGGATCTTGCGCCGGTCGCCCAGATCAGCGTCGTGCCCAATGTGCTTGTCGTGAACCCCAACAAGATCAAGGCGCGCACCGTGCCGGAGCTGATCGCCTATCTGAAAGCCAATCCGGACAAGGTCTCGTTCGGCTCGGCCGGCGTCGGCACCTCGCAGCATCTGGCAGCCGAATTGTTTCAGCAGATGACCGGCACCAAGATGGTGCACGTACCCTACAAGGGCTCCAGCCAGATGCTAACTGACCTGTTGAGCGGCCAGATCGATCTCGCCTTCGACAACGTGCCGCTGCTGTTGCCACAAGTGAAGACCGGCCAGCTCGCGATGCTTGCGACCGCAACGCCGAAACGCGCCACTTTCGATCCTGAAGTGCCCGCCGTCGCCGAATTCCTGCCGGGCTTCGAGGCCGTGGCCTGGCACGGCTTCTTCGTGCCATCAGGCACACCGAAGCCGATCGTCGAGAAGCTCTCGGCCGAAATCCGCGTCTTCATGCAGCAGCCGGAGACGGTGCAGAAGATGGCCGAACTCGGCGCCACCGCGGTCGCGGTGGATTCCGAGCCCTTCAAGGCCTACATCGTCTCCGAGACCGAGCGGTGGAAGAAGGTGATCGAAGCCGCGAACATCAAGCTGGACTAAGCGCCTAAGGCGCTGGCGACGTTCGAGACGTCTGCGGGGCCGGACCGTGACCCGATCGCCTCATGCGGTCGGGCGCGGTCCTTGTCGCCGCGGACTCCGACCTCTCGTGCCATCGCCCGTCGAGACAACCCAGTACCGCAGCGCTTGCCAGCCCAGAGCCGAGCGGGTAGAACGCTGCCACGCCTGAGCCGTGATTTGCGCCAAACGCGCTTCCGGCCACGGTCGAGCAAGTCGACAAGTCCTTGAATTTGTTCGACTATTCCGGTGGGGAATGGTGTAACGGTAGCACAACAGACTCTGACTCTGTTTGTCTTGGTTCGAATCCAGGTTCCCCAGCCAATTCCGGGCGCTTTTTCCCAGACTTAACCCCCCGGCCTCTCTGCGGCAGGGACCAAAATTCGTTGACGGCACCATCGATCGCGACCGTTTGCCTCATCTGAAAATCGCGTTTCGTGTCGGATCGCAGTGCGCCCCATCGTCCTCGGACCACACACAACCGAAGGAGATCCGTGATGCCCTATGTCGATGGTTTCGTGCTGGCCGTGCCGAAGGACAAGATCGAGGCCTACAAGGCGCTGGCGACGACCGCCTGCGCGCTCTGGCTGGAGCACGGCGCGCTCGACTATGTCGAATGCATCGGTGACGACGTTCCCTATGGCGAGCTCACCTCGTTTCCGCGCGCGGTCATGGCGAAGGAGGACGAGATCGTGGTTTTCTCCTGGATCGTCTACCGCGACCGGGAGACCCGCGATGCCATCAACAAGAAGGTGATGGCGGACCCGCGGCTCAAGTGCACCGACATTCCATTCGACGGCAAGCGCATGATCTATGGCGGCTTCTCGACGCTGCTTCGGGCAGGCGACATCGCGACCTGACGGCGCTCGTTACTTGATCTTGTCGTAGGCCGCGGCGAAGTCGTTGAGTGGCATCGGGATCGCGATCGTTTCCTTGGCCATGTTCTGGAAGGAAACCTTCAACTGCTTGCCCACCCGCAAGGCGGCGAGCAGATCCGGCGCGACCGGCGTCGAGGCGTAGCAGCCGCGGTTCTCGCAGGTCTGGATCTCGAGATCGAACGTCTTGCCCTCGTCGACCTGGAGCTTGGCGCCGACGGGCAGGTTGAGGCCGAGCGGCAATTGCAGCAGCGCGATCGGCGTGCGGGTGTCGGGCGCGATGCGGATGTTGATCAGGATGACGGTCTGGCCGGTCTTGGTCAGTACAGCGTTCTGCTCCATTGCGCATTCGAGCGGCGCGTCGCGGCTCGCGCTGGTGCAGCGCACGATCCAACCGGGCTGGCCCGGAGCGCCGTCCGCCTGCGCTTGCGTCGGGACAGGCGCGGGATGTGCGGTCGAGGTAGGCGGAGCGGCGTTCTTCTTGGCGCCCTGCTGGGCATACGCAGCGCTGGTCGACAACAAGACAGCGGCGAGGGCGACAAGTCTGGATTGCATGAACATGGCGAAACCGCGTTAGCGTGAACCGTGAGTCCCGCTGTAGCGTCGCGAGAGGTGCGGTGCAAGCTTACTCGGCGGCTTGCTTGACGGTGCTGTGCTCGGGCGCCTCGTCGCCTTCGCCGTCACCCGAACGGCCCCAGGTGGAGAACCAGTTGTTGAGCTTGTCGAGATAGAGATAGACCACCGGCGTGGTGAACAGCGTCAGCGCTTGGCTGACGATCAGGCCGCCGACCATGGCGTAGCCGAGCGGTTGGCGGATCTCGGCGCCGGTGCCGTGGCCGAGCATCAGCGGCACGCCGCCTAGCAGCGCGGCCATCGTGGTCATCATGATTGGCCGGAAGCGAAGGAGCGCGGCCTGGCGGATCGATTGCTCCGGCGTCTTGTGTTCGTCGCGTTCGGCGGCGATCGCGAAGTCGACCATCATGATGCCGTTCTTCTTCACGATGCCGATCAGCAGGATGATGCCGATCAGCGCGATCAGGCTGAAGTCGAAGCCGGCCGCCATCAAGATCGCGAGCGCGCCGACGCCGGCCGAGGGCAGGGTCGACAGGATGGTGATCGGATGGATATAGCTCTCGTAGAGGATGCCGAGGATCAGGTAGACCACGACGAGCGCGGCGAGGATCAACAGCGGCACGGTGCCGAGCGATTGCTGGAACGCCTGCGCGGTGCCCTGGAAGCTCGAATTCAGCGTCGGCGGCGCGCCGAGCTCGGTCATCGCCCGCTGCACGGCTTCCGTGGCCTGGCCAAGCGCGGCGCCTTGCGCGAGGTTGAAGCTGATCGTGATCGCCGGGAACTGACCCTGATGGCTGATCGAGAGCGGGCGGACCGGATCGGTGGTCCAGGTCGCGAAGGTCGACAGCGGCACCTGCTCGCCGGTCAGCGGCGATTTCAAATAGAGCTTGTTCAGGCTTTCGAGATCGCCCTGCATCTCGGGCAGGATCTCGAGGATCACCTTGTAGGTGTTGAGCTGGGTGAAATACTGCGTGACCTGCCGCTGGCCGAAGGCGTCATACAGCGTGTCGTCGATCATCTGCGGCTGGATACCATAGCGCGAGGCGGTGTCGCGGTTGATCTTGAGCTGGACCGTGGTGCCCTGCGTCTGCTGGTCCGTCGCGACGTCGCGCAGCTCCGGCAACGTCTGCATCTTGGCGAGGATCTTCGGTGCCCAGTCGTTGAGCTCGGCGAGATCGGCGTCCTGTAGGGTGAACTCGAACTGCGTGCGGGTCGGCCGGCCGCCGAGCCGGACGTCCTGGGCCGCTTGCATGTAAAGACGGGCGCCCTCGACCTTGTCGAACTGCGGACGCAGGCGCGCGATGATCTGCTGAGCCGATGCCTCGCGCATATCGCGAGGCTTCAGTGTGATGTACAGGGCGCCATTGTTGCCGGCGCGTCCGCTGCCGCCGATCGCCATGGCAACGCTCGCAACGTCGGGATCGGCCAGGATGATCTTGCCGAGCTGCTCCTGGCGTCTGAGCATCTCCTTGAAAGAAATGTCCTGCGAGGCTTCGGACGTGGCCGTGATCAAGCCGACGTCCTGTTGCGGGAAGAAGCCCTTCGGGATCAGAATGAACAGGTAAATCGACAATCCAAGCGTGGCGAAGAAGATCGCGAGCGTGGTGCGGCGCCAGGCCAGAGCGTGGTCGAGCACATATTCGTAGCCGCGCAACATGCCGTCGAAGGCGCGCTCACTCCATTGGTAGAACTTGCCGTGGGTCACCTCGCCATGCGCGCGCAGGAAGCGCGAGGCCATCATCGGCGTCAGCGTCAGCGACACGAACATCGAGACGAAGATCGTCATCGCCAGCACTACGGCGAATTCGCGGAACAGGCGCCCGATGATGCCTCCCATCAGCAGCAGGGGAATCAGCACCGCGACCAGCGAGATGCTGATCGAGACGATGGTGAAACCGATTTCCTTGGAGCCCTTGAAGGCCGCCGCGAGCGGGGATTCGCCTTCCTCGATATAGCGGGTGATGTTCTCGAGCATCACAATGGCGTCGTCGACCACGAATCCGACCGCGATGGTGAGCGCCATCAGCGACAGATTGTCCAGCGAATAGCCGACCACCCACATCAAGGCGCACGCACCCAATAATGCCAATGGCACCGTCACCGTGGGAATGACGGTGGCCCAGAAGCTGCGCAGGAAGATGAAGATGACCATGACCACGAGCGCGATGGTCAGCAGCAGCGTGAACTGGACGTCCTCGACCGCGGCACGGATCGTGGTGGTGCGGTCGCTGATCAGCTCGATCTTGATTGCGGGCGGAATAGCGGCCACCAGCCTGGGTAGGGTGGCCTTGATGCGGTCGACAGTGTCGATGACGTTGGCACCGGGCTGCTTGAAGATCACCAGGAACACGCCGCGCTTGCCGTTGGCCCAGGCCGCCTGCTTGGCGTCTTCGGCGCCGCTGACCGCCTGGCCGATATCGCGGATTCGCAAGGGGCCGCCATTGCGATAGGCGATGATGACGTCGTTCCAGTCCTTGGCGTGGGTGAGCTGGTCGTTGGCGTAGATCGTGTAGGCGCGCTTGGGCCCGTCGATATTGCCCTTCGGGCTGTCGACGGTGGTAATGGCGATCTGGCTGCGGACGTCCTCCATCGACAGGCCCTTGGCGACGAGCTTCGCCGGGTCGATTTGAATGCGGATGGACGGCTTCTGCTGGCCGCCGATGAAGACCTGCGCGACGCCGGAGAGCTGGCTGATTTGCTGGGCGAGCTGGGCGTCGACGGCGTCGCTGACGCTGGTCAGCGGCAGTGTCTCGGAGGTGGCCGACAGCAGCAGGATCGGGGCGTCCGCAGGGTTGACCTTACGGTAGGTCGGCGGCGAGGGCAGGTTCTTCGGGAGCTGGCCGCTGGCGGCGTTGATCGCCCCCTGAACGTCGTTGGCGGCGCCGTCGATGCTGCGATTGAGGTCGAACTGGATGGTGATCGACGCCGTGCCCAGATAGCTCGTCGAGGTCATCTGGGCGATGCCGGGAATTTGGGCGAATTGCCGCTCGAGCGGTTGCGCCACCGACGAGGCCATCGTCTCGGGGCTGCCGCCCGGCAGGTTGGCGGTGACCTGGATGGTCGGGAAGTCCACCTGCGGCAGCGGCGCAACCGGCAGCAGGGGATAGGCGACGAGGCCGACGAAGAGAATGCCGGCCATCAGCAGCGAGGTGCCGATGGGATAACGGATGAAGAGTGCCGAAATCCCGCCCTCGGTCATTCCTGTCGCACCTTGTTCTGGGCCGGATCCGAGCTCGCCACCGCTGTCGAGACGAGGCTTCCAGGCTGCACCTTGAACTGACCGCCGGTGATGACCTGCTGCCCGGGCGTGAGGCCTTCATCAATGACCGAACGTCCATCGATGCCATAGCTGACCTTGATCTTGTGCACTTCGGCCTTGTTGTCCTGATTGACGGTATAGGCGTACAGGCCGTTGGTCGAATGCTGGACTGCATCATCGGGAACGACGGTCGCATCCCTCAGCGTCCGCACCAGAAGACGCGTCGAAACCGACTGGCCCGGCCACAGCGAGTGGTCCTTGTTGTCGAACACCGCCTTGAGCCGAATAGTCCCGCTGCTCGCGTCGACCTGGTTGTTGATGACGGCGAGCTTACCTTCCGCCAGCGTCTTCTTGCCGTCGGTGGTGAAGGCGATCACCTTGAGCGCGCCGGCCTTCTGGCCTTCGCTGATATAGGGAAGCTGGTCTTCCGGTGCCGTGAAGATCACGGCGATCGGCTCGACCTGCGAGATCGTGACGATGCCGGTCTGCGTCGATGCGTTGACGATGTTGCCAATGTCGACCTGGCGCAGCCCCGCGACGCCCGTGATCGGCGCCTTGATCTGGGTGTAGTCGAGCTGGGTCTGGGCGTTGGCGATCGCTGCTTCGTCGGCGGCGATCTGGGCGGTGAGCTGGGCGACGGTGGAGCGCTGGGTATCGACCCGCTGTGCGGTTGCGAATTCGCCGAGCCTCATAGCGCGCTGGAGTTCGAGATTGGCGTTGGCGAGGTTTGCCTCGTCCTGCGCCTTCTTGGCCTTGGCCTGATCGAGGGCGGCTTGATAGGGGCGGGGATCAATCGAGACCAGAAGCTCGCCTTGCTGGACGATCTGGCCTTCGCGGAAGGCGAGCTTGTCGATCTGACCATCCACCCGGCTGCGGACTTGGACGGTGTTGAAGCCCTGAACCGTGCCGAGACCGGTCAGATAGACCGGAAAGTCGGTCTTCTGGACCGGGGCAACGCTGACCGGGACGGGCTGCGGCCGGGGCGGAGCTTTCTCGGCTGTCTGGGTCTTTCCGGCCCCAGGCGAGCCGAATTTCTGCCAACCATAGTAACTCGCGGAGCCCACGGCCGCGATAATCAGAATCCAGAGGATCGGCCGTGTTTTTTTCATATCGGCTCGGCGGCTCTCGTGCCCCCAAGCTACGAATTATGGGGCAATCATAGGGTTCCAGCGCGCTTGTATAATACACGCCAAGTTTAAGTGTAAACAGCACTATCGGTCGAGAATCCTAAACAATTGGAAAGCTTTGCACCCCATGCAGCAGTCTGGCGCGGCGGTGTGCAATGCTGCTTTTTTCCGACTCGAACGATCCGCGTGCGAGCGCTGCCCAATGCCCCGGACGCCGTGTGTGTGGCGCTGGGGGACAACGCGGAAAGCCACCAGGTCGGCAGGTCACGAGAAGGGTTCTAAATCGCGCGCAGCCCGTTTCGGTTGTCAGGAAAATCAGCATCGGTCATATCGGCGCCGCCACGAATGGAGCGCAGCGATGGACGAATTGAACGGCAAGCTGATCGCGTGTCAGATTCTGATCACGGGGCTGATCGCGCGCGTCGCCAACGAGCAGCGCGATCCCTTCCGCTTTCTCACCGACTTCCGCGACGAGATCAAAGCCGTCGTCAACGGCGTCAACATCGCGGGGATGGGCAACACCGATCGCGTGCGTGCGGTCGCGCAGAAAACTGTCGACGAATTGTTCTCGCTGATGAAGCCGCCGAGCAGCGACTGATGCCACGAGCACGACGCCGATTTCGCGGCGTTTTCGCGCTCGTTTTAGAACGACTCCAATCTTTGGTTAGAATGATTTCAAACAGCAGTTTAGAATCGTTTTGATCTGGACCTATTCAAGCGTTCTCGCGGCGTGCTCGCATTGACCCGCTATTTTGTGGCCGATACCACAGCCCATCGTTCATCGAAGTGAATGAGCGAACAGGAAGATGGGGCGTTTGGTAATGGGGCAGGTGGTCGCACCGAAGTCGTTGCGTTCGGTCGTAGCGTTCAACTCAATGGATGAGAAGTCCGCTGGCATTTCCGGCAAGAAGGTTTCAGCAGTCGCGAGCTTGATTGCGGTGGCGTCGGTGTCAAGCGGCGCAGAAGCACAGCAGTCGAACCTGCCGCCGGTGACGGTCGATGCTCCGGTCCAACGTCCGCGTCCGGTGGCCTCGAAGCCTTCGCCGGAGCAGGTCCGCGCCCGCAACGCGCTTCGCCGCGCCGCGCAGCGGCAGCAGGCAGCCCAGCAGACTGCGCCCTCCGTCCCCGCGGGCGAAGTGGACCGCAATCCGTATTCCGATCCGGCGGCGCCGTACAAGGTCGACCACGTCCAGGCTTCCGGCAAGTTTCCCGAGAAGATGCTGAACACGCCCAAGACCATCACGGTGCTCAGTAAGGAAGTGCTCGAGGACAAGAACGCGACGACGCTGAAGGAGATCGGACGTTCGACCGCGGGCGTCACGCTGGGCTCGGGCGAGGGCGGCAACGCGTTCGGCGACCGCTTCTTCATCCGCGGTTTCGACGCGCGCAACGACGTCTTCATCGACGGCATCCGCGATCCCGCCGTGTCCATCCGCGAGAACTTCTTCACCGAGCAGATCGAGATTCTGCGCGGACCGGCATCCTCCTACGCCGGCCGCGGCACCGCCGGCGGCGCGATCAACATCGTCACCAAGCAGGCCGGCGACGTCAACTTCAAGCGGATGGACAGCGAGTTCGGCACCGATCAGACCAAGCGCGTTACGCTCGACGTCAACCAGGTCATCGATCCGACCTTCTCGGTGCGTGCGGGCGGTTTGTTCCAGGACGCCAATGTCGCCGGGCGCAACTACGTGACCGATAATCGCTGGGGCAGCTTCATCTCGACGAAGTACACTCCGACCAGTGACATCAAGATCACAACGAACTACGTCCATACCGACCTCAGCGGCTATCCCGATTTCGGCGTGCCCTATTACAAGCAGGGCAACGTGCCGGTGACCTCGGCCGGCATTCCGCGCGAAAACTGGTACGGCTTCCTCAAGCGCGACTTCCAGACCGCGCGGCAGGATTTCGGCACCGGCACGATCGAGTACAAGGTCAACGAAGCCATCACGCTGACCAGCAAGGTGCGCGGCGAGCATTCACTGCTCAACTACATCGGCACGCTGCCGCAGAACCCGAATACCACCAGCCCCAACCGGCTGCTCTGGACCACGACGGCGAGCGCACAGAGCCGCTACCAGAACGTGGACGTGTGGGCCAATCAGAACGAGGCCACGTTCAAGCTCGACACAGGAGGCGTCAAGCACACCGCGGTGTTCGGCGTCGAATATTCGAACGAGAACATCTCGATCGACCGTTATGCCGGCCTTGCGTCGGAACTGTCCGGCTCCGGATTCACGAGCAACGGTGCTGTCCAGGGCGTCAATCTTTACTCCCCCCAGTTCACCTACATTCCCTTCGGTATACCGTCGCTAATTGGAAATCCGACGCGCTATGGCGTCAACACCAGCAGCGTGTATGTCATGGACACCGCGAATTGGCAGGACACGATCATCGTCAATGGCGGCGTCCGCTACGACGGCTATAGCCAGAGTTCGTCGACCAACGCGGCTTATCTGAAGCAGAACGCCGACCTGGTGAACTACAACGTCGGCCTGGTCTACAAGCCGATGACGATCGGCAGCCTCTATGCGGCTTATGCAACCTCTGCCAATCCGTTCGGATCAGAGCTTGATGCGACCGCTACCGATTACGGTGGTGTTCCGCCCAACACGGCCGTCTTGCTCGGGCCCGAACGCAACAAGGCGATCGAGCTCGGCACCAAATGGGAGCTCGCCGATCGCCACCTGCTGGTGACCGGCGCGCTGTTCCAGACCACCAAGGACAATGCGCGCGAGACCAATGCCGCGGGCTTGCTCACCTCCAATGCGGCCTACCGCATCCAGGGCATCGACATCGAGGCCGAAGGCAAGATCACTGACCGCTGGAGCATCTTCGGCGGCTTGGTGCTGATGCAGTCGAAGGTTACGCAGAGCAACATCCCCTCCAATATCGGCCTTCAGCTTGCCAATATTGCCCACCAGTCGTTCAGCATGCTGACCAAGTACAAGTTCGACGGCGGCTGGGAACTGGGCGGCCAGGCGGTGTACCGCTCGAAAGTCTATGGCGGCACGTTCGCGGCCAACACCAACGAGCTGCCGAGCTATTGGCGTTTCGATGCCTTCGTCGAGAAGAAGATCGACCAGAACTGGACCATGAAGTTCTACGCGCAGAACCTGACCAACAAGCTCTATTACGACTCATTCTATCGCAGCAACGTACCGTTCGTGGCGGTCGCGCCGGGGCGGGCGTTCTACATCGTGACGACAGCGAAGTTCTGATCATGTTGACGTGCCTGCCTGGCGTTCTCAGCAAGGATGATGTGGCGGATTTCCGCCGCATCATGGATGCCAGCGACTGGGAGGACGGCCGCTCCACCGCCGGCGCGCAGTCGGCGATGGTCAAGCGCAACGAGCAATTGCCGCCGGATGGCGAAGTCGCGCGCAAGCTCGGCAACCGCATCATCTCGGCGCTGACGTCGAACCCGCGCTTCATCGCGGCGGCAATCCCGCTCCAGATTTTCCCGCCGCTGTTCAACCGCTATGCGGCGAGCAGCGGTCACCATTTCGGCCTGCACGTCGACAATGCGATCCGCGGCGACCGCCTGACCGGCCTTCGCATCCGCACAGACCTGTCGGTCACGCTTTTCCTCGCCGAGCCGGAAGAGTACGACGGTGGCGAACTTGTGATCGAGGACACCTACGGATCGCACGAAGTCAAG
The DNA here is from genome assembly GCF_023074095.1 of Bradyrhizobium sp. 137. Taxonomy (NCBI): domain Bacteria; kingdom Pseudomonadati; phylum Pseudomonadota; class Alphaproteobacteria; order Hyphomicrobiales; family Nitrobacteraceae; genus Bradyrhizobium; species Bradyrhizobium sp. 137. The sequence continues at coordinate 129,785 of NZ_JADPKU010000129.1, forward strand.
TTGCCAGCCGGCGACTGCGTGCTCTATCCCTCGAGCAGCCTCCATCTGGTCACTCCGGTGACGAGGGGAACGCGGGTTGCGTCTTTCCTCTGGCTTCAGAGCATGGTACGGGACGATCAAGCCCGAAGCATGATCTTTGACCTCGACACCGCGATTCAGGCGCTGGTGGAACGGCTCGGGCGTGACGATCCCGAAACGGTCAAATTGACGGGTATCTATCACAACCTCATTCGCTACTGGGCCGAAGTATGAAGATCATGACCTTCCAAGCCAGCCTTGCCGCCGCCGCGATGCTGGCCGCCGCCTGGCTCGCATCTCCTGCTTCCGCCCAGATACAAACCCCGCCGGCGCCGGCGCAATCGACGGCTCAGCCGGCCCCGGCCGGTGCGCCGCCAGCGGCTACCGCACCTGCTGCCCCGGCACCTTCGGCTTCGACCGCAACCGCGCCCGCTGCTGCGACGGCGCCCCCCGCGACCGCCGCTTCGACCGCCAAGCCCGATGCAGCGGCCGCCATCGCGCCGGCCATGAAGGAATTGTCGCCCTGGGTGATGTTCATGTCGGCGGACGTCATCGTGAAGGCGGTGATGATCGGGCTCGCCTTTGCTTCGCTGGTGACTTGGACCGTCTTCATCGCAAAGTCGATCGAGCTGTCGGTTGCTTCCACCAAGCTGCGCTCGGCGCTGAAGAAGACCGCAGAGGCGCGCTCGCTCGCGGAAGCCCAGATGGCGCTCGGCACTAAGGAGGGCATCCTGCCATCCTTCCTGACGGCGGCCCTGCGTGAGGCGCGGATGTCGGCCGGCCTGTCAAGCGATGCCGGCATCAAGGAGCGCGCCGCTTCGAGCTTTGCCGAGATCGTGCGCGCGGAACAGCGCCGCATCCGCATCGGCATGGGCGTGCTCGCCACCATCGGCTCGACCTCGCCCTTCGTTGGCCTGTTCGGCACGGTCTGGGGCATCATGAACAGCTTCATCGGCATCTCGAAGTCGCAGACCACGAACCTCGCCGTGGTCGCGCCCGGCATCGCCGAGGCGCTGCTCGCCACCGCAATCGGTCTCGTCGCCGCGATCCCCGCCGTCATCATCTACAACCATTTCGCGCGCGTGACGAAAGGCTATCTCGAGCTCGTCAGCCGCGCCTCGGGCGCTGCGGGACGGCTGCTCTCGCGCGATCTCGATCGCAGCCACGGCAGCGTGCATTCGCGCGCAGCGGAGTGAACCATGGGCGTTTCGCTCGCAGACAACGACGGCGAAGACGACGATTTCTCGGAAACGCATGACATCAACGTCACACCGTTTATCGACGTCATTCTGGTGCTGCTGATCATCTTTATGGTCGCAGCGCCGCTCTCGACCGTCGACCTGCCGATCGATCTGCCGACGTCGAGCGCGACGCCGCAGAAGAAGCCAGACAAGCCGACCTATCTCAGCATCAAGCCCGATTTGACGCTTGCGATCGGAGAGAACCCGGTCCATCGGGCGGAGCTGATCGGCACCCTCGACGGTCTGTCCGACATGAGCAAAGACAAGTATGTCTTCCTGCGTGCCGATCGCTCTGTGCCGTATGGCGAGTTGATGGGGGTCATGGAGCTCTTGCGCTCAGGCGGCTATACGCGGGTGAAGCTGGTCGCGCTGGAAGGCGCTCCGGGGGCGCCCTCGGCAGGCGCCGCTCAGCCTTAGAGGCGCACCATGTCGAACGAACCCAGACCATCCAGGAAGCTTTGGGTCTTGGCGGCGGTGGCGGCGCTCGCGCTTCATCTGGGTGGTGCGGCGCTCGCGCTGGCGCACCTGCAAGCCGATGACGGCGACGACGGTCTGGGTGCGGCCGGCGCCGAGTTCGCCGTCGAGGTGGCCTCGCCAAAGGCGCCCGATACCGACCTTCCGCCCGGGCCTGACAGCGAAGCGATGCAGGAGCAGCAGGCGCTTCCCGAGCAGAAGGCTGAGACCAAGGAAACCGAGCTGCCAAAGGATCAGTCGCAACAGGTCGACGATCCTGATCGGGTCGTCACTGAGAACATCTCGAAGAAGCCGCAGGACGAGGATCCGAAGATTGCGGCGGTCGAAACTCCCGCTGCCGAGGCCTCGCCGAAGTCGGTTGCCACGGCACGGCAGGCACTCGATGAAGACGCGCGCGAGGCTGAGAAGGCCTTGGCGCCGGTGCTTGGGCTTGGCAAGGACATCCTGAAGATTACCGCGGACTGGAACCGCAAGATCAGCGCGCATCTGACGGCCCACAAGGTCAAGCCGGAGGGCAAGGAGCCCAATAACCAGAAGGTCAAAGTGAGCTTTGCGATCAACCGCAGAGGAAACGTGCTTTCGGTCGAGGTCGTTGAGTCGTCCGGGGACGCGGCTTACGATGCGGCGGCAGTCTCGATTGTCCGTAAATCCGATCCCATTCCGCAGCCGCCCGCCGGGCTGACAGAGGACCGGTTCGAGCGCACCGTCGACATCATTTTCACGCCACCGGACGCGAAGAAAAAGAAGAAGACGGCTCAGCGCCAGTAGAGCCGGATCCCGACATAGACCACGATTAGACAGGCAAAGATCAGCGCCACCGGCAGCGGCCGTTTCTGGGTTCCGGCGAATGCCGTCGCCCCGAAGGCGGCGGCCTTCTTTGGCTTGGGGGTCGGGCGGCGGAAGGCGGTAACATTATCCGCCGCCGTTTCAGGCGGACGGGGGCGGACGTCAGGCGGCGTTCCCGCTCCGCCCATCTCGGCATAGTAGGCCTTGTAGATCGCGCCGATGGTGGCCTCGGTGGCTTCGCCCTCGCTCATCTCCGCCAGCAGGTTCTTGTAGCTCGCGAGGAACTCCTGGGCTTCCGCAGGCAGCGCGGACGCCCCGTTGAGCTTGGCCATCATCTTCCATGTGGCAAAATCGGCGCGGGCGCGGGTGTCGGCGCGTCGCGCGATCAGCATATCGGCAGCTTTGACCAAGTCGGCCTCTGGCCCTTCGGCTTGTGTTCGGGTGTCGCTGTTCAACTACACATTGCCGGTCAGGAACAGAACAGCCTGAATCACATAACCGGTCAACGTTCGCAGTATTGCTGAAATAACATCAAGATTTAGACCGAACTGCGAACCCGCCAGCGGCAGCAGGATCAGGAGGCCGATCAGGATCAGCATCCCGACTGGCTCGAGCCGGGCCAGCGGCAAGGCAAGCCGCTGCGGCAACAGCCCGACCGCGACCCGACCCCCGTCAAGCGGTGGGATCGGCATCATGTTGAACACCGCCAGGATCGCGTTGATCACGAGGGCATTCTTGAGGTTGTCCGCAACCCATTTCGCCGAACTCGCGGGCACCAGTGGCAGGGCATGAAAGGCGAGGGCGGCGGCGAGCGCCAGCAGGACGTTGGTGACGGGCCCGGCCAGCGCCACCCAGACCATGTCGAGCCTGGGGTTGTTCAGCTTGCGGAAATTGACCGGCACCGGCTTGGCGTAGCCGAACAGGAACGGCGAATGCGCAAACAGCAGCATCGCCGGCAGGATCAGGGTCCCGAACGGGTCGATGTGGCGGAGCGGATTGAAGCTGACGCGACCGAGCTGCGAGGCTGTGTTGTCCCCGAGCTGATGCGCGACGAAGGCGTGCGCAGCCTCATGGAAGGTGATGGCGAGCAGCACCGGCATCACCCAGACGGATAGATCATAAAAAGAAATGTTCACCAGCTCATCCGTTTCGGCTTCTGCCCGCGCGCCTCCCAAAGCAGGCCGTATAGGGCCACAACCCTTCACAATCTACCGTTATATGGCGTTCAATTCCGAAATTCCCCGTTGCAAATGGTCCGCGAGAAGGCCGCCTGCCGATGATAGGTGGCGCGCGCGGTGAAGGCGAATTTCCGCCGGCGGCAACGGCGGCATGCCGTCACAATCGGACAGCACGCGAAGGCTCGCCGGCAAGGTCCCTGCTTTCACCACCGTCACCGCGAGGCCTTGAGCCGCAATCGTCTCGACTGCTGCGAGCGTCCGGCTGACATAGGCGAGGCGCCAGGGCACGCCAGCCGTGTCGAGCGCCTCCGCAGCCCATTGCCGGAACAGACACCCTGGCGGGTAGAGTGCCACGGGCAGGGGATTATGCGCCGCGGCGCGATAGGATGAGGCAGCCGCCCAGACCGCCCGCTCACGCCTCAAAAGCTCGCCGTCGCCACATCCTTGCGGATGCATGGCGATGACAAGATCGTAGGCATCGCCGAGCCGCGCCGGCATCGTCGCGGTCAGTCCCGTCTCGATCTCAATCCGGACCAGTGGATGATGCTTGGCAAAGCTCGTCAGCAGGGGCGGAATGACGATGGTGCCGTAGTCGTCCATCACGCCGAGGCGGACCACGGCTTCGGCCTTGCGTGCGCGAAGCGCCCCGACCGCCTCCGCGTTGAGCGCGAGAATGCGCTGCGCATAGGCGCGCAACTCTTCGCCTGCCGCGGTCGGCAGGACGCCGGCCCTGGTGCGCTGGAACAATCTTGTGCCGAGCCGCTCCTCTAAGCGCCTGATTTGAACGCTCACCGCCGATTGGGTCCGGTTGAGGACGTGGGCCGCGCGGGTGAACGAACGATGCTCGGTGACCGCGAGAAATGCCTTCAGCAGATTGGGATCGAGATCTGGTGTGGTCATGATGTAACGTTATCCCAGCATGACGGAAAATCCATTCCCCGTTTCGGCGCGCCTCTTATGCTGCCTTCGAAGCATTGATGGGAGCAATCGTGACCGAGATCTCTGGCGTTCTGGCTGCCGTGCTGTCGAGCGGCCTCGGCGGCACTTCGATCGGCGCCACGCGCTATCTCGTGAGTATGCTCGATCCGCTCGCGATCGGCTCGTTCAGGTTCGGCATCGGCTTTCTCCTGCTGCTGCCGCTCACGCTGCTGCGCGGAGACCGCTGGCCGGGGCGAGGGGACCGGGTCGCCGCGATCGGGCTTGGTCTTTTGTTCTTCGCCCTGTTCCCGATCCTATTCAATGCATCGCTGATCTTTACCACCGCCGCGCGCGGCGCGCTCGGTTTGTCGACGCTGCCTCTGCTCTCGCTGGTGATGGGGGCTGCGCTCGGCGCCGAATCGCTCACTTGGCGCAAGTCGATCGGTGTCGTAATTGCGACGTTTGGCGTCGCCCTTGCGCTTCTCTTCGACTTGGCTTCGGCGCCGTCGGGCGCCTGGCGTGGCGATCTGTTGATGATCGCTGCGGCCGCGTGTATGGCACTTTACGGTATCTGGTCAAAGCCGCTGATCCGGCGTTCCAGCCCGATCGCCTTCACGACCATGAGCATGGCGGCAGGCGCGACGTGCCTCATCCTGCTCTCATATGTACGCAGCAGTTTTGTGCCGGTGACCGGCTTCGGCACACCGCAATGGCTCGCGGCGCTCTATCTCGGGGCCTTCGGAGCCGCGCTGACCTTTTATCTCTGGGCCTTCGCGCTCGAGCGGACCACGCCGACGCGTGTCGCGATCTCGGTGACGGTCAATCCGATCACGGCATCGCTGGTTGGCGCCTATTTGCTGCACGAACCGCTAAGCTGGAATCTGGCGGCCGGCATCGTCGCGGTGTTTGTCGGGATATGGATTGCGACGACGGACCAGCGTGCTCAGGCGGTGAGCGCATCCGTTTCAAACCAGGCCTGACATCAAGCCGGGATCGTGGTCTGATATTGCGTCAGGCCGTCGTCGAGCTTCAGCCAGGCAAGCTTTTCCGAGACCCAGATGTGCTCGGTGGGCGCGAAGGCGTTGCGATCATCGAACGTGGCCAGCGCGACGCCGGCGAGCGTACCGTTGCGGCGCCAGGCGAACAGCCGCGTGCCGCACCGCTTGCAGAACACGCGGTCGATGTTCTCGGAGGAGGCGAAGCGGGCGGTATCGCCCTCGACGCTGAGCGCGCGCTGGTCGAATTGCGCGCGGGCGAAGTAGGGCGAGCCCATTGCTTTCTGACAGATGCGGCAATGGCAGATGCGGACGTTGAGCGGTTCGCCCTCGGCCTTGAACCGCACCGCGCCGCAGAGGCATCCGCCTTCCCGGATCATGATGTCCTCAATAAGTTGCGCGACCGCCAGAGATATCGAAGACCGCGCCGGTGGAGAACGCGCAGTCCTCGGATGCGAGCCAGGCCACCATCGCGGCCAGCTCTTCCACCAGCACGAAGCGCCCCTTCGGGATTTTCGACAGCATGAAGTCGATATGCTGCTGCGTCATCTGGTCGAAGATCGCGGTCTTCGCCGCCGCCGGTGTCACCGCGTTGACAAGGATGTCGTGGGCGGCGAGCTCCTTGCCGAGCGATTTCGTCAGTGCGATCAGACCGGCCTTGGACGCCGAATAGTGCGAGGCGTTCGGATTGCCTTCCTTACCGGCGATGGAGGCGATGTTCACGATGCGCCCGTATTTCTGCTTGAGCATCACGGGCACGATCGCCTTGGAGACGATGAAAGGACCGTCCAGGTTGATGCGTAGCACCTTGCGCCATTCCTCGATGTCGGTCTCCCAGACCGGCTTGTTGACGCCGGCGATGCCGGCATTGTTGACGAGGATGTCGATCTTGCCGAAAGCGCCGAGCGTGGCATCGCATGCCTGCTCGACGGCTGCGGTGTCGGTGACATCGACCTTAAAGACGCGGACGCCGTCGCCGATCTCCTTCGCCGTCTTCTCGGCCAGCGCGGCATCGAAATCCCAAATGGCGACCTTGGCGCCGGAGACGACGAAGCGCTCGGTAATCGCGCGGCCAAAGCCCTGCGCGCCGCCGGTGACGACAGCGGCGCGGCCGTTGAGGTCGATCTTGTTCATGAGACGTGACCCCTGAACATCAGAGCATGTAGCCGCCGTCGACGACGAGGTCGACGCCGGTGGTGAAGGCGCTTTCGTCACTGCCGAGATAGACCGCCATCGCCGCGATCTCGTCGGCGGTGCCGAGGCGGCCCATCTTCTGGCGGGAGATGAACATCTCCTTGCCTTGCGGCCCCTGCGCGGCGGCGCGGTCGAGCATCGAGGGCGTCTCGACGGTGCCGGGACAGATGCTGTTGCAGCGGATGCCCTTGGTGATGAAATCGAGCGCGACCGCGCGCGTCAGCAGCGACACCGCCGCCTTCGACGCGCTGTAGACGTAACGGTTGGCCGGCGGCCGCAGCGCCGCGCAGGACGAGATGTTGACGATGCTGCCGCCGCCCCCTGCCAGCATCTCGGGCAGAAACGCCCTGATGGTCCGGTGCATCGACTTGACGTTGAGGTCGAACGAGAAGTCAAAATCCTCTTCCGAGCACTCCAAGATCGTGCCGTGGTGCACGAAGCCCGCAGCGTTGAGCAGGATGTCGATCTTGCCGACGCGCTTGGCGAAGGCGTTGACGTCGGCGGTGTTGCGGACGTCGAGTTTTGCGACTTCGGCGACGCCTTCCTTGGTGAGGCTCGCAATGCCGCTCTCGTTGATATCGGTGGCGATGACGGTCGCGCCCTCACGCGCGAATGCGACGGCGCAGGCACGCCCGATGCCTGCGGCTGCAGCGGTGACGAGGGCCCGCTTTCCCTTGAGGCGGTCTGCCATGTTCTTGTTCTCCTTCGTGTAGTTTCAATGCCAACCCACGTCATTGCGAGGAGCTCTTGCGACGAAGCAATCCAGGCCATCTCCGTGGAGATATCTCTGGATTGCTTCGCTTCGCTCGCAATGACGGTGTGGCTGCTAGTGGTTATCTCTTGCCACGCCAAAGGTGCCGGCGACGTTCTGATAGCGCGTGGCGAGCTCCATGCAGGCGCCGGTCGATTGTTGGCCGACCGTATTGCGATAGATCTCCTGCCACGGCGTCTGGTTCGGCGGATGCTTGAAGCCGCCGCTGGCCTTGAGCTCGGCATGGCGCTTCTTCAGTTCCTCCTCCGAGATCAGGATGTTGGCGCTGCCCTTGTTGAGGTCGATGCGCACCTTGTCGCCGGTTTTGAGGATGGCGAGCCCGCCATTGGCCGCCGCTTCCGGCGAGGCGTTCAGGATCGAGGGCGAACCCGAGGTGCCGGACTGGCGGCCGTCGCCGATGCAGGGCAGGGACAGGATGCCGCGTTTGATCAATGCTGCCGGGGGCTGCATGTTCACGACCTCGGCGCCGCCGGGGTAGCCGATCGGCCCGGTGCCGCGGATGAACAGCACGCAGCGCTCGTCGATGTCGAGCGAGGGATCGTCGATGCGCTCGTGATAATCCTCGGGCCCCTCGAACACGATGGCGCGGCCTTCGAAGGCGTTGAGGTCCTTGGGGTTGCTGAGATAGCGGTCGCGAAACTCCTTGGAGATCACGCTGGTCTTCATGATCGCGGAATCGAACAGATTGCCCTTTAGGACCAGGAAGCCGGCGTCCTTCACCAGCGGCTTGTCGTAAGTCCAGATCACGTCCTTGTCAGGCGCCGGTGCGTTCCTACAGTTCTCGCCGATGCCGCGGCCATTGACTGTCACTGCGTCCTCATGGATGCGCTTGTGCTTCATCAGCTCGCGCACCACAGCCGGAACGCCGCCGGCGCGGTGGAACTCCTCGCCGAGATAGAAGCCGGCCGGCTGCATGTTGACCAGCAGCGGCACGTCGTGGCCGAATTTCTGCCAGTCGTCGATCGAGAGCTCGACGCCGATGTGGCGGGCCAGCGCGTTGATGTGGATCGGCGCGTTGGTCGAGCCACCGATCGCCGAATTGATGACGATGCAGTTCTCGAACGCCTTGCGGGTCAGGATGTCCGAGGGTTTCAGATCCTCCCAGACCATCTCGACGATGCGCTTGCCCGTCTCATAGGCGATCTGGCCGCGCTCGCGGTAGGGGGCGGGAATCGCCGCGCAGCCCGGCAGCGAGAAGCCGAGCGCTTCGGCGAGCCCGTTCATGGTCGAGGCGGTGCCCATGGTGTTGCAATGGCCGACCGAGGGCGCCGAGGAGGCCACGATTTCCATGAACTCTTCATAGTCGATCTCGCCGGCGGCGAGCCGCTCGCGCGACTTCCAGACGATGGTGCCGGAGCCGGTGCGCTCGCCGGCATGCCAGCCGTTCAGCATCGGGCCGCCCGACAGCACGATCGCGGGCAGGTTGACGGTCGCCGCGGCCATCATGCAGGCCGGCGTCGTCTTGTCGCAGCCGGTGGTCAGCACCACGCCGTCGAGGGGATAGCCGTAGAGGATCTCGACCAGGCCGAGATAAGCGAGATTGCGGTCGAGCGCCGCGGTCGGACGTTTGCCGGTCTCCTGGATCGGATGGGTCGGGAATTCCATCGCAATGCCACCGGCCTCGCGGATGCCCTCGCGGACGCGATGGGCCAGCTCGATATGATGGCGGTTGCAGGGTGAAAGATCATTGCCGGTTTGCGCGATGCCGATGATCGGCTTACCGGATTGAAGTTCGGCGCGGGTGAGGCCGTAGTTCAAATAGCGCTCCATATAGAGCGCGGTCATGCCCGGATTGTGTGGGTTGTTGAACCATTCCTGCGAGCGAAGGTGGCGGCGAGCGCCGTTGCCGGCAGCGTGCCCATTGGTTGGCTTTTTTGTCATTGGTCTCTCCTGCAATGCAAACGCACTGGCGTCCGTCTCAATCTGTCGGCTGGTGCGATGCCCAGCGGCGCGAGCGATGGTCTGCCGGCCCGCTGGCGGGTCATTTCCTCACAAGTACGATACTAATCTTGGCTACTTGGTAACGCTACCATTTTGTTGGCGGCGCCGGCTCCGGAAGCGGCTGGTCGATTGTCCGAACGCCGCGACAACGAGCTTTGACGCTCGATCACCTTGAAGCCGAGGTCGAGCACCGGTTGCTCGGGCCGCCGTCCATCGATCGCGTCGATCAGCATGGTCGCGGCCGTTTTCCCCATCTCGTAGCGATTGGTGCGCACGCTGCTGAGGGTGGGGACGGCTGAGGCCATGAATTCGAGGTCGTTGAATCCGACGATCGCGATCTGCTCCGGGACGGCGATCTCCCGGCGCCGGCATTCAAACAGGACGCCGAGCGCGAGGTCGTCATTGGCACAGAACACCGCATCGATGCCGGGGTCCCGCGCGAGCAGGTCGGTGAACAGGGCGCCGCCGAGCGTCACCGATGTCGGCGTCGCCGTCGTCACGACGAGCCGCTGCTCGAACAGGGCGGCGTCCTTCATGGCCGAGACATATCCATCGAGCCGCCGCTGCACCCGCGGATCCATCCGCGCGCCGATGAAGCCGACCTTGCGGTGACCCTGCGCGAACAGGTGGGCAACTGCCGCGCGCGCAGCATCATGGTGCGAAAAGCCGATCATCATGTCGACCGGATTGGGGCCGATCTCCATGATCTGCACGATCGGGCAGTCGGCAGCCTCCAGCATCGCGCGCGATTCTGTGGTCTGGTCGATGCCCGTGACGATCAGCCCGGCCGGCTTCTGCGCCAGAAACAGGCGCAGCAGCTTCTCCTCCTGGAGGATGCTGTAGCGGGTGTTGGACAGCTGGATCGAGTAACGGCTGCCTTCGGAGGCGTCATAGATGCCGCGCAGCACGTCGGAGAACACGTTATTGGTGAGGGATGGGATCAATACACCGATCACCTCGGTGCGTTGCGAGGCCAGCGCGCGTGCAGCAAGGTTCGGCACATAGCCGAGCTCCTTGGCGGCGCTCTCGACCCGCGTCCGCTTGGCAACCGACAGTGCTTCCGGATTGCGGAAGAAGCGGGACGCCGTGATCGGGCTGACGCCGGCAAGCTCGGCGACTTCCGCCAGCCGGATTTTGCCTGACTTGGTGCGTTTTCGACCCATTGCTGCTCTTAACACAGTCACGGTCGCAAACAAAGGAACGTTGACAGCGCTACCAGCAACGACTAACCAAAGACAAATTGCCAAAACCGCACAAACTGCCGACAATGTTGCCCGCTATGATCGGGCCTGGTTCGGTAAAGTCTGAAAAAGCAAGACGGTCGCGGCGCGAAGGGCGTCGTCGACTTTCGAGGAGGGAGCTAGATGTCGTCTGTGCAAATCCGCGACGTGCGGAAATCGTTCGGCAATTTTGAAGTCCTGCACGGCGTGACCATTCCGATCGAAGACGGCCAGTTCGTCGTTCTGGTCGGCCCCTCCGGCTGCGGCAAGTCGACGCTTCTGCGCATGCTCGCCGGTCTCGAGAACATCACCTCCGGCACGATCTCGATCGGCGACCGCGTCGTCAACAATGTCCAGCCCAAGGAGCGGGACATTGCGATGGTGTTCCAGAACTACGCGCTCTATCCGCACATGACGGTGGCCGAGAACATGGGCTTCTCATTGAAGCTGCGGAATGCCAGCTCGGACGAGATCAACAAGCGCGTCAAGCGCGCCGCCGAGATCCTGGCGCTGTCGCCGCTGCTCGATCGCTATCCGCGCCAGCTCTCGGGCGGCCAGCGTCAGCGCGTCGCCATGGGCCGCGCCATCGTGCGCGATCCGCAGGTGTTCCTGTTCGACGAACCCTTGTCGAACCTGGACGCCAAGCTGCGCGTCGCCATGCGCACCGAGATCAAGGAGCTGCACCAGCGGCTGAAGACGACGACCGTCTACGTCACCCACGACCAGATCGAGGCCATGACCATGGCCGACAAGATCGTCGTCATGCATGACGGCATCGTCGAGCAGATGGGCACGCCGCTCGAGCTCTACGACAAGCCCGACAACCAATTCGTCGCCGGCTTCATCGGCTCGCCCGCCATGAACTTTCTCAAAGGTCATGTGCGCGTCAACGGCGTTGCTACCTTCGAGGGACCGAACGGTGTCAAGCTGCCGCTCAAGACTGCGCCGACGGCGTCCGACGGCCGTCCTGCCGTCTATGGCGTGCGGCCTGAGCATTTCACCATCGCCGATGACGGCGCCGAGGCGGAGATCATCGTGGTCGAGCCGACCGGCTCGGAGACGCAGGTGTTCGCCAAGGTCGGCGGCGAGCAGGTCGTCGCGGTCTTCCGCGAGCGCCACCAGTTCAACCCGGGCGACAAGGTGCGGCTGAAGCCCGACCCGTCGCTGGTGCATTTGTTCGACGAGGCCACAGGCAAGCGCCTGAACGCCTAGCGTAAGACGTAAGACAAGAAAAAGCATCACAGGGAGGACGATATGCAAGACTTTACCCGCCGGACTCTGCTTCAAGGCGGAACGGCTCTGGCTGCGACCGGCATGCTGACTGGGCCGGCACTGTTCGATTTCGCCAAGGCCTGGGCGCAGAGCGCGCCCTGGAAGGCGGAGCCCGGTGCCAAGCTGACCGTGATGCGGTGGAAGCGCTTCGTGCCGCAGGAGGACGATGCGTTCAACGCGATGGTTGCGGCGTTCAAGGCTGCGACCGGCACCGAGATGAACGTATTCAGCGAATCCTTCGAGGACGTGCAGCCGAAGGCATCGGTTGCGGCCAATACCGGCTCAGGGCTCGATCTCGCCTGGGGCTTGCACACGCTGCCGCAGCTGTTCCCCACCAAAGTGCTGAAGATGAACGACGTCGCCGACTATCTCGGCAAGAAGTATGGCGGCTGGACCGATGCGGCCGCCAAGACTTGCAAGCTCGGCGACGATTGGCTCGGCATTCCCGTGGCGACCAACGGCGGTTACATGACCTACCGCAAGTCGGCGATCGACAAGGCGGGCTTCAAGGAGTTTCCGACGGACTTCCCCGGCTTCCTCGAAATGTGCAAGGCGCTGAAGGCGAACAACACGCCGGCCGGCTTCGCCCTCGGGCATGCCTCGGGCGACGGCAATTCGTGGCTGCATTGGGTGCTGTGGGGGCACGGGGCCTACACCGTCGATCAGAACGACAAGATCATCATCAATTCGCCGGAGACGGCGAAGGCGCTGGAATATTGCAAGGCGCTGTACGAGAACTTCATCCCGGGCACCCCGTCCTGGAACGATTCCTCCAACAACAAGGCGTTCCTTGCCGGCGAGCTCTATTGCACGGCGAACGGCATCTCGATCTACGTGGCCGCCAAGACCGATGCGACCAAGAAAGAGCTTGCCGCCGATACCTATCATGCCCTCTGGCCGGTTGGTCCGGTCGGCAAGCCGACCGAGCTGCAGCTGGCGCTGCCGATCCTCGCCTTCAACTTCACCAAATATCCGAATGCGGCGAAGGCGTTCGTCGCCTTCATGCTGGAGAAGGAGAACTACGAGAAGTGGCTGGATGGCGCGCAAGGTTATCTGACCCAGACCTTGAACGCCTATGAGTCGGCACCGATCTGGACGGCGGATCCGAAGAACGCCGTGTTCTCGCAGGCCTCCAAGCGCACGCTGCCGGCGTCCGGCATCGGCACGGTCGGCGAGAAGGCGGCGACGGCGATCGCCGATTTCATCGTCGTCGACATGTTCGCCAATTACTGCACCGGCGCCAAGGATGCGAAGGGCGCGATGGCGGAAGCCGAGCGCCAGCTGAAGCGCATCTATCGCTGAGGGTCACGGAGCGGGCGGCCGTCCGGCCGCCCGCTCGTCAACATTTCGATCAGGGATATCGGGCATGGCTGATGTCGCAATTCCCCGGGCCAAGCCTCAGATGAGCGAGGCTAGCGCCTGGACCCAGCTCAAACACAATCGAAATTGGCTCGGCTTCTGGTTCATGGTGCCGGCCATGGCGTTCCTGATCTTCTTCCTGGCCTATCCGCTGGGGCTCGGCATCTGGCTGTCCTTCACGGACACGCGTATCGGAAGGGTCGGGCACTTCATCGGCACCGAGAACTACGAGTGGCTCTGGGACGATTCGATCTTCTGGCTCTCGGTGTTCAATACGCTGCTCTACACCTTTGTCGCCAGCGCTCTCAAATTCGCGGTCGGACTCTATCTGGCGCTGCTGCTCAACGAGCACATGCCCTTCAAGGCGATGCTGCGCGCGATGGTGCTCATCCCCTTCATCGTTCCGACCGTGCTCTCGGCACTCGCCTTTTGGTGGATCTTCGACTCGCAATTCTCGATCATCTCCTGGTCGCTGAAGCATCTCGGCCTGATCAGCCAGAACATCAATTTCCTGGGCGACACGACCTGGGCGCGTATTTGCGTGATCTTCGCCAATATCTGGCGCGGCGTGCCGTTCGTGGCGATCACGCTGCTCGCTGGCCTGCAGACCGTCTCGCCGTCGCTCTATGAAGCAGCAACGCTCGACGGTGCCACGCGTTGGCAGAATTTCCGGTACATCACCTATCCGCTGCTGACGCCGATCATCGCTGTCGTGATGACCTTCTCCGTGCTCTTCACCTTCACCGACTTCCAGCTGATCTGGGCGATGACTCGCGGCGGCCCGGTCAACGCCACCCACCTGATGGCAACCTTGTCCTATCAGCGCGCGATCATCGCCGGGCAACTGGGCGAGGGGGCCGCGATCTCAAGCGCCATGATTCCATTCCTGCTCGCTGCGATCATGGTTTCCTGGTTCGGCTTGCAGCGTCGCAAGTGGCAGCAAGGGGAAAGCAATGACTGATCTCCCCACCTCGCGGATCGATCTCAAGGCCGTGCTGCATGGCTCGGCGCCGACAGTCGCGAAGGATGATCACAGCGAAGGCATGAGCTATCTGCAGTCGGTGCCGCGCCGGCTGGTGACGCTCTATCTGCCGCTTGCGATCATCGTCGTCGTCCTCCTGTTCCCGTTCTACTGGATGGCGCTGACCTCGGTGAAGCCCGACGAGCAGCTGCTTGATCTTGACAAGTACAATCCGTTCTGGACCTGGAACCCGACGTTCAAGCACTTCCACAAGCTGCTGTTCGAGAGCTACTATCCGTACTGGCTCTGGAACACGATGTACGTGGCGATCTGCGCCACGGTGCTCTCGATCATCGCATCGGTGTTCGCGGCCTACGCGATCGTGCGGTTGCGCTACAAGGGTGCCAATCTCGTCGGGGGGCTGATCTTCCTCGCCTATCTCGTGCCGCCGTCGATCCTGTTCATTCCGCTCGCCACCGTCGTGTATCAGTACGGCCTTTTCGACTCGCCGCTGGCGCTGATCCTGACCTATCCGACGATACTGATCCCGTTCTCGACCTGGCTGTTGATGGGCTATTTCAAGACCATCCCATTCGAGCTCGAGGAATGCGCGCTGATCGACGGAGCGAGCCGCTGGCAGATCCTGATCAAGATCGTCGTGCCGCTCGCAATCCCCGGCCTGATCTCGGCCTTCATCTTCTGTTTCACGCTGTGCTGGAATGAGTTCATTTACGCCCTGACGTTCCTGCAGTCGACCAGCAACAAGACGGTGCCGGTCGCGATCGTCAACGAGTTCGTCGATGGTGACATCTACCGCTGGGGTTCGCTGATGGCGGGAGCATTGGCCGGCTCGCTGCCGCTCGTCATCCTTTACGCCTTCTTCGTGGAGCATTATGTGTCGGCGATGACCGGCGCCGTGAAGGAATGATCGCGGGGCTTGCCGAGGACGCGTTGGGAGCGGCGCGCTCCGGCCAATAAGAAGGAGTAGGCTCTTGCACATTCTGGTTCTGGGCGCCGCCGGTATGGTCGGCCGCAAACTCTGTGAACGGCTGCTGCGCGACGGCCGGCTCGGCAAGAGCGACATCACGAAATTGTCCATGCACGACGTGGTCGAGCCGAAGAAGCCGGAGCGGGCCGGCTTCCCCGTCGAGACCGTGTCCGGCGATTTCGCCGTGCCGGGCGCAGCCGAGAAGCTGATCGCCGGCCGTCCCGATGTGATCTTCCATCTTGCCGCGATCGTCTCCGGCGAAGCCGAGCTCGACTTCGAGAAGGGCTACCGCATCAATCTCGACGGCACGCGGATGCTGCTCGATGCCATCCGCCTCGTCGGCGGTGGCTACAAGCCGCGCGTGGTGTTCACGTCCTCGATCGCGGTGTTCGGCGCGCCGTTCCCCGATGCGATCGGCGACGAATTCTTCCACACGCCGCTGCTCAGCTACGGCACCCAGAAGGCGATCGGCGAACTCCTGCTCGCCGACTATTCGCGCCGCGGTTTCCTCGACGGCATCGGCATCCGCCTGCCGACCATCTGCATCCGCCCGGGCCTGCCGAACAAGGCGGCATCGGGCTTCTTCTCCAACATCCTGCGCGAGCCGCTCGCCGGCAAGGAAGCGATCCTCCCGGTGTCCGAGGACGTCCGTCACTGGCACGCGACGCCACGCTCCGCGGTCGGCTTCCTGCTCCACGCCGGCACCATGGATCTCGCCACGGTCGGCCCACGCCGCAATCTGACCATGCCGGGCCTGTCCGCGACAGTCGGCGAGCAGATCGCGGCCTTGAAGCGCGTTGCGGGCGAGAAGGTCGCCGCGCGCATCAAGCGCGAGCCCGATCCCTTCATCGTCGGCATCGTCGGCGGCTGGCCGCGCAATTTCGATGCGAAGCGCGCGCGCGAGCTCGGCTTCACCACCGCCGAGAAGAATTTCGACGACATCATCCGCATTCACATCGAAGACGAGCTCGGCGGCAATTTCGTCGCCTGATCGCGCACTGAGCGGGTCATATGATGGCGAGCGTTGCTTGCATCGGCGAATGCATGGTCGAGCTCCGGCAGGCCCAGGGCGGACATTCGACCGGATCGTCCGCGGCGCAAGGGCAGGGCGGCGGCCTGTACTCGCGCGGCTTCGGCGGCGACACCCTGAACACGGCGGTGTACTTGGCGCGGCTCGAGGTGAAGGTCGACTATCTCACCGCGCTCGGCGATGATGCCCTAAGCGATGAGATGGTCGCAGCCTGGACTACCGAGGGCGTCGGTACGCGGCGCGTCGTGCGGTTGCCGGGCAAGCTGCCCGGTCTCTACATGATCCAGCTGGATGCAAAGGGCGAGCGCCAGTTCTTCCACTGGCGCGATAGCGCGGCGGCGCGGCAGCTGATGAATTTGCCGGAGACCGACGAGCTGCTCAACTCGCTGATGAGCTACGACATCGTCTATCTCTCCGCGATCACGCTCTCGATCTACGACGCGCCCGGACGCGAGCGCCTGTTCGCGGCGATCAAGCGCGCGCGCCTGCTCGGCACCCGCTTCGTGTTCGACACCAATTTTCGCGCGCGCGGCTGGCCGGGCCGCGATGTCGCGCGCGAGGTGTTTGCCACGGCCTTCGCGGCCGCCGACATCGTGCTGACCTCGATCGAGGACCTGCTCGCGCTCTACCCTGGCGAAAGCCACGAGCAGCTGATCGCCCGCATCCCTGCTCCGGAGCTGGTATTCCGCCTCGCCGAGCCGGTGAGCCTCCTGCGCTTTCCCGGCGGCACCAACGAGGTCCGCGCCGAGCCCATGACCAAGCCGGTGGTGGACACCACGGCCGCCGGCGACAGCTTTGCCGCGGCCTATATCGCCGCCCGGCTCGCCGGCTCGGAGCCGGTCGAGGCCGCCCAGGCCGGGCATCGCCTCGCCAGCCTCGTGATCTGCTATCCTGGCGCCATCATTCCGGGCTATGCCATGCCGCCGAAGAAGCGGCACCGGCCGGCGGCCTCTCGCCAGGCGACCAAGTGAAGAAGCGACCACAACGATGACCACGAGTGCCCAACAGAATCACCTTGTCGCGCTGTTCAAGGCGGCGACCGTCATTCCCGTCCTCACCATCGAGCGTATCCAGGATGCGGTGCCGCTGGCGCGTGCGCTGGTTGCCGGCGGCGTCCGCACGCTGGAGGTGACCCTGCGCACTCCTGTTGCGATCGAGGCAGCGAGGGCGATGATGTCTGAGGTCCCCGAGGCGCTCGTCGGCATTGGCACAATTCTCAATCCGGCCGACTTCACCCGCGTCGAGAAGCTCGGCGTCAAGTTCGGCATCAGCCCGGGTTTGACCCCCGACCTCCTGAAGGCCGCTGCCGACAGCGCCCTGCCGTTCGCGCCGGGCATCGCGACCGCCTCCGAGCTGATGATGGCGCTGGCCCATGGCTTCGACGTCGCCAAATTCTTCCCGGCCGAGCAGGCCGGCGGCATCAAGGGCCTTCGCGCCCTCGGCGGGCCGTTCCCGAGCGTGCGGTTCTGCCCCACCGGCGGCATCAGTGAGGCCAATGCGGCGACCTGGCTTGCCGAGCCCAACGTGGTCGCTGTTGGCGGTTCCTGGTTGTGCCCGACGGCCGAAATCCGGGCGGGGAACTGGGCCGGCATAACTGCCATCTGCCAGCGCACCCTCAAGGCCCTGAAAGCCGCGTGAAGTCTTGCTATCCCTGGGCTAAGACTTAGCTCAGGAAGAGGCCCCAGGGAGAAATGACCATGACCGCCAGCATCGTCGGATGGGCGCATACGCCGTTCGGCAAGTTCGATACCGAAACCGTTGAAAGCCTCGTCACGCGCGTCGCCAACGAGGCGCTGGCGGATGCCGGCATTTCGGCTGGCGATGTCGACGAGATCGTGCTCGGCCATTTCAACGCCGGCTTCTCGCCGCAGGATTTCACCGCCTCGCTGGTGCTCCAGGCCGACCCGAAGCTGCGCTTCAAGCCGGCGACCCGCGTCGAGAACGCCTGCGCAACCGGCTCGGCCGCCGTGCACCAGGCCTTGCGCGCGATTGCCGCAGGCGCCGCCAAGATCGTGCTGGTCGTCGGCGTCGAGCAGATGACGCGCACGCCGGGGCCCGAGATCGGCAAGAACCTGCTCAAGGCGTCTTACCTGCCCGAGGACGGCGACACGGTCGGCGGCTTCGCCGGCGTGTTCGGCAAGATTGCCAGCTCCTATTTCCAGACATACGGCGACCAGTCGGATGCGCTGGCGCTGATCGCGGCCAAGAACCACAAGAACGGCGTCGCCAACCCCTTCGCCCAGATGCGCAAGGATTTTGGCTTCGACTTCTGCCGCGCCGAGAGCGAGAAGAACCCCTATGTCGCCGGTCCCCTGAAGCGCACCGACTGCTCGCTGGTCTCCGACGGCGCCGCCGCGCTGGTGCTGGCCGATGCCGAGACCGCCAAGACCATGAGCAAGTCGATCGGCTTCCGCGCCACCGCTCACGCCCAGGACTTCCTGCCGATGAGCAAGCGCGACATCCTCCAGTTCGAGGGCTGCACCGTCGCCTGGCAGCGCGCGTTGGAAAAGGCGGGCGTGACGCTCTCCGATCTCTCCTTCGTCGAGACTCATGACTGTTTCACGGTCGCCGAGCTGATCGAGTACGAAGCGATGGGCCTGACGCCGAAGGGGCAGGGTGCTCGCGCGATCAAGGAGGGCTGGACGCTGAAGGACGGCAAGCTGCCGGTCAATCCGTCCGGCGGCCTGAAGGCCAAGGGCCATCCGATCGGGGCCACCGGCGTCTCCATGCATGTAATGACCGCGATGCAGCTCGCGGGACAGGCGCCCGAGGGCATGCAGCTCAAGAACCCAAAACTCGGCGGGATCTTCAACATGGGCGGTGCGGCGGTCGCCAATTACGTTTCCGTGCTGGAGCCGTTGAAGTAAGCTCAGTTCTGAAGGTGGGCAAAGGCGCCTACGCCCACCTGCTTTCTTGCGCTAGATGATGGTGGGCATGCTACGCTTTGCCCACCCTACGGCTCCTGATTGACTTTGCGGGAAATGCATCATGAGCAATGACTACGAAGACTCGCTGTCGATGGACGCACTGAACCATCGCATCGCGATCCTCGAGGACAATATCCGCCAGCTCATCGAGCAGGCCGCTGCCGCCTCGGGTGAGCAGAACGAGTCGCGGATCGCCGACCGCATCAATCAGCAGAACGACGAACTCGACCGTCTCATCAAGATCCGCGAATCCCGCCAGAAAAAATAGCGGGCGATATCGCCGCGGATGCATGCCGCCATACGCCGGTTGCCCTTGCGCGAGCGACGGCGCTGCCGTTAGCTGAACCGACATCGCAGGGCGTTTGAGCCCTGGGCAATGGGGAGCAAGCGATGGGGCCGCTGAAGGGCATCAAGGTCATCGACATGACCACCGTGCTGATGGGGCCTTATGCAACCCAGATGCTCGGCGACTACGGCGCCGACGTCGTCAAGGTGGAATCGCTCGACGGGGACGTCACCCGGCTGATCGGCCCGATGCGGCACGCCGGCATGGGCCCGGTGTTCCTCAACACCAACCGCAGCAAGCGCTCGATCTGCCTCGATCTGAAGAAGCCTGCGGGGCGCGATGCCGTGCTGCGGTTGCTTCGGGGCGCCGACGTTCTCGTCTACAATGTCCGGCCGCAGGCGATGGCGCGGCTTCAGCTCGGCTACGATGTCGTTTCCGAGATCAATCCACGTCTCGTCTATGCCGGCGTTTTCGGCTTCGGCCAGGACGGGCCCTATGCCGCAAAACCCGCCTATGACGATCTGATTCAGGGAGCGACCGGGCTGCCGGCGCTGATGGCGCAGACCGGCGACGGCGTCCCGCGCTACGTGCCCAACGCGCTGGTCGATCGCATCGTCGGCCTCACCGCGGTGGGCGCGATCTGCGCCAGCCTCGTGCATCGCGACCGCACCGGCCGCGGCCAGCGCGTTGACATCCCGATGTTTGAAACCATGGCCGGGTTCGTCATGGGCGATCACATGGGCGGGCTCACCTATGAGCCGCCGCTCGACAAGGGCGGCTACGCCCGCCATCTCTCGCGCGACCGTAGGCCTTACAAGACTTCAGACGGCTATCTCAGCGTCATCGTCTACAACGACAAGCAGTGGGAGAACTTCTTTGACGCGACGGGGCGCGCCGATCTACGCGCCGATCCTAAATTCGCAACCTTCGCCGGCCGCGCTGCCAATATCGACGTCGTCTATGCCGAGCTCGCGCGCATTTTTGAGACGCGCAGCACGGCCGAATGGATCGACCTGCTGACCAAGGCCGACGTGCCGGTGATGCCGATGCACGACCTCGCATCGATCCTGCACGATCCACATCTGGAAGCGACGAATTTCTTCCCGGTCGTGAACCATCCGACCGAGGGGCCGATCCGCAGCATGAAGGTGACGGCCACCTGGTCGGAGACCGAGGCGGTGCCGGTTCGGCTCGCGCCGCGGCTCAACGAGCATGGCGCGGAAATTTTGCGCGAGATCGGTTATTCCGCCGACGAGATCGCTGCCATGATCCGCGATGGCGTCACCGGATCGGCGCCGGAGTAGGGAAACGACGATGACCACGGCTCTCTCATCCGTCATTCCGGGGCTCGCGAAGCGAGAACCCGGATCCTCGAGCTTCCGGGTTCGGCCCTTCGGATCGCCCCGGAATAACGAAGAGGAAAAGTGAGACCCATGAGCTTCATCACCGGCGTCGGCCTCACGCCTTACGGCAAGCACGAAGGTGCATCCTCGCTCGACCTGATGAGCAAGGCTGCGCAAGCTGCGCTCGACGATGCCGGGCTGAAGCGCGCCGAGATCGACGGCATCCTCTGCGGCTACTCCACCGTCTCGCCGCACATCATGCTAGCGACCGTCTTCGCCGAGCATTTTGGCATCCGCCCCGCTTACGCCCACGCCGTTCAGGTTGGCGGCGCCACGGGTCTCGCGATGACGATGCTCGCACATCACCTCGTCGAGGCGGGCCTCGCGCGCCACGTGCTCGTGGTCGCCGGCGAGAACCGCCTTACGGGCCAGAGCCGCGACGCCTCGATCCAGGCGCTGGCGCAGGTCGGCCATCCCGATTACGAGGTGCCGCTTGGCCCGACCATTCCCGCCTATTATGGGCTGGTCGCCACCCGCTATATGCACGAATACAGCGTGACCGAAGAGGATCTCGCCGAGTTCGCGGTGCTGATGCGTAAGCATGCGTGCACCCATCCTGGCGCGCAATTCCATGATCCCATCACGGTCGCCGACGTTATGGCCTCGAAACCGGTGGCGATGCCGCTGAAGCTGCTCGACTGCTGTCCGGTGTCCGACGGCGGCGCTGCATTCATCGTTAGCGGCGAGCGGACCGGGGAGGCGGGCGTGCGCATCCGTGGCTGCGCGCAGGCCCACACCCATCAGCATGTCACGGCCGCACCCGGCCTCAGCGAACTCGGCGCGGAAATATCGATCGCGCGCGCCAAGGAGGCGACGGGCCTTGCGATCTCGGACGTGCGCTACGCCGCCATCTACGACAGCTTTACGATCACGCTCGCGATGCTGCTGGAGGACCTCGGCCTCGCCGGCCGCGGCGAGGCTGCGGCCCGTGTACGATCAGGCCATTTCAACCGTGATGGCGCGATGCCGCTGAACACCCATGGCGGCCTGCTCAGCTATGGCCATTGCGGCGTCGGGGGCGCCATGGCGCATCTGGTCGAGACGCATCTGCAGATGACGGGACGGGCGGCGAATCGGCAGGTGCGCGATGCCTCAATCGCGCTCTTGCACGGCGACGGCGGCGTGCTGTCGTCCCATGTAAGCATGTTCCTGGAGCGGGTGCGATGAGCGAGCGTCTGGGCGATTGGACCAAGGGCGAACAGGCTATCACCTATCAAACCTGCGCCGCCTGCCGCCATGTGCAGTATTTCCACCGCGCCTTCTGCGCCGCTTGCGGCGTGTCCGATCCGCACGAAGAGCGCGCCAGCGGCAAGGGCAGGGTCTACGCGATCTCGCTGGTCTGCCGCGCTGCGACGCCGGAGACGCGCGCGCACGTGCCCTACAACATCCTGCTGGTCGATTGCGATGAGGGTTTTCGCCTGATGGCGCACGGCGAGACCGGGCTGGCCATCGGCGATTCTGTCACCGCGAGCTTCAGGCTCTTTGCCGGAAAGCTCGTGCCGTTCTTCACCAAAGAGGCGTGAGAGAGAAGCGGGATTCGTCATTCGGGGGCGGTCCAAAGGACCGGGCCTGGAACGGGATTCTGGGCCTGGCGCTGTGCGAGGCGCCACCCCGGAATGACGAAAACTCTAAACCTCCAACTAAAGCGCGATGAGATTAGGATAAATCGTCATCGCGCCTTAGGTTATTGTTTGAGCATGATCTCCGCGAAAACGCGTTCCGCGCTTGTCGCGAGGGAAAACCGCTACAATTTTCCGGATCATGCTCTAACGCCCGTAGAACAAGATGCTGGCGATGACGAGCATGGCCGTCACGGCCAGCATATGCGCGAGCGCTCCCGAGGCCGCCCCCTTGGTGGCTTCCTTCATGCCTTTTTCTCCCTAGACTTGGGCGTGACTCATCGTTGCGCGGCTTGCGCACCCGACGGCCAATTGTTTTACTCGGAACACCCCACTTACGAGTATCCGCCGCGATCTGTCCCCACGCGGCGAATATCGACTGTGTCAAGGTTGATCAGCAATGCGGCGGCAATTTGACTCGATGATGTTGCTCCTGCGTCAGCGCAAGAATAGAGTTTCGGGGAGCTCTCGCCGGCAACGACAAAAAGCATCAAAATCTCCGAGAAGACTTCAGGAAAATCATGGCCCGCATCAATTACAGCGACCCGTCCAAGGCCTCCGACCGCACCCGCGAAATCCTCGACAAGAATCGCAACGCCAACATTTTCCGCATGATGGCGCACTCACCGAGCTATTTCGAGCAGTATTGCCGCTTGGGAGGCGCCATCCGCCACAAAGGTGAGCTCGATCCGGTGGTGCGCGAGCTTGCAATCACACGCACCGGCATTCTGTGCGAGGCGCCCTACGAGATCGTAGCGCACAAGCGCATCGGCAAGAATGTCGGGGTCACCGACGAGCAGAACGAGGCGCTTGAGAATTGGCAGGCCGCGAGTTGCTTCAACGAGGTGCAGCGCGCCGCGCTCGCGTTCACCGACGAGATCGTGAAATCGAACAAACCGACGGACGCGACCTTCAAGGCGATCGCGTCGAAGCTGACACCGGCCGCGCTGATCGAGCTCCAGCTCTCGGTCGGCTTCTACATCATGACATCAAAGTTTTTGGAAACCTTCGAGATCGATCTTCAGCCGGTCACGGAAGTGGTGGGCTGATCCTTAGGAGCGGCGAGGGATGCCGATGACGATCGATGAATATGCGGCTTGGGCCGCGCGCATTGGGAAAGTCGAAGAGCATCCGTCCAACGAGCGGCTGTCCTATCTCGGCCTCGGCCTTGCCGGCGAAGCCGGCGAGGTCGCCGATCACATCAAGAAGCTGCTCCGCGACGGCTGGCTGGATCAGGCGGGTCTCGTCGATGAACTCGGCGATGTCGTCTACTACTGGGCTTGCCTGTGTGCGGCCACAGGCCAGCAGCCATCCGACGTGCTCAAGGCGAGCGCAGCCAGGATCAACCGGCGCCTAAGCGAGGCCGCGAGCCGCTGAGCCGGTTCGGATCACCTCTCCCCGTCGCGGAGAGGTGAAGAACCGCGCCCAGCGCTACGTCGACGTCAAAATATCCACCTTCGCGTTCGCCACGATCAGGCGGTCGGCCAATAGCTGCGCCAGATTGCGCATGATGCGCTCGCTGGCGTGCGGGTGCTGCTCGCGGAAGCGCTCGAAATCCTTCAAGGCCACCTCGAACGCGGTCGCCGCCATGTCGGCGAATACGTCGGCGGACCGCGTTGCTTCCAGCAGCGCCATCTCACCAAAGGCCATGCCTGCGGTGAGCGTTGCCAGCCTGACGCCATCGGGCAGCGTGACGTGGACCGCGCCGCTGCGGAGGAAGAACACGGCATCGGCGGGATCGCCGGTCGTGACGATTTTGGCGCCGGACGGATAAGTCCTGACGGTGCAGATTGCGGCGAGATCGCTCAGCTCGTCCTCGCTCAGCCCCGCGAGCAGCGGCTGCTCGGTAAGCTCGGTGGTCTCGTGGAAGTCGATCGAGCCGCCATAGCGGTAGACGATCTGGTCTTCGGCCCATTCGATCGCGGTGTCGAGCAGGTAGAAGTCGCGGACGTTCTTCAGCTCCGCCGTCCATTCCCGCAAGCTGTCCCATTCCTTGGAGGCGCGCCTGACGCCCGACAGCACCACCGTGACGTTGAGTGCGGCGAGCTCTTCGAACGTTTCGGCGATTAGCCGCGCTCCGGCGCGCGTAGTGGAGGGGACGCGATGCAGATCGAAGATCACGAATTGCGGCCGCGGACGGCCTGCAAGCCGGCGCGAGACGTAGTCGACGGCCGACAGCGACAGTGTTCCGACCAGCTCGATGACCCGCACCTCCTGCTCATGCGCGGAAAGAATCTCGCGCTCCTGGGGCCGGCGCACGCGTCGCGACGGGCTCCTGCCGATGTCGTAATCAGCGATGACGGCGTTGCGTGCGTCGTCGCTGCGGTTGAGCATGTGCAGATCGTAATGCGAGGACAGCGCCTCGCAAACCTTGATGCCGCGCACGCTGTTGCCGTGCTTGTCGAGCTTGGGCGAATAGCTGCCGAGGCCGAGCCGGGCAGGGAGTGCGGCGAGGATGCCGCCGCCGACACCGCTTTTGGCGGGAATGCCGATCCGGTAGATCCATTCGCCGGCATAATCGTACATGCCCGAGGAGGTCATCACGGAGAGCGTACGCGAGATTGCGTAGGGCGTCAGCACCTGCTCGCCGGTGACCGGATTGATGCCGCGATTGGCGAGCGTGGCCGCCATCACCGCGATGTCGCGCGCCGTGACCAGAACGGCGCATTGCCGGAAATAGACGTCGAGCACGGCCGCGACGTTGTCGGAGATCACGGCGTTGGTCTTGAGGAGGTAGCCGATGGCCCGGTTGCGGTCGCCGGTCTGGCTTTCCGAAGCATAGACGGCCTCATCGAGAGCGAGATCGCGTCCGGCGAAACGGCTGAGCGCAAGGCGGATCTGCTCGAAAGCGCCCGCGCCCTTGCTGTCGTAGATCAGCCCCGTGCAGGCGATTGCGCCGGCATTGACCATCGGGTTGAACGGATGGTTCTCCGAATTGAGCCGGATCGAGTTGAAGGGATCGCCGGAAGGTTCGACGCCGATCGCGCTTTCGACCTTGCCTGCTCCCAAAAGGTCCAGCGCCAGCGCGAACACGAACGGTTTTGACATCGACTGGATGGTGAAGGGCACCCGGCTGTCGCCGACTTCGTAGACATGCCCGTCCAGCGTCGCGAGGCTGATGCCGAAATGGGCAGGGTCGGCCTTGCCCAGCTCGGGGATGTAGTCGGCAACGCTGCCTGAGGTGTCGGCAGAGAATTCGTTGAGGCAATTGTTCAGAAACCGCAGCAAGGGCGGTTTCGAGCGGGTCCAGGCGGAGGCGGCGGGCGAGTGCGGCTTCATCGCCTCACTTGTGCAACGCAATCAGGGCGCGCGCAACCCGTCCGGCACGATGGTATGCCGGCGAACCAGGAGAAGCGCGAGCAAAGTCGTGGGCACGAGGATCGCAAGGCCAAGCAGCGTCACCTGCATCTGCGACAGCGGCATGATCCCGCCGCCGGGCGTCGCGACCACGAAGCCGCCGATCACCAGCAGGACACGGATCGGCCATTCCAGCGCGCCGGCGCCGCGAAGGTCGCCGACGAAGGGCTGGTAGCCCTGGATGCCGCCGCAGATGAACAGCGTGCCGAACGCGGCAAGCCCCATCAGGCCGAGGCCGGCGAGGTATGGGCTTGGCCCTTGCAGCACCAGCGCCGGATTGAGCACGAAGAAGAAGGGGATGAAGTAAATGATGCTGCCGACCCACATCGATTCCCACCCGGTCTTCATCGCCGGCGAGCCGGCGATGCCTGCGGCCGCGAACGAGGCGATGGCGACCGGCGGCGTGATCGACGACAGCATGCCCCAATAGAAGATGAACATGTGCACGGCCATGCGATTGAGCCCGAGCTTCTCCAGCGCGGGCGCGACCAGGATGGCGAGGAAGATGTAGCAGGCCGTCGTCGTCAGGCCGAGGCCGAGGATCAGGCTGGTGAGCGCGCACATGCCGAGCAGCAGGAAAGCATTGTCGCCGGCAATGTGCAGGAGGTCGTTGGCAAGGCTCGACACCACACCGGTCATCGAGAACGCGCCGATCAGCAGGCCGCAGCCGGCGAGGATGCCGACCAGCTCGACGAAGGTGCGGCCGTTGATCTCGAGGAACTTGCCGATGGTCGCAAACGTCCAGCGCGTGTCCTTGGAGAAGAATTGGTTGAGCACCAGCAGTAGCGCGGTGGCGTAAAACGGCGCGTGGCTCTCGCGCTTGAAGTAGAGCAGCATCACGATCAAAAGTGCGATGACGAAGACGTAATACCAGCCCTCCCTGATCGTATCCATGATGCGGGGCAGCTCGGCGCGCGGAATCCCCTTCAGCCCGTGGCGCGCGGCGTAGGCGTCGACCTGCATGAACAGGCCGATGTAGTAGAGCGTCGCCGGAATGATCGCGGCGATCGCGACATCGGCGTAGCTGACATTAAGGAACTGCGCGATCACGAAGGCGGTCGCGCCCATTACCGGCGGCGCCAGCACCGCGCCGGTCGAGGCGCAGGCCTCGATCGCACCGGCATAGGACGCGCGAAAACCGCTCTTCTTCATGACAGGAATGGTCATGGTGCCGGCGGTGAGCACGTTGGAGATGATGGAGCCCGACATCATGCCGAGGAGGCCGCTGGCAAAGATGCAGACTTTCGCCGCCCCGCCGCGGAAGGTGCCGCACAGTGCGAAGGCGAGATTGATGAAGAACTTTCCGGCCCCCGTCATCATCAGCGCCGTGCCGAACACCAGGAAGCCGATCACGGTGTCGGCGAAAGCCTGAATGGGAATGCCGAGCAGGCTCTCGCCGGAGAGCACGTGGTAGGCGGTTGCTTGCTCGAGCGTCGATTGTGTGCCGCGGAACGGGCCGAGCCAGCCGGCCTCGGCGAACAGCGGATAGACGGTGAAGGGCAGGACGCTCAGCAGCAGGCTCCAGCCGCCGGTGCGGCGCAGCGCCTCCATCAGCATCACCCACATCACGAGGCCCGCCGCGATCACGCCGTTAGGCGCGCCGCCGAACTCCCAGCCGGCCTCAGCCGCCTTGCGTACGTTCGACATTAGCATCAGCGCCGCCGCGAAGGTCGCGACGAACAAGACGAGATCGTACCAGGGAATCCGGTCGAGCGGCGCGCGTTCAGTCCCAGGGAAGATCAAGAAGGTGAACGGCAGCATCAACGCTATCAGAAGATAGAAGTATTCGGTGTTGAGCTGGGTGTAGCCGACGAAGAAGCGCAGCGAGAATTGCTGGTTGATGCAGAGCAGGATGGTTGCCGCCGTCGCGACCACCAACGTCCAGCGCCAGGCGCCGCGCAACGTGCGCACGCGCGTGACCTCCGCCTCCTGCATGTTGGCGGCGGCGCCGTGCGGATCGTCGAACACGATCCGCTTGGCCTCGTCCTGCGGGCCGGTGGAGACTGAAGTAGAAGACATGATCCTGTTCTAATCCTCGAAGCCGTTCGGCATGTCGGCCTTAGCGAGCGCAGCGGCGCGGGCCTTCATCCAGCCGTCGAGGAACGCCTTGTCATCCGATGGCGGATTGGATTTGCCGTACTCCGCCCACGCTGCGCCAAGCACCTCTTGCCGGTTGATCAGCTTGTTATTGTGCGCTTCCTGCGCGTCGGTCCACTGTCCGGCTTCCTTCAGCGCCTTCACCGCGCCGGGATGCACCGGCACCACCCAGTTCTTGGTTTGCCGGTCGGCGGCAAGCCCGCCGGCGCCCGGCGCGGAATCCTTGTAGGCGTCGTAGTTCACGATCATCGCCTTCGTGATCGCATAGACCTGATCGGCCGGTTGCGAGGCATAGGCGACGAAGATCGGATAGGGATAGTTGCCGAGCTCGACCGGCTTGTCCGGCGAGATGCCGGCGCCGCAGGTCGCAAGCTGCGGGAAGAAGAACGAGCCGACCTTCTGCATCCGCGCCCAGCCCTCCTTGTCCTTGGCGGGGAGCGGCGGCCAGATCAGCCCGCGCGGCGAAGTCTCGGCTTCCTTGGCAGGACCGGTGATGGTGGTGCCAAAGGCAGCATCGACGTCGTTGTTGATCAGGCCTTTCCACATCGCGCCGTAGCTGGCGAACTCGACCACCTTGACATCCTTCTGCGTCAGCCCCGCGAAGGCGAGCACTGCGAGCGAGTTCTGGTTCAGCGCCGGCGAGCCGACGACGAAGCCGACACGCTTGCCCCTGAGATCTTTCAGCTCCTTCACGCCGGTGTCGGCGGCGACGGCGAGCGAGCCGCAATTGCAGTCGACGGTTGAGAGCAGGATCTGGAGCGGCTGCGGTCCCCATTCCTTCGATCCGAACTCGAATACGCCTTCCTGCGCGAAATAGGTGCCAGATCCCATCGCCGCGGAGGCCGCACGCTTGGCGCGGAGCGGCGCGAGGCGGGCGACGTCGTTGCCGGCGGGGAGCACGCGCACGTCGGTGCCGTATTTGTCCTTCATCATCTTGCCGACGCCGACTGCTATGTTGAAGCCGGCAGTGCCGGTGTCATAGGCGGTGAACGTCAATGTCGCCGGCAGCTTGATGTCCTCGGCGAACGCATAGCGTGTAGACGCAAAAGAAATGCCCGCCACCAAGGCAGGCGCGAGCACGAGCAGCCCACGAAGCATGTTTCCCTCCTTCATCCTCGCGTTTGCCGCGAAGAAACTTTTTGCTTGAATCGGATCATGTCACCGGGATCAGGCGATGGCAACGCCGTCTCGCGAATGCCGCAATGAGACTGACAGATTGTCGCGGAAGTGACGGATTATGCAGTCAGCTCGCGACAATCGCGATCGCCTGTCCCTCGGCAACGACGTCGTCGAGCTTCACCAGCAGCGATGTGATCGTGCCGCTCGCGGGCGATGGCACCGGTATCTCCATCTTCATGGCTTCGACCACCACAACGTCATCGCCATCCGCGACGGTTCCTCCAACTTGCACGGGAGTCGCGCAGACACGGCCCGCGACTTCGGTAACGATTTTAATTTCTGGCATGCCATCGCCTTTTTGTTGTCGTCGCAAAATGCCTGAGGTAGCGTCGTCTGCAAGTGGAATTTAATTCCGCACAGCGGAACAAACGGTAGGGATCATGGGACGACGTTCGGAGCGGTTGAGTAGGCAAGGTGCGCTCGCCGGCGATGCCGGTGAGGGTGATGTCATCCAGGTGGTATCGCGCGCGTTCGACGTGCTGCGATGCTTCGAGGGCCACGATAGCAGGCTCGGCAATCTCGAGATTTCAAATCGCTGCGGCCTGCCGCGCTCGACGGTGTCGCGGCTCACGCACACGCTGACCCGCATGGGTCAGCTTGTGTATCTGCCGCGCGACCAGAAGTATCGCATCGGCCCGAGCGCGGTGGCGATGAGCGCTTCGATGATGAAGGGCGCGCAGCTGCGCAGCATGATCCGCCAGCGGCTTCAGGAAGTCGCCGAGCAGGTTCCGGGCACGGTCGGCTTCGTCGTTCCCGATCGTTTCCATCTCGTCTATCTCCAGTTCGCGCGCTCAGCGACCGCACTCGGCCTGCACGAGGGCACCGGCAGCCGCATCTCGATGGCTTCGACCGCCGCGGGCGCGGCCTACACTGCGGCGCTCGCGCCCGAGATGGGCGACACCTTCATTGCGGACATGGAGCGGGAAGCGCCCGAGGCTGCGAAGATTCTCAAACCCCGCATCGAGGCCAACCGGCAATCGCTGCGCGAGCGCGGCTATGTCGTAGCCTGCGGCCTCTGGAGCCCGCACATCAACGGACTCGCTGTGCCGATCTGGTCGCCGCAGTATCAGACCTTCGTGGTCGTCACGATCGGTCTTTTGGCCGCAATGTATGACGAGCAACGGCTGCATGACGAAGTCGCCCCGTTGATGCTCGCGCTCGGCCGCTCGCTCGGCAGCCTGATGGAAGGCGCGGAGGGCGATGCCTTCAACAACCGTATCTCGCGTAGACCGGTCGCCATAGCCGTGCATAACAAGAACAAGCCGATCAACTCGGAGGGAGTGAATGAACTGGAAGCCGGAACTCGACGAGCTAGCCCGGCGCGAAGCCTTCGCGCGGGAGATGGGCGGCGTTGACAAGGTCAAGCGACAGCATGACCAGGGCCGGCTGACTGTTCGGGAGCGAATCGGCGGACTGATCGACAAAGGCAGCTTTCACGAAATCGGTGCGGTCTCCGGCATCGGTGAGTACGATTCCAGCGGCGAGTTGCAGAAGCTGACGCCGGCGAACTGCGTGTTCGGTCGCGCACGCGTCGACGGCCGCACCGTGGTCGTGGTCGGCGACGATTTCACGGTGCGCGGCGGCTCGGCGGACGCGTCGATCTCGGCCAAGCCGCTGATGGCGGAGGAAATGGCGCACGACTTCCGGCTGCCCATTATCCGCATCATCGAAGGCTCCGGCGGCGGCGGCTCGGTCAAGACCATCGAGACCAAGGGCGCGGCCAATCTGCCGGGCGGCATCGGTGGCACGCGGTGGTATCGCTTCACGACGGAGAATTTGTCGCGCGTACCGGTCGTCGCGCTCGGCCTCGGGTCGGTCGCGGGGCTCGGTGCTGCGCGTCTCGCCGCCAGCCACTATTCCATCATGACCCGAAAGTCCGCGATGTTCGTTGCGGGCCCACCGGTGGTGAAGGCGCTGGGGCAGGACCTCTCGAAGGAAGAACTTGGCGGCGCCGACATCCAGACTCGCGCCGGTGCGGTCGATCATGCGGTCGAGACCGAGGAGGAGGCGTTTGCCTGCGCGCGGCGCTTCCTGTCCTATCTGCCGTCCTCGGTGTACGAGCTGCCGCCGACCTTGCCGTGCACCGACGATCCGGAACGCGCCGAGGAAGCGCTGCTGAACGCGGTGCCGCGCAACCGCAAGCAGGTCTATAAGATGCGCCCGATCATCGACGCCGTCGTCGACACGGGCTCGTTCTTCGAGGTCGCAAAGAACTTCGGTAAGCCTGTTATCGTCGGTCTTGCCCGGCTCGAGGGTAGGGCGGTGCTGCTGCTCGCCAACGACAGTTTTCACTATGGCGGCTCCTGGACGGCGGATGCCTGCCAGAAGGTGGTGCGCTGGGTCGACTTCGCCGAGACCTTCCACCTGCCGATCGTCTATCTCATGGACTGCCCGGGCTTCATGATCGGCCTCGACGCGGAGAAGGCGGCCACCATCCGCCACGGCGTCCGCGCCATGGCCGCAGTCAACCAGACCACCGTGCCCTGGTGCACAATGATCCTGCGCAACGCCTTCGGCGTGGCCGGCGTCGTGCATCAGCCCGCCGATCGTTTCTCGATCCGCTACGCCTGGCCGTCCGCCTATTGGGGTTCGCTCCCGCTCGAGGGCGGCATCGAAGCCGCCTACCGCGCCGATATCGACGCGGTCGAGGACAAGGCCGCGAAGCTGAAGGAGATCGAGGAGCGCCTCAACAAACTGCGTTCGCCGTTCCGCTCTGCCGAAAAATTCTGGATCGAGGAGATCATCGATCCCAGAAAGACGCGGTCGCTGCTGTGCGAGTTCGCGCGCCTCGCCGAGCCGCTGCGCAAGCCAGGGCCGCCGGAGAACTTTTCGATCAGGCCGTGACGTTCAGCCATCGTCGCGACTGCGCGACAATCTTGTCGCGGCAGCCATGGCGTGACCTCAAAACAAGAACGCGCTACGCTTCCCCGGCAAAAACGAGAGGACGCGCCAATCGTGTATGACTTCATTATCGTGGGCGGCGGCTCGGCGGGGTCCGTGCTGGCCCACCGGCTCTCCGCAAGAAACGCCAGCAAGGTCCTGCTGTGCGAAGCCGGACAGGACACACCACCCGGCAACGAGCCGGCCGAGATCAGGGACAGCTATCCGGGCACTGCGTATTTCGATCCGCGCTTCCACTGGACCGAACTCAAGGTCACGACGCAAGTTGTCAGCCACAACAATCCGAACGAGGAACGTCCTCCTTTACGCAAATACGAGCAGGCGCGCGTGCTCGGCGGCGGCTCGTCGATCAATGGTCAGATGGCCAATCGCGGCGCGCCGACCGATTACGACGAATGGCAGGCGCGGGGCGCCGAGGGCTGGAGCTGGAACGACGTGCTGCCCTTCTTCAAGAAAGTCGAGCGGGACCTCGATTTCGACGGACCGTACCACGGCAAGGACGGCAGGATCCCGGTCCGCCGTATCCCGAGGGAGCACTGGACGCGGCATTCACAGGCCTTCGCCGCGGCCT
Organism: Bradyrhizobium sp. 137; assembly: GCF_023074095.1. Classification (NCBI taxonomy): domain Bacteria; kingdom Pseudomonadati; phylum Pseudomonadota; class Alphaproteobacteria; order Hyphomicrobiales; family Nitrobacteraceae; genus Bradyrhizobium; species Bradyrhizobium sp. 137. Next base: position 162,472 of record NZ_JADPKU010000129.1, read on the forward strand.
TCCAGCAGGCCGGCCATCAGTTCGTGCCGGACCAGAACGGCGAGTTCGTCGACGGCTATTTCCCGGTGACGCATTCGAACCAAACCGAGCAGCGCGTTTCGGCCGCGATGGGCTATCTCGATCGCGACACCCGTAAACGCGCCAACCTCACGATCTCCACCAACACGCAGGTTCGGGAGCTGCTGTTCGAGGGCACGCAATGCGTCGGCGTGAAAGCTGTGATCGATGGACGGGAGCAAGAATTTCGCGGTCGCGAGATCATTCTCTCCAGCGGCGCCATCCATTCGCCAGCGCATCTCTTGCGCGCCGGCATCGGCCCGGTCGGTCACCTCAAGGATCTGGGCATTCCCGTGCTGATGGGGCTGCAAGGCGTCGGCCAGCGCCTGATGGATCATCCCTCGATCTCGCTGTCGTCCTTCGTTCGCCGCGGCGCGCGCATGAACGAGCACACCAGGCGCCACATGCAGCTTGGGCTGCGATATTCCTCCGGGCTGCCGGGCGTGCCGAAAGGCGACATGTTCGTCGTCGTCATCAGCAAATCGGCCTGGCACGCGGTCGGCGCGCAGATCGGCTCGCTCCTTACCTTCGTCAACAAGACCTATTCCGAGACCGGGCAGGTCAAGCTTACCTCGCGCGATCCCTCAGCGGAGCCGATCGTCGAGTTCAATTTGTTGTCCGACCGGCGCGACCTCGATCGCCTCATGAGCGGTTTCCGCAAGATGGCGGCGGTGCAGATGAGCGAAGTCGTCAGGAAGGTGACCGACAAGCCGTTCCCGGCCGCCTACACCGACCGCGTCCGCAAGATCGGCGTGGTCAATACCAAAAACAGAATTCTCACCACGATCGCCGCGGCTCTGATGGACGGCCCGGCGGCGCTGCGTCACTACATGATCGACAATTTCGTGGTCGAGGGTTTTACCTTCGATCAGGTGATGAACGACCACGAGGCGCTGGAAGCTTTCGTGCGCAAGGCGACCATCGGCGTGTGGCATGCCTCGTGCTCATGCCGCATGGGCCGGGACGACGATCCGATGGCAGTGGTCGACAACCAGGGCCACGTCAAGGGCGTGCAGGGCCTGCGCGTCGTCGACGCGTCGATCTTCCCGGTGGTGCCATGCGCCAACACCAATTTTCCGGTATTAATGACCGCGGAGAAGATCGCGGCGGCGATGATGCAGTGAGCGGCAGGGTGCGCACCGGACGTTGGCCAATCAAGTGCCTCCGCAACGCTCCAGTTGCGGACGGGACTTGGTTGCATGCCGCAAGCTTGACTTGCTGGGCGGGCATTCGTGCGCTGCGAGTTAATCATCTCAGCCGCTACGTGTAGGCGACGACGATTGCAGGTTGTGTCGCGCAATCCAGCCATTTTTGGCCGCTCTTTAGGCCCATTTCAGCCAAACTGTTATTGGTTTCTCGTTGTCCGGGGCAGGGTCTCTCATTTGGAGTCCTGCAATGTTCAAGCGAGTATTTTCTGCGTGCGTCTTCGTTGTTCTAGGTTCTGTCGCTTCGGAAGCCCGGCCTTATCGCATTCATCAAGCCACTGAATGCAATGTCACCATGCCCTGCGACTTCTCGTATTCGAGAACGCGAAACGAGCGGACTTCCAGGTCCTCACTGATTTCCAGATCTTCACTCAATTCCAGGTCTTCTCTACAAGCCTACCGCTCGACGCAACTGACAGTGACTGATGCAGGGGGCGCCGCCACGCCGGCGACCGTCTCCGGTGTATCCGGCGCGCGCGTTATCGGTGGCCGTCCGGCCGGTTGCCCTTCGTCCTTCTGCGGCTGCGGCGCGGCTCTGCGCGTGTTCGGCCGTATCGTGCCGGAATTGAATCTTGCGGCCAATTGGCTGCGCTTTCGGCGGACATCACCCGCACCAGGAATGGTTGCTGCACGACGAGGACACGTTTTCGTCCTGGAGCAGCACCTCGGGGGCGACGTCTGGATGGCCTATGACGCCAACTCGGGCGGGCGCGCGACGCGAATCCATGCGCGTTCATTGCGAGGGTATACGATCGTCAACCCGCGCGGCGGTTCGATGGCTTGAGGACGGCGGACACTATACTCTCGACAAGACCATGGACAGGTCGCGCCACCTTTGCGACCCGCCCATGCTGGACCATTGATTGGCGCCGGGCGCAGCGTCGATCACAGCCGCAGCACCTTGCCGGGATTCATGATGTTCTGCGGATCGAGCGCGCGCTTGATGGTGCGCATGATGTCGAGCTCGGTCTTCGAGCGATAGTGACTGAGCTCGTCGAGCTTGTCGATGCCTATGCCGTGCTCCGCCGAGATCGAGCCCCCCATGGAGGTGATGAGATCGTTCACGGCCCGCGTGATGACGCCCTTGTATTGGGTCAGCGTCTGCTGATCCATGCCGAGCGGCCCCATGAATGAAAAATGCAGATTGCCGTCGCCGATATGTCCGAGCGGATAGGGGCGGATGGTGGGGAGAATGCCGAGCACGGCCTTGAGTCCCAGATCGATGAACTCGGGAATCCTGGAGATCGCAACGGATACGTCGTAGCTCAGTCCCGGTCCCTCGGCCCGGGAGGCCTCGGCGACACCCTCGCGGATGCGCCACATTTTGCGCGACTGGCTGACCGTGTGTGCGATCGCTGCATCGCGCACGCGACCGGCCTCGAGCTGATCGGCGAGAAACTGCTCCATCTTCTCGGACATGCCCTCGGTGCCGTCCCGGCGTGGGCGTGCGGATGACCATTCGAGCAGGAGGTACCATGACGTATCTGCCTTGAGCGGATCCTGAGTGCCGGGGATATGGCGCAGCACCATGTCTATGGCGGAGCGGCTCATCAGCTCGCAGGAGCCGACATTGTCTTCGGAGGCGCTGTGGGCTTCGGACAGGATTTCCAGAGCCGCGCGCGGATCGCGCACCGCCAGCCAGGCGGTGCAGACGTCCTTCGGGGCAGGCCATAGCTTGAGAACGGCCTTGGTGATGATCCCCAGCGTGCCTTCGGCACCCATGAACAGGTGCTTGAGATCGTAGCCGGTGTTGTCCTTCTTGAGCGCGCGCAATCCGTCCCAGACCTCGCCATTGGGCAGCACGACTTCGAGCCCCAGCACGAGATTACGGGCGTTGCCATAGCGCAGCACCTGCACGCCGCCGGCGTTGGTCGACAGATTGCCACCGATCATGCACGAGCCCTGGGCACCGAGGCTGAGCGGCAGGAACCTGTCGTGTGCGCTTGCTGTCTCCTGAAGCGTCTGCAGCACGCAGCCGGCCTCGACCGTCATCGAATAGCCGACCGGATCGACCTCCAGAATGCGGTTCATGCGGCCGAGCGACAACACGATGCCGGTGTGCGCAGGCCAGGGCGTCGCCCCGCCCATCAGACCGGTGTTGCCGCCTTGCGGCACGATCGCGACGCCGTGCTCGTGGCAAAGCCGGACCACCCTGGAGACCTCCTCGGTGCTGCCGGGACGAACGATGGCACCGGCTCCGCCGACCAGCAATCCGCGCCAATCGGTCACGAACGGTTGCTTGCCGTGCTCGTCCTCGATGAGACCTTTTTGGCCCACGATCGCGCGCAACGCATCGCGCATTTCGGTGGTCAAAGGAGTGGCTGGAATGTCGGGTGGGGACGACGGGAAGGCAGCCGGCATGTGTTTCCTCTGGTGCATCTTTGGTGTGCACTGTGCACGTGACGTGCTGGGGTATTGTCCACGTTTGTGCCCGGGAGTCTAATGGGAATATAGCTCAAATTCCGCGGGGGCTCGGCGTCACTGCCAGCGCCGCGAAGCCGCGAGTCGCCTTTTACGGCGCGGCGTCTCGCCTCGGCAATGCCGCGGTGTTCGGCTTCATCACGATGAGGTACTAGGCCGTCGCCGCTTGCGGGTTCGACCTGGGTTGCCGCGACAGTGCCAGCACGATGACCGAAGCGAACACACACAGCGCGCCAGCGACGAAGAAGGCGGGCAAGTAGCTCTCATAGACGGTGCGCGACAGGCCAGCGCCGAAGGCGGCGGTGCCGGCGCCGAGTTGATGGCCGGCAAAGATCCAGCCGAACACGAGGTTGGCGCGCTCGGGCCCGAACTTCTGCGCGGTGAGCCGTACGGTCGGCGGAACCGTGGCGATCCAGTCGAGCCCGTAGAACATCGCGAACATCGATAAGCCGTAGAACGAGAAATCGCTGAAGGGCAGGAAGATCAGCGACAGCCCGCGCAGGCCGTAATACCAGAACAAGAGCCAGCGATTGTCGTAGCGGTCTGACAGCCAGCCCGACATGATGGTGCCGAAGAAATCGAAGATGCCCATTGCCGCAAGCAGGCTTGCCGCCTGCACCTGCGGGATGCCGAAATCGAGGCACATCGGGATCAGGTGCACCTGGACGAGACCATTGGTTGAGGCGCCGCAGACGAAGAAGGTCGCAAACAGGATCCAGAACGCAGTCGACTTCGAGGCGTCGCGCAGCGTGCCGAGCGCAACGCCGGTGATCGAGCCGTGACTGGCCGGCGGAGCGGGCAGCGGCGCGGTCCCTGCGTCGCCGAATGGGCGCAGGCCGACATCGCTCGGCCGGTCACGCATCGCGAGCAGGACTGCCAGCGCCGAGACGCCGAGCATGATGCAGACGAAGCCGAGTGCGAGGCGCCAGCCGAACCGTTCGGTGAGGCTTGCGAGCAGCGGCAGGAATACGAGCTGACCCGTGGCGACGCTCGCCGTCATGATGCCGACGACGAGGCCGCGTCTTGCTGCGAACCAGCGCGTGGCGATGGTGGCGCCCAAAACCAAGGCGGTCATGCCGGTGCCGATGCCGATCACCACGCCCCAGAGGGCGACGAGCTGCCAGACCTCGGTCATGCCGAGCGAGAGCACGAGCGCCGAGACGACGATCAGCTGGGCGGCGAGCGTGACGTTGCGCAGGCCGTAGCGGTTGAGCAGGGCAGCGGCGAATGGTGCCATCAGCCCGAACAGGATGAAGCGGATCGACAGCGCGGAGGAGATCTCGGCCGTGCTCCAACCGAACTCGTTTTGCAGGGGAACGATGAAAACGCCGGGCGCACCGACCGTGCCGGCGCTGATCAGCGCGGCGAGGAAGGTTACGCCGACCATCACCCAGCCGTAGTGAATGTTGCGGCGGGAAAGTGCTGCCGCGAGCCAGTTCGAGATCATTGGGCCTCAATGTTGACGGGCGGTCGCAAGAGACCGGCGTCAGTTCGAGGATGGCACGGACGGCTTCTGTCGCAAATGACAGAGTTCCCTCGTTTTCAGACTTTCTTGCGTCAGTGCCCCAGCCGCTCTACCGCAATCGCCGTGGCCTCGCCGCCGCCGATGCAGAGCGCCGCGACGCCGCGCTTGAGGTTCTGCGCCTCCAGCGCATGAAGCAGCGTCACGATCAGCCGCGCGCCGGTCGCGCCGATGGGATGGCCAAGCGCGCAGGCGCCGCCATTGGTGTTGAGCTTGTCGCGGGGAATGCCGAGATCGCGCTGCGCCGCCATCGCAACGACGGCGAAGGCCTCATTGATCTCGAACAGATCGACATCGCTTGCGCTCCAACCGACCTTGTCGAGCAGCTTGCGGATCGCCGGGATCGGCGCCGTGGTGAACCATTGCGGCTCCTGGCTGTGGGTGGCATGGCCCTTGATCTCGGCCAGAACCGGCAGGCCGCTCCGATCGGCGAGCGAGCGCTTGGTCAGCACGAGCGCGGCAGCGCCGTCGGCGTTCGCGGAGGAGGCCGCCGGCGTGATGGTACCGTTGGCGCGGAACGCCGGCTTCAAGCCGGGGATTTTGGCGGGATCGACCTTCAGCGGATGCTCGTCGTTGGCGATGACGCGGGGACCCGCTTTCTCGGTGAGCGTGACCGGCGCGATCTCGGCCTTGAACGCGCCGCCTTCGACCGCCTTGCGCGCGCGACTGAGTGTCTCCATCGCATAGGCGTCCTGGTCCTTGCGCGTGAACTGATAGGCTTCCGCAGTCGCCTCGCCGAAATCGCCCATGGAGCGGCCGGTCTCGTAGGCGTCCTCCAGCCCGTCCATCATCATGTGGTCGATGATGCGGTCATGGCCGGCGCGGTAGCCGCCGCGCGCCTTGGCCAAAAGATACGGCGCGTTGCTCATGCTCTCCATGCCGCCGGAGACGACGATCTCGGCCGAGCCGGCGCGGATGATGTCGTGCGCCAGCATGGTCGCCTTCATGCCGGAGCCGCAGACCTTGTTGACGGTGGTCGCACCCGTGGCGTCGGGGAGACCTGCTGCACGCGCGGCCTGGCGCGCCGGAGCCTGGCCCTGACCGGCTGGCAGCACGCAGCCCATGAACACCTCGTCGACCTTCTCAGGCGCGAGTTTTGCGCGCTCCAACGCCGCGCCGATTACGTGCGATCCGAGCTTGTGCGCGGGGAGCGGCGACAATTCGCCCATGAAGCGGCCGAGCGGGGTGCGGGCGGCGGAGACGATGACGACGGGATCGGCAGCTTCGGCCATGACGAACTCCCTGCGGGGATAAGTAAGATTATGCTCATCATATGATGCGGCGCAAAAAATGCAACCGCGCCAGGGATGAGAAAATGTCGTCGTTCGGATGAGATTTAGTCGTTCGATTCGAGGAGGTGCTTCTTCGAGGCACATTGTCATCACCCGCGAAGGCGGGTGATCCAGTATTCCAGAGGCCGTCGTGGGATACGGAGAAGCCGCGGCGTCCTGGATGCCCGGTCCCGGCTCCGCCAAGGCTACGCCGGGCCGTCAGGGTGCTCGGCCGCCGAAGCTTTAGCGAAGGCGGCAAGCCGGGGCATGACACGTTTGGCGTGGCGGCGACTTACTAATCAGAGACGATTGCGGCGACAGCCCTATCGCTTCCGGTTCACGAACGCCTGCATCAGCCGCGTCGGCTCGTCCGTCAGGAACGACTCGCCGAACACCTTGACACTGAGATTGACCGACTCCGTCAGCGGCAATTCCTCCCATTGCCGCAGCAGCGCCTTTTGCGATCGCAGCGCCTCGGGGCCGCATGCGAGCAACGCCTGCACGACGCGCTCGACCTCGGCATCCAGCCCGCCTTGCGGCGCAACCTTGTCGACCAATCCCCACGCGAGCGCCGTCGGCGCGTCGATGTTCTCCGCCGTCATCACCAGCCAGCGCGCGCGGGCCCAGCCGACCAGGCGCGGCAGCAGCGCGGCATGAATCACCGAGGGGATGCCGACGCGCACCTCCGGCATGCCGAAATGCGCATCATGGGCGGCGATGCGGAAGTCGCAGGCGGCGGCAACCTCGAGGCCGCCGCCGAGGCACCAGCCGGGCATGCGCGCGATCACGGGAGCCGGGAAGGCGCGCACCGCCTCGCAGAGATCGCGCAGGCGGCTGATGAAGGCTTCGGCCGATCTTTGGTCGAGTTTCGCCATCTCCTTGATGTCCGCGCCGCCGATCATGCTCTTTTCGCTCTCGCCGCGCAGCACCACGACGCGGATTGCGTGGTCGGTGGCAAGCCGCTGCAAGCCTTCGCGCATGGCGTCGGTCACGGGCGAGCCGAGGATGTTGAGCGGGCCGGCGTTGCAGATCGCGACATGGACGACGCCGCGCGCATCACGCGTCACGCCGCAATGGTGGTTGAGCATTTCCATGTGGCATCTCGAGGTTTGGTGGACAGGCGCAGGGCGCACCGGGTCGAGGTCACTTCCGGGCCGAAACGCCCGGCTTGTCAAGCGGGCGGTGGGCGGAGTTGCCAGGGCGAAGTCCGCCACATAGTATGATGTAAATCATACAAGAGGCGGTCATGACCCAATCCGACCATCTTGACCTGTTTTCGCCCGACCAGCGGCGCGAGCGCGTGGTGGATTGGCAGATGCCTGCACCGGTTGCGAAGGTGGCGATGGGTCTGTCGGGCGTGGACGCCATGCTGGGCATTCGTGACGGCCGCCTGCCGCCGCCGCCCTTCGCAAAACTCATCGGCTTCACCATGGCCGTGGTTGAGCCGGGCCGGATCGTCATGGAACTGGAGCCGCGTGAAGATCTCGAAAATACTGTCGGCCTCTTGCACGGCGCAACCGCTGCGGCGCTGCTGGATACAGCCATGGGGTGCGCGATCTCGACCCGGCTGGAGGCCGGGCAGGGCTCCGTGACCCTCGATCTGAAGCTGACCTTCCTGCGTCCGCTCTCGGTCCGTTCAGGCCTGATCTCGGCCGAAGGCAAGGTGATCAAGCTGGGGCGCCAGACCAGCTACGCTGAAGGTTTCGTTCGTGACGGCAAGGGCGCGCTGGCGGTGCATGCAACCGCAACCTTTTCCATGATCGGCAACAATCTAACTGCGATTTAATGCGCCGTTCGCGACGTTCGCGTGTTATGAGATGATTTCCGACATTCAATGAGATCCGCATGCGCTATTCCCGGGAACACAAGCAGGAAACCCACGACCGCATCGTGAAGAAGGCCTCGGTGCGACTGCGCGAAAAAGGTGCCCACGGCATCGGCGTCGCCGATCTCATGAAGGAGGCAGGCCTGACCCACGGCGGCTTCTACGCGCATTTCGATTCCCGCGAGGCGCTGGTGATCGAGTCCTTCGCCTACGCCATGGATCGCTCGATGGAGCATTGGCGCAAGCTCACGAGCGAGGCTGCGCCGGAGAAGCGTTTGGCACTGATCGCGGATAGCTATCTCTGCGCGCTGCATCGCGACAATCCAGGCCATGGCTGCTCGATCCCCTCACTCGGCGCCGAGATCGCCCGCGAGAGCCCGAAGACGCGGAAGGCGTTTGCCGGCAAGCTCGACGAGATGATCGAGATGATGACCGATTATATCCCGAACATGCCGCGCAAGGCCGCACGAAAACAGGCGATTGCGACGCTCGCCACGATGGCCGGCACCATGCTGCTGGCGCGCATCGCCGGCTCGAGCGAATTGTCCGACGAGGTGCTGAAGGCGGGCCGGGACAGCGCGCTTGAGGGCGCGCGGCGTGAGCCGAAGGCCGCGGCCGCGAAGAAGGCGCGCGAGAAGCAGAACTAGTGCCAGCTACACCCCCTCGGGACCTCATCCTGAGGAGACCGCCAACCGGTCGTCTCGAAGGATGGCCGCGGGTGAGATACGGGCCTGCATGGTTCGAGACGGCACTTCGCGCCTCCTCACCATGAGGAGCTGGCAGTTGTGCTTCGGACCCGACTAATCGACGTTACCGCCCCGCAAACAGCGCTCGCTCGCGCTCCACGATCTCGCTGATGTAATCTGCGACGGCCCTGATCCGCGCGAGGTCCTTGCTGTCGGCGTGCATCAACATCCAGAACGTCCGCGTGATCGAGATTTCTTCGGGCAGTACGGCTTCGAGCTGCGGGTAGTCGCTTGCCATGAAGTGCGGCAGCACCGCGATTCCGAAGCCTGAGAGCGTTGCATTGAGCTGCGCGATCAGATTGGCGCTGCGGAAACGTGCGGAGATCTTCGGCGACACCTGCGGCAGATAGTCGAGTTCCGGCGTGAACAGCAGCTCTTCGATGTACCCGACGAAACGGTGCTGCGGCAGGTCCTGGCGCGACGTGATCTCTGGGAAACGTTCGAGATAGCCAGGCGCGGCATAGAGCCCGAGGCGGTAGTCGAGGAGCTTGCGGCCGACGATGCGGCCTTCCTTCGGCATGGTCAGGCTGATGGCGATGTCGGCCTCGCGTTTGGAGAGGCTGAACAGCCGAGCGGTGGCCACAAGTTGCAGGTCCAGATCGGGATAACGGTCCGCAAAGGGCGCCAGCCGCGGTGCCAGAAAGGCAGTGCCAAAACCATCGGGCGCGCCGATCCGCACGGTGCCGGTCAGCCGTGCGACCGAGCCGCCGACCTGCTCCTGATTGGCGACGATGGTCGATTCCATCGCTTCCGCACTGTCGGCGACGCGCTGGCCGGCCTCGGTGAGGAGATAGCCGGTCTTGCGCCGGTCAAACAATTTTGCCGAGAGATGCTTCTCCAGCCGGTCGACGCGGCGAATCACCGTGGCATGATCGACCCCGAGCTGTTTTGCCGCAGCCGACACCGAGCCGCCCCGCACGATGGCCAGCACGAAGCGAAAGTCGTCCCAATCGATAGCGCCTTGATCCAGCATTTTCGCACATCTATGGTGCAATATCTCAGACTTGAATCCTATAAAATGCAGGTCGATAGGATTTGTCAAAGCGATCAGGCTCGACTTCCAGCGATCAGGCTCGACTTCCAAGGAGATCATTCCATGCGTTCAATCGGACATTTCATCGGCGGCAAGGAGGTCAAGGGTACCTCGGGCCGCACCGCCGACGTTTTCGAACCGATGACCGGTGACGTCCAGGCCAAGGTCGCGTTGGCGTCCAACGCCGAGGTTCGCGCCGCCGTCGAGAACGCGCGCGCCGCACAGCCGGAGTGGGCCGCGACAAATCCCCAGCGCCGCGGCCGCGTCATGATGAAATTCCTGGAGCTGATCCAGCGCGACTACGACAAGCTCGCCGAGCTGCTCGCGCGCGAGCACGGCAAGACCGTGCCCGACGCCAAGGGCGACATCCAGCGTGGCCTCGAGGTCGTCGAGTTCGCTTGCGGCATCCCGCATTTGATGAAGGGCGAATACACCGAAGGCGCCGGCCCCGGCATCGACATCTATTCGATGCGCCAGCCACTCGGTGTCGTCGCCGGCATAACCCCGTTCAACTTCCCGGCGATGATCCCGATGTGGAAGTTCGCCCCCGCGATCGCCTGCGGCAACGCCTTCATCCTCAAGCCGTCGGAGCGCGATCCCGGCGTGCCGATGAAGCTTGCCCAGTTGATGATCGAGGCCGGCCTGCCCGCTGGCATCCTCAACGTCGTCAACGGCGACAAGGAGGCGGTCGACGCCATCCTCGACGATCCCGACATCAAGGCCGTCGGCTTCGTCGGCTCGACGCCGATCGCGCAGTACATCTATGAGCGTGCCGCGCAAACCGGCAAGCGCTGCCAGTGCTTTGGCGGCGCCAAGAACCACGCGATCGTGATGCCGGATGCGGACATGGACCAGGCCGTCGACGCGCTGATCGGCGCCGGCTACGGTTCGGCCGGCGAGCGCTGCATGGCCGTCTCCGTCGCCGTCCCGGTCGGCAAGTCGACTGCTGACCGCCTGATGGAGAAGCTGATCCCGCGCGTCGAGAGCCTCAAGATCGGCACCTCGATCGATCCCTCGGCCGATTACGGTCCGCTGGTTACGCGCGAGGCGGTCGAGAAGGTCAAGAGCTACATCGACATCGGCATCAAGGAAGGTGCGACGCTCGCCGTCGACGGCCGCGGCTTCAAGATGCAGGGCTACGAGAACGGGTTCTATCTCGGTGGTTCGCTGTTCGACAACGTCACCAAGGACATGCGGATCTACAAGGAAGAGATCTTCGGCCCCGTGCTCTCGGTCGTGCGCGCGCACGACTACAAGGAAGCACTGGCGCTGCCGTCCGATCATGACTATGGCAACGGCGTTGCCATCTTCACCCGCGACGGCGACGCCGCGCGCGACTTCGCGGCTAAGGTCAATGTCGGCATGGTCGGCATCAACGTGCCGATCCCGGTGCCGATCGCCTATTACACCTTCGGCGGCTGGAAGAAGTCGGGCTTCGGCGATCTCAACCAGCACGGCCCGGATTCGGTCCGCTTCTACACCAAGACCAAGACGGTGACCTCGCGCTGGCCGTCCGGCGTCAAGGAAGGTGCGGAGTTCTCGATCCCGCTGATGAAGTAGGGCTGTAGCCCAGTCGTCATTGCGAGGAGCGTAGCGACGAAGCAAATCCAGCGGAGACAGGCTGGATTGCTTCGCGGAGCCTGTCATCGGGCCGCGCTTCGCGCGGACCCGTTGGCTCGCAACGACGGTGGAGCAAAGGGTAGGCGACGTCATGCAGTTCGCTCTGAACGAGGATCAGATCGCAATTCGCGACATGGCGTTGGTGTTCGCGGCGGAGAAGATCGCGCCGCAGGCGCTGCGCTGGGACGAGGAGAAGCATTTCCCCGTCGACGTGATGCGCGAGGCCGCCACGCTCGGCATGGGCGGCATCTACATCCGTGACGACGTCGGCGGCTCCGCCATGACGCGGTTCGATGCGGCGCTGATCTTCGAGGCGCTGGCGACGGGCTGCCCGACCACCTCGGCCTTCATCTCCATCCACAACATGGCGTCCTGGATGATCGATGCCTATGGCAGCGACACCCAGCGCCACACATGGCTGCCAAAACTCTGCACCATGGAGCTGATCGCGAGCTATTGCCTGACCGAGCCGGGCGCCGGCTCGGACGCAGCGGCGCTGCGCACCCGTGCCGTGCGCGACGGCGACCACTACGTGCTCAACGGCCAGAAGCAGTTCATCTCCGGCGCCGGCGGCACCGACCTCCTGGTCGCGATGGTCAGGACCGGTGGCGATGGTCCCGGAGGCATCTCGACCCTCGTCATCGACGGCAAGACGCCGGGCGTCTCGTTCGGCGCCAATGAGCGCAAGATGGGCTGGAACGCGCAGCCGACCCGCGCCGTGATGTTCGAGAATGCCCGCGTGCCGGTCGCCAACCGCCTCAGCGAGGAGGGCGCCGGCTTCAAGATCGCGATGGCCGGCCTCGATGGTGGCCGCCTCAACATCACCGCGTGCTCGCTCGGTGGTGCGCAAATAGCGCTCGAAAAGGCGCGCAGCTACATGAAGGAGCGCAAGGCCTTTGGAAAACGCCTCGACGAGTTCCAGGCATTGCAATTCCGCCTCGCCGACATGGCGATCGAGCTCGAGGCCGCCCGCACCTTTTTGTGGCGCGCAGCCGCGGCGCTGGATCGCAAGGATCCTGATGCCACCATGCTCTGCGCCATGGCGAAACGCTTCGGCACCGACGTCGGCTTCGAGGTCGCCAACCATGCGCTCCAGCTTCACGGCGGCTATGGCTACTTAAGCGAATACGGCATCGAGAAGATCGTGCGCGATCTCCGCGTGCACCAGATCCTCGAAGGCACCAATGAAATCATGCGGCTCATCGTGGCGCGCAAGCTGATCGAGGGCGCACCATGAGTGGCGTGGAAGAGGGCGACCTGATCGCCCGTGTCGAGGGCGCAGTCGGCGTGATCCGCCTCAACCGCCCGAAGGCGCTCAATGCCGTGACGTTGGAGATGTTTCGCGACATCGACAAGGCGCTCGACCGCTTCGAGGCCGATGCGGCCGTCGCTGTGATCCTGCTGGAAGGCGCCGGCGAGCGTGGGCTGTGCGCCGGCGGCGACATCCGCACACTCTGGGAAAGCTCGAAGGTCAACGGTGACCTCGGCAAGATCCTGTGGCGCGAGGAGTACATCCTCAATGCCCGGATCAAGAAGTTCCCAAAGCCGTATGTCGCCTTCATGGACGGCATCGTGATGGGCGGCGGCGTCGGTTTGTCAGCCCATGCCAGCCATCGTGTCGTTACGGATCGCACGAAGCTGGCAATGCCGGAAGTCGGTCTCGGCTTCTTCCCCGATGTCGGCGGCACCTATCTGTTGTCGCATTCGCCGGGCGAGATCGGCACCTATTTCGGGCTGACCGGCCAGACCATGAGCGGGCCGGACGCGATCCATGCGAAGTTCGCCGATTGGGTCGTGCCGGCGGTGAAGTTGCCGGAGCTGCGCAACGTCCTGACGAAGCTGCGCCCCGATGCGACTGCGGCCGAGGTCAGCATGATCATCAACAGCTTTGCGACCGGCGAGACAGCAGGACCAGTATCTGCGAAGGAGCCGATCATCGACCCGCTGTTCGGCTTCGACCGCATGGAAGATATTGTTGCGGCGCTCAAGCGCGACGGCTCAGAGTTTGCGCTCGCCACGTTGAAGACGCTCGGCGAAAAATCGCCACGCGGCATGGTGGTGACGCTGAAGCTCTTGCGGCTCGCACGCATGGCGTCCAGCCTGGAAGAGTGTCTCGTGCGCGAATATCGCGCCGCCCTGGAGGTATTTCGCAGCGACGATTTCCGCGAGGGCGTGCGCGCCGCCGTGATCGACAAGGACCGCAATCCGACCTGGTCGCCGCCGCGGATCGAGGATGTGACGCCGCAGATGCTGGCACCATATTTCGCCGAAATCGGCGCCGACGAGCTGAAGTTCAACTAGAATATTGAAGCGGAGGAAACGACAATGGCCACGGTCGCATTCATCGGTCTCGGCAATATGGGCGGCCCCATGGCCGCCAATCTGGTCAAGGCCGGCCATAAGGTGGTCGCGTTTGATCTCGTCGAGGCCTCGCGCAACCAGGCCAAGGCCGACGGCGCAGGTATTGCCGACAGCGCAGCGGGCGCGGTGAAAGGCGCGGACGTGGTCGTCACCATGTTGCCGGCCGGCAAGCACGTGCTCTCCGTCTGGAACGAGGTCGTTCCCGCGATGGCCAAGGGCACGCTGATCATCGATAGCTCGACCATCGACGTCGAGAGCGCAAGGCAGGCGCATGCGCTCGCCGCCAAGCACGGCGTGCTCTCCGTCGACGCGCCGGTCTCCGGCGGCACGGGCGGCGCCAAGGGTGCCACGCTGACCTTCATGTGCGGCGGTGAGGAGAGTGCGTTTGCGGCGGCCAAGCCCGTGCTGGAGAATATGGGCAAGAAGATCGTCCATTGCGGCGGCGCCGGCGCCGGCCAAGCCGCGAAGATCTGCAATAACATGATCCTCGGTATTTCCATGATTGCGGTGAGCGAGGCATTTGCACTGGCTGAGAAGCTCGGGCTCTCGCATCAGGCGCTGTTCGACGTCGCCTCGACCTCGTCGGGTCAGTGCTGGTCGCTGACGACCTATTGTCCGGTGCCGGGCCCGGTGCCGACCTCGCCAGCCAACAACGACTACAAGCCGGGCTTTGCCTCGGCGCTGATGGTGAAGGATCTGACGCTGGCGCAGGACGCGGCGAAGGCGGCAGGTGCGGTGACGCCGCTCGGCAAGCATGCGCAGGAGATCTATCAGTCCTTCGACGCCGCCGGGCAGGGCGGGGTGGATTTTTCCGGAATTATCAAGCACGTTAGGGCGCTGGCCGGGAACACTTGATGACGACATTTCAGGAAGCGCGCGCGTTTCTGCTCAAGCACCGCACGGATTTCGACGCAGCGGTCAAAGGCTTCCGCTGGCCCGATCCGGCTCCCTTCAATTGGGCGCTCGACTGGTTCGACGCCGAGCTGGCGGCGAATGCGGACAGCAAGGACCGTCCGGCGCTCTGGATCGTCGATGCCGCGCAGGATCGGCAGACCAAGCTCTCCTTCGCGGCGCTCTCAAAGCGTTCCAACCAGGTCGCGAACTTCCTTCGCGCGCAGGGCTTGAAGCGCGGCGACCACCTTTTGCTGCTGCTCGGCAATGTGGTTCCGCTCTGGGAGACGATGCTGGCGGCGATGAAGCTCGGCGTCGTCGTGATTCCCGCGACCACGTTGCTCACCGCCGACGAGCTGCGCGACCGGCTCGATCGCGGCAAGGCGAAGGCGGTGATTGCTGCCGAGGATCAGGTCGCGAAATTCGCAAGCCTCGGTGCCGAGAGTATCGTCCGCATCGTGGTCGGCGCGGCCTCCAGCGGCTGGCTGGCCTATGACGAGGCGGCGCACGCTTCGGAGAGTTTTGCGCCTGACGGTCCGACCAATGCCGACGACCCGATGCTGCTCTATTTCACCTCGGGCACGACCGCAAAACCAAAACTGGTGCGGCACAGTCAGCGCAGTTATCCGGTCGGCCATCTCTCGACTATGTATTGGATCGGGCTGCAGCCCGGCGACGTCCATCTCAACATCTCGTCGCCCGGCTGGGCCAAGCACGCCTGGAGCTGCTTTTTCGCGCCGTGGAATGCGGGCGCCACCGTGTTCGTGGTCAACCAGCCGCGCTTCGACGCAAAAAGCCTGCTCGCCACCATCGGCCGCTGTGGCGTCACTACGTTATGCGCGCCGCCGACGGTATGGCGGCTGTTCATCCAGGAGAACCTTGCCTCCTTCAAGGTGTCGCTTCGCGAGGTCTGCGGCGCCGGCGAGCCGCTCAATCCTGAAGTGATCGACAAGGTGCAGGCGGCCTGGGGCCTCACCATCCGCGACGGCTACGGTCAGACTGAAACGACGGCACTCGCTGGCAATTCGCCGGGCCAGCCAATCAAGGTCGGATCGATGGGCCGTCCGCTGCCGGGCTATCGCGTGCAGATCAGCGATGCCGACGGCAACCCGGCGAAGGAGGGCGAGGTGACGCTGGTGCTCGGCGTGAACCGTCCCGCCGGATTGATGCAGGGCTATCAGAGTGATGACGGCAAGCTCTCCGGTGCGGAAGGCGAGCTCTATCGCAGCGGCGACGTCGTGTTCGCGGACGAGGACGGGTATCTCACCTTCGTCGGCCGCTCCGACGACGTGTTCAAATCGTCCGACTACCGCATCAGCCCGTTCGAACTGGAGAGCGTGCTCCTGGAGCACGAGCTCGTCGCCGAGGCCGCCGTGGTGCCGAGCCCCGATCCGATCCGGCTCGCGATTCCCAAGGCCTTCGTGTTGCTGACGTCGGGCGCAGAGCGCTCGCCGGAAACCGCGCTCTCGATTTTCAAGCACCTGCACGCGCGCCTTGCGCCGTTCAAGCGTATCCGCCGTCTCGAAATCGTCACCGAGCTGCCGAAGACCATTTCTGGAAAAATCCGTCGCGTGCACCTACGGCGGCTGGAGCGCGATGACGACCGCAACGATCCCCTGCGTGGCCGCGAATTCCGCGAGGAGGATTTTCCGGAGCTGGCAAAAACACGGAGTGAGACCTAAGTGAACGAAGCCTGGAAGAAGCCGCCGATTACGCTGGACGCCTATCAGGCCATGGTCGGCAAAGAGATCGGCGTGTCGTCTTGGCACCTGATCGACCAGCCCCGCATCGACGCCTATGCCGACGTGATCGAGGATCACCAGTTTATCCATGTCGACCCGGAGCGCGCCAAGAAGGAAACCGCGTTCGGCACCACCATCGCACACGGCTTCCTGACGATGTCGCTGATGTCGATCATGTCGTATGAGGTGATGCCTGTGATCGCGGGCACCACGATGGGCGTGAATTACGGGTTCGACAAGCTCCGCTTCATCTCGCCGGTGCGCTCGGGCAAGCGCGTCCGCGGTCGCTTCATGCTGACGGAGGCCAAGCTGCGCAAGGCAGGCGAATTGCAATCCCGCACCAACGTGACCGTGGAGATCGAAGGCGAGGACAAGCCCGCGCTGGTCGCGGATTGGCTCGGGTTGATCTATTTCGCCTGACCCCGCCCGTCGTTGCCGGGCTTGACCCGGCAATCCATCGCTGCTCAAAAAGGCACCCCAGAGCGGGGTTTCACCCTCTCCCCTTGTGGGAGAGGGTGCCTCGCGAACGCGAGGCGGGTGAGGGGTCTCTCTCCGCGAGCGCATCTTTGCCGAGAGAGACCCCTCATTCGGCGCTTCGCGCCACCTTCTCCCACAAGGGGAGAAGGGAAGAAGAACAGAGACTCCTACTCATGGCAATCAGGTTCGACGGACGCGTCGCCATCGTCACCGGCGCGGGCAATGGTCTGGGGCGGGCGCATGCGCTGGGATTGGCCAGCCGCGGCGCCAAGGTCGTCGTCAACGACTTCGGCGGCGCGCGCGACGGCACCGGCGGCTCGCTGTCGCCGGCCGAATCCGTGGTCGAGGAGATCCGCAAAGCGGGCGGCTCCGCGATGGCCGACGGCGCCGATGTCTCGAATTTCGAGCAGGTCACAGCCATGGTCGAGCGCGCCACCAGGGAGTGGGGCAGCGTCGATCTCCTGTGCGCCAATGCCGGCATCCTGCGCGACAAGTCGTTCGGCAAGATGGAGGCGACCGACTTCCAGAAGGTGCTCGACGTGCATCTCGTCGGCACCTTCTATTGCTGCAAGGCGGTCTGGGCCGGCATGCGCGACCGCAACTACGGCCGCATCGTGCTGACGACGTCGTCCTCCGGCCTCTACGGCAATTTCGGACAGGCCAATTACGGCGCGGCGAAATCGGGCATGGTCGGCCTGATGAACGTGCTCGCGGAAGAGGGCCGCAAGAACAACATCCGCGTCAACATTATCTCGCCGACAGCGGCAACCCGCATGACCGAAGAGCTGCTGCCGCCGCAGGCCCTGCAACTGATGAAGCCCAACGCGATCACGCCCGCGGTCGAGTACATGCTCAGCGAGGACGCGCCGACCCGCACCATCATGGGTGCCGGCGCCGGCTCCTTCGCGGTGATCAAGATCTTGGAGAGCGAAGGCATCAACCTGCCGGAATCCGAATGGACCCCGGACGCGGTCGCCGCGCACTTCGCCGAGATCAGCGACATGTCGAAGGCCAAGGCGCTGACGGGTGCGTTCGAGCAGACGCAGAAATACGTCGCGCAGGCCGCGGCGCGGGCGGGGGTAAAACTCTGATAGCGGTCGCCGTCATCGGCGGCGGTCCCGCCGGGCTGATGGCGGCGGAGGTGCTGGCACAGGAAGGCCTGCGCGTCACCGTCTACGACGCCATGCCGTCTGCTGGCCGAAAATTCCTCATGGCCGGCCGCGGCGGTCTCAATCTCACCCATAGCGAGCCGCTGCCGCAGTTCATGGCGGGCTACCGCGCGGCGGCGCCGAAGCTGAAGGGTGCCATCGACGCGTTTCCGCCCGACGCGCTGCGCGCCTGGAGCGAGGCGCTGGGCGAGCCGACTTTCGTCGGTAGCAGCGGGCGGGTGTTTCCGAAGGCATTCAAGGCATCGCCCCTGCTGCGAGCCTGGTTGCGGCGCCTGGATGCGCGCGGTGTCCGCTTCGCCTTTCGCCATCGATGGACTGGCTGGGACAACGGGGGACGGCTGCAATTCCAAACACCCGATGGAACGGCTGAAATCGCTGCCAAAGCGACGGTGCTGGCACTCGGCGGCGCAAGCTGGCCGCGGCTCGGCTCAGACGGCGGCTGGGCGACAATTCTGGCGGACAAGGGCATTGCGATATCGCCGCTGCGGCCTGCCAATTGCGGCTTCACCGTCGCCTGGTCCGATGTGTTCCGCACGCGTTTCGAAGGCCAACCGCTCAAGGGAATTGCGCTCAACTTCGGTCCGCATGGCCTGCGCGGCGAGGCCATCATCACGCGGGCCGGCATCGAGGGCGGGGCGATCTACGCTTTGTCGGCCGAACTGCGCGAGGCGATCGCTGCGGACGGCGAGGCGGTGCTGCGCGTCGCCTTGCGCCCGGACGTTGATGAGGCCGAACTCGTCAAGCGCCTGTCTGCCCCGCGCGGCAAACAGTCGCTCTCCAACTTCCTGCGCAAGGCCGCGCAGCTTTCGCCCGTATCCGCCGGGTTGCTGCAGGAGGTGGCAATCGGCACGGGCCAGTCGCTGTCGGCGATGCCGCCCGAGCGATTGGCGGAGCTCATCAACGCCGTGCCGATCAAGCTAACTGGCGTAGCGCCAATTGCGCGTGCCATTTCCAGCGCCGGGGGCATCTCATTCGATGAACTCACTGCGGATTACATGATCCGCAAGTTGCCCGGCGTATTTGCCGCCGGCGAGATGCTGGACTGGGAGGCGCCGACCGGCGGCTATCTGTTGCAGGCGTCGTTTGCGACCGGCGCCGCGGCGGGCAGGGGCGTGCTGAAACGGCTCGCCCAATTGTCGTCCTGATCTTCCCGATCATAACGTGCCGGTCCTAGAGACGAGATTCGTGAGGAGGCCCAACACGCCGAAGCTTGCTGCGACGGCGCAAACCAGGGTCCAGCCGCCATAGCTCCAGGCCAGGGAGGCCGCCGCGGCGCCGACGCCGCCACCGAAGAAGAACAGCGCGACAAACAGGCCGTTCAGTCGGCCGCGCGCTTCCGGTCGCAGCAGGTTGATGGCGCGGCGGCCGAGCGTCTGGTCGGTGGTGATGCCGACGTCGAGCAGGATCGTGCCAAGGCTCAACACCAGCAGTGCGGTGATGCGGGATTCCAGCATGCCCGCCCAGGCACACAGCGCGAGTGAGCCGATGATGAGCAGATGGGCCGCAAGGAACATCGGCCGCGCCCTGCCTTTGTCGCCCCAGCGGCCGGCGATCGGTGTTGCCGCCGCGCCAGCCACGCCAATCAGCGCGAACACAGCAATTCCCTTGGCGTCGAGGCCGAATGGAGCATCGGGCAGCCGCAGTGCGACTGCCGACCAGAACGCGGTGAAGGAAGCCATGACAAGCGATGCGGTCCAGGCGCGCACCCGCAGCACGGGCTCTTCCCGCAGCAGCCTTGGAAAGGATAGGAGCAATTCGCCGTAGCTCGCGTGTGCTGTCGTTTGAAGCGTTGGAAGATAGCGGCCAAGTGCACCGGAAAGCAGCGCCATCAGCGCGGCCGAGACGACGTAATAGGCGCGCCAGCTCCAGAGATCCGCGATCAGGCTCGCCGCGGGCCGTGACAAGAGGATACCGACCATCAATCCACCCATCACTTCGCCGATGGCCTGACCGCGACGGTCCGGCGGCACCATGGATGCGACCAGCGGAACCATCATCTGGATCGCCGCGCAGGACGCGCCGAGGATGAAGGTGGCGAGCAGCAGGAGCGAGGGCGTCGGCGCAAGTGCCATTGCGAGCGCGGCGAGGATGGCGCAGCCGAGCGTCCGCAGGATGAGTCGCCGGTTCTCGACGAGATCGACCAGAGGCACGAGCAGCAGCAGGCCGAGCGCATAGCCGAGCAATGTCAGCGTGCTGATCAGGCCGGCCTGCCACGCAGTCATGGACAGTGACCGGCCAATCAGTCCGAGCAGGATCTGCGGCGCGAACAGATCCGTGACGACGACACCGGCGGTGACGGCGCCGAGCCAGATCAGGGGCCGCTCGGCGAGTTGCCCTCGAGACCCCGGCTTGGTTACTTCGGAAATAGTCATGGATCCTCGCAGCTCTGGTGCGGGACCCTTTAAACGGAAGCATCAATATGCTACAATTCAAATAAGACTATAAAGAATATGCGAGTTGCTCATGAACACCCATGACCTTGTCGCCTTCGTCGCGGTGGTCGAGACCGGATCGATCGTCGCGGCCTCGGCACGTCTCAATCTCACGCAGCCCGGCGTGACGCGTCGCATCCAGAATCTCGAGGAGATGCTGGGGGCACAGCTCCTGGATCGGCTGTCGAAGCCGCTGAAACCGACGGCGGCGGGCCACGAGGCCTATGAGCGGGGCCGGCGCCTGCTCAGGATGCTGGACGACCTCAAGTCGGGCGTTGCCGATGACGGCATGGTGCGCGGCGAGTTCAGGCTCGGTCTGACGCCGTTCCTCTCGGAGGCAGGGTTGACCGGACCGCTCGATGCTGTGCGCGCCGAATTTCCCGTACTTGCCGTGCGTGTCGTCTCAGGTTGGTCGCCAAACCAGCTCGAACGTGTCTGTCGCAATGAACTCGATGCCGCCGCGATCTGTCTGCCTGACGGAGCCGTGCCGCCTGCCGATCTCGTTGCCGATGATCTCGGGGCGCAGCCGCTTGTGTTTGTCGTCGCGCGCGACATGAAGATTCCGCGCATCGTCGACCTGGAACGACTGTCGCAGCTATCCTGGGTGATCAACCAGGACGGTTGCGGGTTTCGCGATACGCTGAAACGAAAGTTCGATGCCGCGCATCTTCCGTTCAATATCGCGGTAGAGGCGTTGGACAGCGAACTGCGCCTGTCGCTGGTGTCGCGCGGCCTCGGCATCGGGCTGGTCACTCCGATCGCACTGAAGCACAGCGCGTTTCGTGACAAGCTCAAGGCCGTCGCTGCGCGCGACTTCAAACCCGCCGTGCGCGCATGGATGATCCATCGCGCGCCCGCCGGGCGTCTGAAGCGGCCGATCAAGCTCTTCCGCGACGAGCTGGACAGAGAGCTCCAGGCCCTGATCGGGCGTTAGCGCAGCTTTCCCCGCGCCGCGACCGGCAGTGTGCCGATGATCTCCTCGCCGCGCACCATCACGACCTCATCCATCATGTTGACGACGACGCAGACATGGTTCGGCACGATGCGGACGACGTCGCCGACGTTGGGCCGCGTGTTGCTGCGGGAGAGGTCGAGGAAGCCGTGCTCCTCGGCAAAGCGCGCGATCTTCGCTTCGGGATGCTCCAGGATCAGGCCGTGACCATCGAGGCCGCCGGTGTCCGTGGTCAGCGTCTTCGAACCGGCATCGAGAATGCCGCGCTCGGGCGCGGCGCGGCTCACCACTGTCGAATAGATGTGCAGTGCGCAGTCGTCCCAACTGGCGACGCCGGCGGCGACCTGCATGCGGTCGTTGTAGATATAGGTGCCGAAGCGGTGCTCGGTGCCGCCCTTGAGCTTGCCGAGGTTCTTCAGGTTCGGCGTGCCCCCGGTCGAGACGATCTTCGCGTCCAGCCCGTGCGCGCGCACGCCGGCTAGCGCCTCGTCGTAGAATTTTTGCGCGTCCGCCCAGCCGGTCTCGGTCGGATACATCAGGAAGCCGGCGAACTGCAGTCCTTTGGACGCGGCGATCTCCCGCGCCAAAGCGATTGCTTCGGCCGGCATCTCGACACCGGCGCGCTTGCGGCCCGTGTCGCATTCGACCACGACCGAGAGCGGGCGGCCTGATGCGGCGGCTGCCTTGGGGAGCCCTGCGACGACGGTCGAATTGTCGGCGGCCACGGTCATGTTGGCCTTCGCCTGGAGCGCGCCGAGCCGCGCCATCTTCTCTTCGCCCAGGAGATTGTAGCTGATCAGGATATCGTCGATGCCCGCATTGGCCATGATCTCGGCTTCGCCGAGCTTCTGGCAGGTGATCCCCTTGGCACCGGCCGCAACCTGCATTTTTGCAATCGTCGGGTTCTTGTGTGTCTTGATGTGGGGACGATTGGCGATGCCGGCATCATCGCAGGCCTTCTGGATGCGCGCGATGTTGCGCTCGACCCTGTCCATGTCGATGACGGCGCAGGGCGTGCCGTATTCGCGGGCGATTTTTGCGGCGAGGGGGGTGGTCATGGATGTCCTTTAGTTGGCGCGTATTCCAATCGCAAAACCGGTGCCCACTTTTGCGGAATACGCGCTATGCCTGTTCAATCTCTTCGCGGAGCATTTCAAGTTCGAGCCAGCGCTCTTCGGCAGCAGACAATTCTTCATGCGCCCTGGCGATGGCGGCGGAGGTGTCGTCGAACTTCTTACGATCCTTGGTGTAGAGGTTGGGATCGTCGAGCACGCGTTGCAGCTTGGCGATATCGGCCTGCAACGCTTCCATCTTCTTCGGCAGCGTTTCCAGCGCGTGCTTCTCGTTGAAGCTCAGGCGCCGCTTTGGCGTGGCGGCGGGAGCAGCTGGCCGCTCCTCTTTCTTCTCCGCCGAGGCTTGCGCCTTTGCCGTGTCACGCTTCAAGTCCGCGCCGCGCTGCGCCAGCATGTCGCTGTAGCCGCCGGCATATTCGATCCATTTGCCGTTACCCTCGGGCGCGATCACGGAGGTGACGACGCGATCGAGGAAATCGCGGTCATGGCTGATCAGGATCACCGTGCCCTCGTAATCGCCGAGCATCTCCTCGAGCACGTCGAGAGTGTCGAGATCGAGATCGTTGGTCGGCTCGTCCAGCACCAGGAGGTTCGAGGGCTTTGCCAGCGCGCGGGCCAGCATCAGCCGGCCACGCTCGCCGCCGGAGAGCACCTCAAGGGGCGTGCCGCGCTGTTCCTGTGCGAACAGAAAGTCCTTCATGTAGCCGACGACATGCTTCGGCTTGCCGCCGACCATGATGTGATCGCCGCGGCCACCGGTCAGCGCTTCAGCCAGCGTCGACTTCGGATCGAGGCTTTCACGGTGCTGGTCAAGCGTTGCCATCTCGAGATTGGCCCCGAGCCGCACAATGCCGGAATCCGGCTGCGTGCCGCCGGTGAGCAGATTGACCAGGGTGGTCTTGCCGGCGCCGTTCGGCCCGATGATGCCGAGCCGATCGCCGCGCTGAATACGGGTGGAGAAGTTTTCGACGATCTTCCGCTCGCCATAGGTCTTGGTGATGCCTTTGGCCTCGATCACCAGCTTGCCGGACTGCTCGGCCTCCGCGGCTGCCAGATTGGCGCTGCCGGCGCTGCCGCGATAATTGCGACGCTGGTCGCGCAGCGCATGCAGATTGGCGAGGCGCTTGACGTTGCGCTTGCGCCGGCCGGAGACGCCGTGGCGCAGCCAGTGCTCCTCGTCGACGATCTTGCGGTCGAGCTTGTGCTGGTCGCGCTCTTCCTCCGCCAGCACCTCGTCGCGCCAAGCTTCGAACGAGGCAAAGCCGCGGTCGATCTGTTTGATCTTGCCGCGGTCGAGCCAGGCGGTGGAGCGCGACAGGTTGGTGAGGAAGCGGCGGTCGTGGCTGATCAGCACCAGCGCACTGCGCCGGCTGTCCAGCTCCTTTTCCAGCCACTCGATGGTGGAGAGATCGAGATGGTTGGTCGGCTCGTCCAGCAGCAAGATGTCGGGCGAGGGCGCCAGCACGCGGGCGAGCGCGGCACGACGGGCCTCGCCGCCGGAGAGGTTATGCGGGTTCTCCTCGCCGGTGAGACCGAGCTGCTCCAAGAGATAACGCGCCTGGTGCAGGTCGTCGCCAGGCGCGAGGCCTGCCTCGACATAGGCGTGCGTGGTCTTGTGCTCGCCGAAATCCGGCTCCTGCGGCAGATAGCGCACGGTGGCGCCAGGCTGCACGAAGCGCGTGCCGCCGTCGGGTTCGACCAGGCCGGCCGCGATTCTGAGCAGCGTCGACTTGCCGGATCCGTTACGGCCGATCAGGCAGACGCGCTCGCTTGGCGCGACATTGAGCTCGACGCCGCTCAAAAGCGGGGTGCCGCCAAACGTCAGCCTGATGTCTTTCAGTTGGATCAGCGGCGGCGCCATGGTCAGCTCTGACTGGTTGCGGCCGCATCAGCGCGGCGGCGCTGAATCCGGCGCAGCGTCTGGTCGAGCGCCGAGAGGAATGCGGAACGGTCGCGCGGCGCGAACGAGCGCGGGCCGCCGGTGACTTCGCCGGCCGAACGCAGATCCGTCATGAGGTTGCGCACCGCCAGCGTCATGCCGATGGATTCCTCCGTGAACGGCTTGCCGTTCGGTGCGATCACGTCGGCACCCGCCTTGACGCAGCGGCTGGCCAGCGGAATGTCTGATGTCACGACAACATCGCCGGGCTTGGCGCGCTCCGCGATCCAGTCGTCGGCCGCGTCCATGCCCGGACCGGCGGCGATGCGCTGGATCAGGGGCTCTTGGGGCACGCGGATGAGATTCCCGGCAACCACGCTCACGGGCACGCCGTGGCGGAGCGCGACGCGGTAGATCTCGTCCTTCACCGGACAGGCGTCGGCATCGACATAGATGCGGGTGGGGGTGTCAGTCATTGGCCGCGTGGTACCCCATTCGGGCCGCAAAGGCGAGGGGATTGACCGGTGTTCCCTGGGCTCTACGATCAGCTCCGAAACAACAAGAACGGGGAACGCCAGCCATGCCGGACCGGCTCGAAACCTATCGCGTCGAAGCCTACAACACTGCAAAGCAGTCCGAGAACAAGATGCACGACGACACGGTGGCGCGCCGTTTCGGCTTTTCCGGCGGGCTGGTGCCGGGCGTCGATGTCTTCGCCTACATGATGCACGTGCCGATTGCCCGCTGGGGCCGCGACTTCCTCACCCGCGGACTGGTCGAGGCGCGCTTCATCAAGCCGGTCTATGACGGCGAGACCGCCGATGTCGATGCCACCGAGCACAACGGCCTACTGACGATCGAGGTGTTCAGTCGCACCGAGCTTTGTGCGACCGGCACGGCCACGTTGCCAGCGGCGGCGCCGGCGATTTCGCTGAGCGATTATGTCGAGGTGCCTGTTGTTGCCGAGCGCGCGCCAGTCAGTCCGGCGACGTTCGAAACGGGGAAATGGCTGGGCACGATTCCGCGTCGCTGGGCTGGACAGGATGCGGCCGACTATCTCGCCGACATCAGGGAGACCGATCCGATCTTCGCATGCGAGGGGCTCGGCCATCCCGGCCTGATCCAGCGCGTCATGAACCGCGTGCTGGTCGACAACACCATTCTGGGGCCGTGGATTCACGTCGGTAGCCGTATGCAATTGCTGGCGGCCGCGCGCGCTGGCGACGAGATCAGCGCGCGGGCAAGAGTCACCGCGAATTACGAGAAGAAGGGCCACCGCTTCGTCGAGCTCGACGCGCTGGTTGTCGCCAACGGCACCACGCCGCTGGCGCACTGCCAGCACACCGCGATCTATCAGCCACGCGAGCAGGCGGCGGCGTAATTACCGACACCGTCATTCCGGGGCGATGCGAAGCATCGAACCCGGAATCTCGAGATTCCGGGTTCGGTCCTGCGGACCGCCCCGGAATGACGAGGTGAGATTTAAGGACGGCGTCAAGCCCGGCCATGACGATCGAAGAAGCGCGGCCCTTACGCCGCCTTGGCCTTCGCCTCTTGGATCGCCCGCCACACCCGCTCCGGCGTGAGCGGCATGTCGATGTGCTTGATGCCGTACTCTGAAAGCGCGTCAAGCACCGCGTTGACCACCGTCGACAGGCTGCCGGCGCAGCCGGCTTCACCGCAGCCCTTGCTGCCGAGCGGATTGGTCGTGGCCGGCACCGGATGATCGCCGACCGTCATGTTCGGCACATCCTCGGCGCGCGGCAGCGCGTAGTCCATCAGCGAGCCCGTGATCGGCTGGCCGCTGTCGTCGTAGCGGATCTGCTCCATCAGCGCCTGGCCGATGCCCTGGACGATGCCGCCATGGAGCTGGCCTGCGACCAGCATCGGATTGATCACCGTGCCGAAATCGTTGACCGCGCTGTAGCGCACGATCTGCACCACGCCGGTCTCCGGATCGATCTCGACCTCGGCGACGTGGCAGCCGTTCGGGAAGGCCGACGGCACCGGCTCGCTGGTGTGGTCGACGTCGAGGCTGTCAGGCACGCCCTCCGGCACCTTGCCACCATGCAGGCGCTGCGCCAGCTCCATGATGTCGATGCTGCGATCGGTGCCAGCGATGGTGAAGCGGCCGCCTTCGAACTCGATGTCTGCCTCGGATGCCTCCAGCATGTGCGCGGCGGCGCGCTTGCCCTTTTCGATCACGAGCTTGGCGGCGCCCACGATCGCCATGCCGCTGGCGGTGATCGAGCGCGAACCGCCGGTGCCGTTGCCAGCGTGCACGATGTCGCTGTCGCCCTGGACGAGCTTGACGCGCTCGAAGGGCACCCCGAGCTGCTCGCTCAAAACTTGCGCAAACGGCGTCGCGTGGCCCTGGCCGTAATCGAGCGTGCCGGTGATGAGCTGCACGGTGCCGTCAGGGTCGAACACGATCTTGCCGAGCTCGGGGCTCGGCGGGGCCGTGACCTCCAGATAGGAGCCGACCGCGATGCCGCGCAGCTTGCCGGCCTTTTTGCTTTCCTTCTTGCGCTTCGCGAAATTCTCGTGGTCGGAGATTTCGAGTGCCTTGTTGAACACGGCCTGGAAGTCGCCGCTGTCATAGGTGACGCCGGAGGAGGCCGCGAACGGCATCTGGTCCGGCTTGATGAAGTTGCGCTTGCGCAAGGTCAGTCGGTTGATGCCCATCTCGTCGGCGGCGCGGTCGATCAGCCGCTCCATGTAATAGTTCGCCTCGGGCCGACCGGCGCCGCGATAGGCGCCCATCAGCGTGGTGTTGGTCAAAACCGTCTTGATGTCGACCGCCATGATCGGCGTGCGATAGACGCTGGAAAAATTCTTGCCGGTGTTGAGCGAGAGCGGCCCCGGCGCAACGCCAGTGATGTAGGCGCCGAGATTGCCGTAGCCGGAGAGCTTGGCCGCGAGGAAATGCCCCTCGGCATCGAGCGCGAGCTCCGCATGGATCTTTTGTGCACGGCCGTGGCTGTCGGAGAGAAAGCTGGTGGAGCGCTCGTCCAGCCATTTCACCGGCCGCTCCAGCGCCTTCGCCGCGTACAGGATGCACATGTACTCGGGATAGTTGATGTTCTTCATGCCGAAGGAGCCGCCGACATTGGCGGTGAGGATGCGTACCTTCTCGTTCGGCACTTTCAGGTTCTTGGCGAGATTGGCCCGGTTGCCGGCGACACCCTGCGTCGGCACCTGAAGCGTGTAGCGCTCGGTCTTCTTGTCGTAGGAGGCAAGCCCCACGCGCGGCTCCATCGAAACCACCGCGACGCGGGTATTCTCTATATCGAGCTTGGTGACATGGGCGGCGCTGGCAAACGCCGCGTTGACCTTCTCCATGTCGCCATAGTGGTAGTCGAGCGCGACGTTGTTCGGGATATGGTCGTAGAGCTGCGGCGCGCCGGGCTTGGCCGCCTCCTCGGGGTCCGTCACTGCCGGCAGCGGCTCGATGTCGACCTCGACGGCCTCGGCCGCATCGCGCGCCTGGGCCAGCGTCTCTGCCACCACGAAGGCGACGGGATCGCCGACGAAGCGGACCTTGTCGGTCGCCAGCGGCTGACGGTTGGTCTGAAGCAGGGGCGAGCCGTCGCGGCTCTTCAGCGGCAGGCCGCAGGTGAAGGGGCCGTAGCCGGCTGCATCGAGATCCGTGCCGGTCCATACCCCCAGCACGCCCGGCATCGCCTTGGCGGCATCAATGTCGATGCCGCGGATGATGCCATGGGCATGGGTGGAACGGACGACAACGGCATAGGCCTGGCCGGGCAGGTTGAAATCATCGGTATAGCGGCCTTTGCCGCGCACCAGCGTGTCGTCCTCCTTACGTCGGACGGGCTGCCCGACGCCATATTTTTGCAGTGCAATGGCGTTTTCGAGCGCGGACGATTTGGTGTGTTCTTGCATCGAGTTGACCTGAAAAGCCGGTATTTGCGCATTTTCGCGGCAGCGGGAGACCGGACCTCACTGAAATAACCCACGGCCCCGTTCACGACAACGCACGAATGGGCATGGTCCCATGTGATGCGATGTTGCGCAGACCTGCTGCGCTGCTAATGTTTCAGGCGAAAAGCAATTCCAGATCGGCCCGATGGGTCGCGGAAAGACAGTTTGTATGAATGACCACACGCGGCTCCGCGACGGCCTTGGGCTGCACGGTGAGCTGGAGGGGTCGATGGCGGCGGTGGCGTTGGCCACTGTACCGGCCGTCGGCGCGCAGGCGCCGGGAACCGGCGTCTATGCGGCGCTGGACCTCGGCACCAACAATTGCCGGCTCCTGATCGCCTGTCCGACCCAGGACGGCTTTCGCGTAGTCGATTCCTTCTCGCGCATCATCCGGCTCGGCGAGGGCGTCTCGGCAACGGGATGCATCAGCGAGGCGGCGATCGAGCGCGCCATCGCGGCGCTCAGCATCTGCCGCGACAAGATCAATTTGCGCAAGGCGCGGCGGCTGCGCCTGATCGCGACCGAAGCCTGCCGCGCAGCCTCGAATGCGGAAGGTTTCCGCAGCCGTGTCGCGGCCGAGACCGGCATCGAGCTGGAGGTGATCGATCGCGAGACCGAAGCGGCGCTCGCCGTGCTCGGCTGTTCGCCGCTGGTGGACCCCAGGGGACGCGGCGCGATCCTGTTCGACATCGGCGGCGGCTCGACCGAACTGGTGCGGATCGAGCGCGATCCGCAAAATCCCCAGCCGCGCATAAAAGCCTGGATGTCGATCCCGCTTGGCGTCGTCACGCTCGCCGAGCAGTTCGGCGGCCGCGACGTGACCTCGGAGATCTATGCCGCGATGGAGCAGGAGGTTGCGAGTTACGTCGCGCCGTTTGCGGAAGAGCATGGCGGCGATCTCGCCGACATGCATCTGCTGGGCACCTCGGGCACGGTAACCACGCTCGCCGGCATCCATCTCAACCTCGCGCGCTACGACCGCCGTCGCATCGACAGCATCTGGATGAACGATTCCGACATCACCGCGACCATCAACAAGCTGCTCGGTATGAGCTACGAGGAGCGTGCCGGCAACAGCTGCATCAGCATCGAGCGTGCCGATCTCGTGCTCGCCGGCTGCGCCATCCTCGATGCTATTAGGCGCGCCTTTCCGCTGCCGCGTCTCCGCGTCGCCGATCGGGGCCTGCGCGAAGGCATGCTGGTCGAGATG
The DNA here is from genome assembly GCF_023074095.1 of Bradyrhizobium sp. 137. Classification (NCBI taxonomy): domain Bacteria; kingdom Pseudomonadati; phylum Pseudomonadota; class Alphaproteobacteria; order Hyphomicrobiales; family Nitrobacteraceae; genus Bradyrhizobium; species Bradyrhizobium sp. 137. Next base: position 192,300 of record NZ_JADPKU010000129.1, read on the forward strand.
ATGCGCGAGGACGGCGCTCTCAGGAGCTGGTGAGATGGCCAAGGACACCACCGGCCGCTTGCACGTCCAAGTCAAGACCAAGGTCAAGACCGGCGGCAAGCGCAAGCTCTCGTCGAAGCTGTGGCTGGAGCGGCAGCTCAACGATCCCTATGTCGCGAAAGCCAAGGCGGCGGGCTATCGCTCGCGCGCGGCGTTCAAGCTCTTGGAGATCGACGACAAGTTCCGTCTTCTCAAGCCAGGCCTGGCCGTGGTCGATCTCGGCGCCGCGCCCGGCGGCTGGAGCCAGATCGCGGCCAAGCGCGTCGGCTCCGCGGAAGGCAAGGGCAAGGTCGTTGCGATCGACCTGCTGGAGATGCCGGAGATCCCGGGCGTCGATTTCGCGCAGCTCGACTTCATGGACAATGACGCCCCCGAGAAGCTCACCGCGATGCTGGGCGGCGGCGCCGACGTCGTGATGTCCGACATGGCGGCCAACACCACCGGCCACCGCAAGACCGACCAGCTCCGCATCGTCGGTCTCGTCGAGACCGCGGCGGCCTTTGCCTGCGACGTGCTCAAGCCCGGCGGCAGTTTCCTGGCAAAGACCTTCCAGAGCGGTGCCGACGCCGATCTGCTCGCCCAGCTCAAGCGCGATTTCACCGCCGTGCGTCACGTCAAGCCGGCCGCGAGCCGCCAGGATTCCTCGGAACGCTACGTGCTGGCGACGGGGTTTCGGGGCGAGGCGAAGGCGTAACCACAAGCGCTGTCATTCCGGGGCGCCTCGAAGAGGCGAGCCGGGAATCCATTTCTCCTCGCGCTCCGCGGCACAATAAATTCCGGAGATTCCGGGCTCGATGCTACGCATCGCCCCGGAATGACCGAAGGAACTCACCCCAGCCGCTGATCCCGCACGTCCTGGGTATCCTCGCTCGCCGCCTTGAGCGCTGCCTTCTCTGCGCCCTTGCCGGCACCTTTGCGGCTTGCGATCTCCGCCGCCTTGCGGCCGGAGATCTCGTGACCGGCGTCAGCGGGCATCTGCCAGAAGAACCAGCTCGAGGCCGCCGAGGTCAGCGCGACCACGACAAAGGCCGGCGCGAACACGGTGGCGTTGAGCTCGCTGACATGACTGAACCACATGGTCGTCTCGACACAGGCCGCGCCGACGGCGACGCCGGCAGAGACCGCGAGCTGCTGGTTGACGCTGACCAGCGTGGTGGCCCGGCTCATCTGGGCGGTCTCGACATCGGCATAGGCGACCGTGTTGATGGCGGTGAACTCCAGCGAGCGGAAGAAGCCGCCGACCACCAGGATCACCATGATGATGAGCAGCGGCGTCGTCACCGTGAACAGCGCGCAGACGCCGAGGAAGAATGCGCTGATGATCGCGTTCACCGTCATCAGATTGCGGAAGCCAAAGGCGCGGATGATGCGCGCCGCCAGCGTCTTCATGCCCATGGCGCCGAGCGAGGAGGCGAAGGTGACGAGGCCGGAGTGGAACGGCGACAGGCCGAAGCCGATCTGCATCAGGAGCGGCAGCAGGAAGGGCAGCGCGCCGATGCCGAGCCGGAACATGAAGCCGCCGAGCACGGCCGCGCGTAGCGTCGGCAGCTTCAGCAGCGAAAAATCCAGCACCGGCGATCCCGTCCGCCTTGCGTGGATGACGTAGAGCGCCATAGAGATCGCGCCGCCCACCACCAGCGCGGCAACCGTGCTCCAGGGCAGCAGGTTGAGCCCGGCGACGGAGAGACCAAACGCGATGCCGGCCAGTCCGATGCCCGCCAGCATCATGCCGTAGAGGTCGAATGGTTCCTGAGTCTCGCTCTTGATGGGATCGATGAAGCGCAGCGCCATGAAGATGCCGAGCAGCCCGATCGGGATGTTGATCAGGAAGATCCAGTGCCAGGAGGCGTAGGTGGTGATGAAGCCGCCGAGCGGCGGGCCGATCACCGGGCCGATCAGGGCAGGGACCGTCACCCAGGCCATCGCGTTGACCAGCGCGCTCTTGTCGACCGAACGCAGCAGCACGAGACGCCCGACCGGCGTCATCATGGCCCCGCCCATTCCTTGCAGGATGCGCGCGAACACGAAATCGGTGACCGAGGTCGAGAGCGCGCAGCCGACCGAGCCGACCATGAACACGCCGACCGCGATCGCGAACACCATGCGCGCGCCGAAGCGGTCGGCGGTCCAACCGCTCGCCGGGATGAACACTGCCAGCGACAGCAGATAGGAGGTGATCGCGAGCTTCAGCGTCAGGGGACTGGTGCCGATGTCGGCCGCGATCGCCGGCAGCGAGGTGGCGATCACCGTCGAGTCCATGTTCTCCATGAAGAGAGCAGTGGCCACGATCAGCGGAATGACGCGTTGCTTGTCGACCATGACGGATTGGTAATGAAAATCGGAAGGAAGAGTGGACTTGCGGCTTATCACCCCCGTCAGGCCGGGACCATTGCGCAACAACGCATAGCACCTAAATCCCGCGTAACGGTGTGACCCGCTTCAACGGTTGCACCCCGGGGAGTCGCGCTCCCTCGTCATTGCCGGTCCCCTTCTGGCGCCAGCCCGGAATGACGGTGGGTGGGGGCGCGCACAGGCTATCCCCGCTGAATCTGCCCAAAAAGCCTGTGCATGGCTGGCCGGCGGTCCGAATTGCTTTGATTCGTCACGCGGCCGTGCTATCGACCCGCGTCAACCCCACCGATGGGCTCCGATTCTCCGGCGATGCCGCAAGGCACGCCGAGGGCGGCGCTCATCCATAGCTATTTGCGGCAGGGCCGCAGGAAGGAGTTGGCAGATGGCCACGGTGCAACTTCAAGGCATTCGCGAAGCCTTCACGTTCGACGACGTGCTGTTGAAGCCGGGCCTGTCGGACGTCATGCCGGGCGAGGTCGACATCCGTTCCCGCGTCACCCGCGCCATTCCGCTCAACATCCCGATCATGGCCTCCGCCATGGACACCGTCACGGAGGCGCGGATGGCGATCGCCATGGCGCAGGCCGGCGGCCTCGGCGTCATCCATCGCAATTTCGATCCCGACGGGCAGGCTGCCCAGGTGCGGCAGGTCAAGCGCTACGAGTCGGGTATGGTGGTGAACCCGCTCACCATCAGCCCCGAGGCGACGCTCGACGACGCACTCAAGCTGATGAGCGATCACGGCATCTCCGGCATTCCCGTCGTCACCGGCGCCGGCAAGTCCACGCCGGGCAAGCTGGTCGGCATTCTCACCAACCGCGACGTGCGGTTTGCGACCAACCGGCAGCAGAAAATCTCCGAGCTGATGACGCACGAAAATCTCGTCACGGTGCGCGAGAATGTCAGCCAGGACGAGGCGCGGCGGATGCTGCACCAGCATCGCATCGAGAAGCTGCTCGTGGTCGACGAGCAATATCGCTGCGTCGGGCTCATCACCGTAAAGGACATGGAAAAGGCGGTGGCCCATCCGCTCGCCTGCAAGGATGCGCAGGGCCGCCTGCGTGTTGCTGCTGCCACCACTGTCGGCGACACCGGCTTCGAGCGCACCGAGCGCCTGATCGATGCCGGCGTCGACCTCGTCGTCGTCGACACCGCGCACGGCCATTCCCGCCACGTGCTGCACGCCGTCAACCGCATCAAGCGTCTCTCCAATTCCGTGCAGGTCGTTGCCGGCAACGTTGCCACCACCGAAGGCGCGCAGGCACTGATCGACGCGGGTGCGGATTGCATCAAGGTCGGCATCGGCCCGGGCTCGATCTGCACCACGCGCATCGTCGCCGGCGTCGGCGTGCCGCAGCTCACCGCGATCATGGATGCGGTGGAAGCTGCGAAGAAGTCCGACATTCCGGTGATCGCCGACGGTGGCATCAAGTTCTCCGGCGATCTCGCCAAGGCGCTTGCCGCCGGCGCCGACATCGCCATGGTCGGCTCGCTGCTCGCCGGCACCGACGAGACGCCGGGCGAAGTGTTTTTGTGGCAGGGCCGCTCCTACAAGGCCTATCGCGGCATGGGCTCGGTCGGCGCGATGGCGCGCGGCTCGGCCGATCGCTACTTCCAGCAGGACATCAAGGACGCGCTCAAGCTCGTGCCTGAGGGCATCGAGGGCCAGGTACCCTACAAAGGCCCGGTCGGTAACGTCATGCACCAGCTCGCCGGCGGCTTGCGCGCCGCGATGGGCTATGTCGGTGCGCGCGACATGAAGGAGCTGCACCAGAAGGCCCAGTTCGTCCGCATCACCGGCGCGGGCCTGCGCGAAAGCCACGTCCACGACGTCACCATTACGCGCGAAGCACCGAACTATCCGGGCGGGGGTTAGTCGTTTTCGCTCTCGTGCCCCGGATGCAGCGCAGCGCTCTTTCAGCGGTGCGCTGCAGAGCCGGGGCCCAGTGTTCTTCCATACTGGGCAATCATCCGTGCTGCGTGGGTCCCAGCTCTGCGCAGCAGGGCAAGAGCGCTGCAGCGCGTCCGGGACACGAGAACGGCGCATGCCTCCCCGACCATCCCTCCACTGCTTTTGTATTGACGCGCCTCGCTCCCTCCGCTTCGCTCGCAACGAAGAAACTCCGGAGGAAGCCATCATGTCCCAAGGCAAACGCATCGTTCTCGCCGCGCGTCCCGTCGGCGAACCCAAGCCGTCTGATTTTCGTCTGGAGGATTTCGCGGTGCCGACGCCTGCGGCAGGCGAGGTCCTGCTGCGCACGATCTGGCTGTCGCTTGATCCCTATATGCGCGGGCGCATGAGCGAGGGGCCATCCTACGCCGCACCGGTGCCGATCGGCGGCGTGATGGAAGGCGAGGCGGTCAGCGAGGTCGCGGCGTCCAACAATCCGGATTTCGCGGTAGGCAATATCGTGCGCATCCGCTCCGGCTGGCAGACCCACGCAATCTCGAACGGCAAAGGATTGATCAAGGTCGATCCCAAGCTCGGCCCGATCTCGACGTCGATCGGCGTGCTCGGCATGCCCGGCATGACCGCCTATACGGGCCTGCTCGACATCGGCAAGCCGCAACCCGGCGAGACCGTCGTCGTCGCCGGCGCCTCAGGTGCGGTCGGCTCGGCCGTCGGCCAGATCGCGAAGATCAAGGGCGCGCGCGCGGTCGGCATCGCCGGCGGCAAGGACAAGTGTGATTACGTCGTCAAGGAGCTCGGCTTCGATGCCTGCATCGATCACCGCAGCCCCGATCTCGCGGCCAAGCTCAAGGACGCCTGCCCGAAGGGCATCGACGTCTATTTCGAGAATGTCGGCGGCGCGGTGTTCGAGGCGGTGTTCCCGCTGCTCAACCCCTTCGCGCGCGTGCCGGTCTGCGGCCTGATCGCGCATTACAACGACACCGAGGCCAAGCCGCCAAAATGGGCCGCATCCTTGATGCGCGCGACCCTGACCAAGCGCCTGACCTTCCGCGGCTTCATCGTCTCCGACTTCGCCGCGCGCCATGGCGATTTCCTGCGCGACATGTCGGCCTGGGTCCGCGAGGGCAAGGTGAAATACAAGGAGTTCGTCACCGAGGGCCTGGAGAGCGCGCCCGGCGCCTTCATGGGCCTCTTGAAGGGCGCCAATTTCGGCAAGCAGCTGGTGCGGGTCGGACCGGACAAGGTCTAGCTGCGCCGGGGCCACACGCCGGCGGGTATGGTTAAGAAAGAGTCACCAAATGGTCACACCTGGCGGCAAAAGCCGCAGGTGTGACCGGTGTTCATTGACCCCGAGGTGAAGGCATTGAATCATCGCGCATATTTTAGGTGCTGCGATGTTAGAGATTGGTATTTTCTGCGTAATCGTGCTGGCAGCCGGCTATTGGGCGACCATGTTCGTCATGGGCCGGCGCGACGACGTCATCCATGGCAAATTCGTGCATGTCGACGAGGAGGGCGATTTCATTCGTCCAGCGCTGCCGGCGCTGCCGCCGCCATTCCCGAAGCGTCCGGTCAAAGCCGCCCAGCCGGCCAGGGTCCAGCCTGCCAAGGATCCCACGGCCAAGACGGTCAACAGCGAGGCGCTGCAATCCTTGCTGGCCGCGATCCAGCAGGACCTCGTCGCCTGAGCCGTCAAGCACGCATTAGTGCTCGTCGCCCATCTGGGCGAGGAGCTCCTCGATGTCGACATCGACCTGGCCCGCGGCCCTGACGTGGCGGACCTCAAAACTATCGGGCTGGAAACGATACTCGACGAGGCCGACTTCCTTGATCGCGATCCGGTCCTGTCGCGCATCGTTGATGACGAAGCCGGCCGACGGCGCCCAGACATGGCGGGTGTGACGATGGGTGAAGTCGCGCCGCTGGTGCACATGACCGCTGGCGATGAGGCGGAGATCGACGCGCTCAAACATCTCGATCAGTCGCGCCCGGGCCGGCTGCGGCACATAGCGGATCGCGGTTTCCGGCGTTTCGGGATCTTCCGGCAGGTTGAGAAACAGCGGCTTGTGCAGGAACAGCGCGACCGGCTTTCCAGTGGTGCGCGCGATCTCGCGGGCCAGCCATTCGAATTGTTCGGCCTCCAAGGCGAGCCCTGAATTCATGACAAGTGAATTGAGGCCGATGAAGCACCAGCCGGCAGCCTCGAACGCCCAATGGTCCTCGCCGATGATGTCGCAGAATTGCCGGCGGTGCGCCTCGCTGACCGGCGGCTTCGGCGCCGGTCCAATCATGGTTGGATTGTCGCCGATGTCGTGATTGCCGGGGAGATAGCGGCAGGCGACGGGCAGGGCATCGTGCAGGCTTTTCGCGAATGCGACATCGTCCACGCCGGTCGGACCGTCGAACGAGACATCGCCGGTATTGACGACGAGGTCGGGCCTGATGGCGTCGATGTGCTCGCTGACGCGGTGGAAGTTGGCGATCAGGCCGGGAAAGCGCCGGCCGAGATGGGTGTCGGAAATCTGCGTGAGGCGAAATTCGGACATGCGTTCATCATACCGGTTCTCACGCGTCGGAACCATGACGGTGCGGGCATGCGTCGCAACGAACAAAGTTTAAAGCACGCGATAGCGGATCGTGTAGCCGTCCTGCGGGGCGACGGCGCCGGCGGAGCGGCGAGGCGATGCGGCCTCTCGCCTGGCGGCCCGCGGGCACCGAAATCGCCTTAACGATCGACATTTGATCGCGAGAGCGGGAACACGGGTTCAAGTCGTTCATTGTCAGCGCCAAAACTCGCAGCTAATGACGGTCGGCGGCATTTCGCCTTCCGGGAAAGTTCCGATGTCTGTTCAGATGGTCCTGCTGCCGGTCTTCGTGCAGGTCGCTCTCACCTTCGCGCTCTTGATCGGCATGGTCGTCGCGCGCCGCAAGACGCTGGTTTCGGGCGAGACCAAGATCCGCGACATTGCACTCGGCGAGCCGAACTGGCCGAAGGGCGCCACACAAATCGCCAATTGCTACCGCAACCAGTTCGAACTGCCGGTGCTGTTCTACGTCCTGATCGCACTGGCATTGCCGCTGCGCCGTGCCGATCTCTTCATCGTGCTGATGTCCTGGGTGTTCGTGGTGACGCGCTTTGCCCATGCCGGCGTTTTCGTCTCCTCCAACGATCTCGGCCGGCGCTCCACGGTCTGGCTTGCCGGCGTGCTGGTGCTGTTGGCGATGTGGATCTATTTCGCGCTGAAGCTGCTCTTGCTGATCTAGGCGCCTGTGCGCCAATCTTTTTGAAAGATTTGAAATGACGCCCGCTGCCCGGCTGTCCGCAGCCATCGAATTGATCGACACCATCGAGAAGGACCGCGTGCCTGCGGCCAAGGCGCTGAAGGAGTGGGGCACCGCGCACCGCTTCGCCGGTTCCGGCGACCGCGCCGCCATCGCCGGCCTGGTCTGGGACGTGCTGCGCCGTTACGCCTCGAGCGCGTACCTGATGGATGCCGATACCGCGCGGGCGCGGCTGATCGGCATGCTCCGCCTCGAGCGCAACATGGACACGGCCACCATGGCCGCGATGTTCGATGGCAGCCGGTTTGCGCCAGAGCCGTTGACGGAAGCCGAGCAGGCCGCGCTCGCCTCGCGTTCCCTCAAGGACGCCCCCGCCGCCGTGGCCGGCGACTATCCAGACTGGCTCGATGCCCACCTTGCAAAAGTATTCGGCGAGGACCGTGCCGCCGAGGCCGCGGCGATGGCGAGCCGGGCCCCGCTCGACCTGCGCGTCAACACGCTAAAGTCCAATCGGGACAAGGTGCTGCGTGCACTTGCTCATCTTCATGCAAAACCGACGCCTTGGTCCGCAACCGGCCTTCGCATCGAGCTTTCGGCCGACGCGCGCAACCCGGGCATCCAGGCCGAGGAGGATTTCATCAAGGGCGCCATTGAGGTGCAGGATGAGGGATCGCAGCTTGCAGCCCAGTTCACTGCGGCAAAACCCGGCGAGCAGGTGATCGACCTCTGCGCCGGCGCCGGCGGCAAGACGCTGGCGCTCGCCGCCCTGATGCAGGGCAAGGGCCGGCTGATCGCCACCGACCGTGACAAGCGCCAGCTCGCCCCGATCCACGAGCGGCTATCGCGCGCCGGCGTCCACAATGCCGATGTCCGCACGCCCAAGGGCGACGCCGATCCGCTTGCCGACATCCGCAGCACCGCCGATCTCGTCGTCATCGACGCGCCCTGCACGGGAACCGGCACCTGGCGCCGCAACCCCGACGCCAAATGGCGCATGCGGCCGGGCGCCCTGGAGATTCGCCTGCGCGACCAGGCCGAGGTGCTGGAGCGCGCGGTTCCGCTGGTGAAGCCGGGGGGCCGCATCGCCTACATCACCTGCTCGGTGCTGCCGGAAGAGAACGGTGAGCAGGTGAGGGCGTTCACTGGCCGCCATTCCGAGTTCACGGTCGTCCCGCCCGAGCAGACCGCGAGCGTGCTCTGGGACAAGGCGGAGGCGTTTGGCGAGGCCGCACTGCAATCGGATGAAGGCTGGCTGATGACGCCGCGGCGGACCGGGACGGACGGGTTCTTCGTGTCGGTGCTGAGGAAATCGGGCTGACCGCGCCAGCGGCGCCCAAAATAAAAGCCCCACGAACCGAATCCGGTCGCGGGGCCTGTATTCGCTAACCGCTTCTGACCGGTACGTCCGTGGTCAGAAGCGCCTTGCGCGGGCGTTAGCCGACGCGGAGATTGTCAGCCGAGGACTTGCCGCTGCGGCGGTCGGCGACGATGTCGAACGAGACCTTCTGACCCTCGTTGAGGGAGGAGAGGCCAGCGCGCTCGACGGCGCTGATGTGCACGAATACGTCCTTTTGGCCGTCGTCCGGCTGAATGAAACCATAACCCTTTTGGGTGTTGAACCACTTCACGGTGCCCATAGCCATGGGAATGTCCTTTAGTTAGTTAGAGAGGATACGCACGCAGACCGGTACGCAGCATTGCGCCCATAGTCCCTGATGAGTCGATGTTTGGAGAATTCATCTGAAGCGTGCGCGCCCGTCAGCAACGAAGCGAAGCGGCCCAGTCGTTCGGCCAAGTATCGATGATCACAATATAGCGAGAATTTGGGGCCAGTTCAAGGCACCACCCGTGGCTCGGCATGTCGCGCGCGTTTGCTATTTTGCGGTGCAAATTTGCCGCCCTCGCGCCTCTCAATCGACGATGAAGAGCGTCGCACCCACCGCCGTCGAGGACCGGTGCGCGGCGTCGCCGAAATCCGAGACCTGGTAGCTCATCCCCGCCGTCAGCTTGAACTTGCGCCCGTCGCGCAGCTCCGAGTCGAGCTCGCCCTTCAGCACGTAGAGCACGTGACCGCGATCGCACCAATGATCGGCGAGATAGCCCGGCGAATACTCCACCATCCGCACCCGGAGTTCGCCGATATTGAGCGTCCGCCACTTGGCCTCGCCGGTCTCGCCGGGATGCGTGCTGGGTTCGACTTGGCTCCAGTCGGTCACGGTGAACGGGGATGCCGGAAGTTTCATGGCGCAGTCCTATCGGTGTCGGCAGTGTTGTTAGCGCACACCGCGGTCTCCGTCACCGCGTGTGGGAGTCACGAACCCTTCCTCATTCACACTGTCATCGCCAGCCTTGTGCGCACTTGCGCACTGGGGCGGGCGATCCAGTATTCCAGGGGCGGCAACGATCGAGCCGAGAAGCCGCGGCGTACTGGATTGCCCGCTTTCGCGGGGAATGACAGCGAGGGCGGCGCGGCCTTCCGAACCGGGGCCTAGGCCGCCAAATGATTGGCCGACCCCTGCACGATCAGCCCTTCGGCGTTCACCCGCAGATATTCGCAGATCCGCTTCCCCCGCTCGTTCTCGTAGAACACGACCACGCTGTCCGGGCTGACGAACACATCGATCAGCGAGAAATGCAGGTTCGGCAAAAGCCCCAGCGCCTTGCCCCAATAGGCGCGAAGCGCGTCCTTGCCGCGCACGGTGCCGCTGGCATCGAACCCCATCACGGGGATGCGGTCCGACGTCATCACGGCCGCCTCGTCATAGAGCGTGAGCACGCGTTCGAGGTCGCGCGCATTCCAGGCCTCGATCCAGCTGCGACCGAGTGCGGCGAGCGTTGTTGGCTGATGATGCTGAGACATGGCGTTCTCCCTGTTCGGCCCATGTTTGAGAGGAGGGCACAATAGGTCAATATTACTTACCTATATGGCTTTGTCCATGCCCAAAGAAGGATGTGGGGCGCGCGCTCGCGCGGTTGCGGGCGGCTCCCGTGTCGCGTATCTGCTGGCCATGACAGCAGCACAAAACGACCGCTCCACGTCGACGCCCTCGGTGGCCTCGGCGCACGACAAGATTCTTATCGTCGACTTCGGCAGCCAGGTGACGCAGCTGATCGCGCGCCGCGTGCGCGAGGACGGCGTCTATTGCGAGATCGTCCCGTTCAACAAGGCCGAAGCCGCCTTCAACGAGATGAAACCGAAGGCGGTGATCCTCTCCGGCGGGCCAGAGTCGGTGCACGAGGCCGGCTCGCCCCGCGTCCCGCAAGCGATCTTCGATTCCGGCGTGCCGGTGATGGGCATCTGCTACGGCCAGATGACCATGGCAGCCCAACTCGGCGGCGAGGTCGAGGGCGGCCATCACCGCGAATTCGGCCGCGCCGATGTCGAGGTGAAGGCGCCGAGCAAGCTGTTCGAGGACGTCTGGTCACCAGGCGGCAAGAATCAGGTCTGGATGAGCCATGGCGACCGGATCACCAGGATGCCGCCGGGCTTCTCGGTGGCCGGCACCTCGCCGAACGCGCCGTTCGCCATCATCCAGGACGAGACGCGCAAATATTACGGCCTGATGTTCCACCCGGAAGTGGTGCACACGCCCGACGGCGCGAAACTGATCCGCAACTTCGTGCGTAGGATCGCCGGCCTTTCCGGCGACTGGACCATGCGCGCCTTCCGCGAGGAGGAGATCCAAAAAATCCGCCAGCAGGTCGGCAAAGGCAAGGTGATCTGCGGCCTTTCCGGCGGCGTCGATTCAGCCGTCGCGGCCGTGCTGATTCACGAGGCGATCGGCGACCAGCTCACCTGCGTCTTCGTCGATCATGGCCTTTTGCGCCTCGACGAAGCCAAGACCGTGGTCGACCTGTTCCGCCACCATTACAACATCCCGCTCGTGCACGTGGATGCCTCGAAGCAGTTCCTCGGCGAGCTCGAAGGCGTCACCGATCCGGAAACGAAGCGCAAGACCATCGGCCGCCTCTTCATCGAGGTGTTTGAAGAGGAGGCCAAGAAGATCGGCGGCGCCGACTTCCTCGCGCAGGGCACGCTCTATCCTGACGTGATCGAGAGCGTCTCCTTCACTGGCGGCCCCTCGGTGACAATCAAGTCGCACCACAATGTCGGTGGCCTGCCCGAGCGCATGAACATGAAGCTCGTCGAGCCCTTGCGCGAGCTGTTCAAGGACGAGGTGCGTAAGCTGGGCCGCGAGCTCGGCCTTCCCGAAATCTTCGTTGGCCGCCACCCGTTCCCGGGCCCGGGCCTCGCCATCCGCTGCCCCGGCGAAATCACCAAAGACAAGCTCGACATCCTGCGCAAGGCCGACGCCGTCTACATCGATCAGATCCGGAAAGCAGGCCTCTACGACGAGATCTGGCAGGCCTTTGCCGTGCTGCTCCCCGTCAAGACCGTCGGCGTCATGGGCGACGGCCGCACCTACGACTACGTCGTCGGCCTGCGCGCCGTCACCTCCACCGACGGCATGACCGCGGACTTCTACCAGTTCGACATGAAGTTCTTGGGCGAGACCGCCACGCGCATCATCAACGAGGTGAAGGGCGTGAACCGGGTGGTGTATGACGTGACGAGCAAGCCACCGGGGACGATTGAGTGGGAGTAGGGGGGCGAGTTGAGGCCAATGTGGTCTCGCCGGTGTTGAGGCGCTTTGAGGAGCAACAATAGATGCATAGAATTATAAAGGCGCATCTAAACAGTTTTGTTCAGAGTCAAGGACTCGAAGCGGACGAAGAATCAATTCAGTTTGAGAAGTTTGCGATCTACTGTGTTCTTTCGTCGCGCTATAGCGCTGCGTTCGATCTCGACGACATTTCCGCAGGGGCGGGCGAGGATGGGATCGATGGGGCCGCCATTGTCATTGATGAGATCGTTACAACTTCTAACGAAGACGCAAAGGACATTTTTTCTTCGTCTCGGCGAAACCACGACGTCGATGTTCAGTTTATTCAGGCTAAGCGGTCCGAAGGTTTCGATCTCGGTGATTTTCTCAAGTTCAAAGAGGCGATACTTCGTTTTGCGACTCAATCGCCCTACCTCGTAACTAATGATGTATTGATAGAGGCACGGCAAATCTTCGACGTTGTAGTCAACGAAGTGCCGAAAATTCGGAACGGCAAGCCTTCGTTGACTGCGCGCTTTGTCACGACCGGCCTTTATCAGAAACCAGCGGCCCTTGAGACCGCGTTAGCTGATTTTCAAATTCAGCTTAAAGAGCTTGGTTTGTTTCACGACATTGACGTCCGGTTTATCGACCGAGACGAACTCACACGAATGTGGGTGAGTACGTACTCCGGGATTGACGCGAGCTTGCCTGCTTTCAGTACAGCGGCCCTACCGAACATTGCCGGAATTGACGAAGCTTACTTGGCTGTGGTTCGGGCGAGCGACTTTGTAACTAACCTCCTTGTGTCGGACGATGGAAATTTGCGGACGCAGGTATTCGAGGAGAACGTCCGTTCGTTCCTCGGTCACGATAATCCGGTCAACCAATCCATCGCGGCAACTCTGGGATCAGAGGCGGCGAGCCGGTTTCCAGTATTGAACAACGGAATCACAATCGTCAGTCCCGATATCAAATTGCAGGGTACCACCCTGCATCTACGTAACTACCAGATCGTCAACGGATGTCAGACGTCCAACGTGCTCTTTGAAAATCGCAATGCGTTGGGCGACGTTATGGTCAACATCAAAGTGGTGAAGACGCAGCTTGAGGACGTTTTCTCTGAGCTAGTCCGTGCAACAAATAGTCAGACGAAAGTGGAGGATACGCAGTTCCTTTCATTGCGTCCAATAATCAAGCGAGTTGAGCAGTACTTCAACACTTACGATGGCATGGAGAGTCGGCTTCATCTCGAACGGCGAGATCGCCAGTACGTCGGACAAGATATCCCGGCAACGAGAATCTTTTCTCTTCACAATGCCGCGAAGTGTGTGGCGGCAATGTTTTGCAATCGGCCCGAACTGGCTGCCCGATATCCGAAACAGATGTACGAAGAGCTGACGAAATCTATTTTTGCCGACGAGACGAAGGAGTCGGTCTTTTATGCATCGTGTTTGACCATGTACCGTTTCAATCTGCTTGTTTCGAACAGCACCATTCCACAGAACATGAAACGCTTTAAATGGCACATGTTGCCACTGGTTCGCGCGATCGTAAGTAGTAAAACTGTCCCACAGCTAAACTCTAAGCGAGCGGAAGTGGAAGCGGCCCAAATCATTGGGGCGATGGGCCAGCATGGTCAGCCAGCGACTTTGGTTTTCAATAAGGTCGTGGAAATTTATCAGGCCTTAGGAGAGGTATCTCTAGACCGATTGAAGCGCCAGACCATCTTAAACGAGGCCCTTTCGATGGTGTGACTCGGTCCTGTGCTCGAGCTGTTTCGAGACTTGCCGTAGTCCTGATCTCGCGCAGGTGCCCAGCGCTGGCGTCCGATGTGTGTTGCGCTCCGCCATGATACAACACTGCACCGCCCTCCGGAGCTGTGTTTATGTCGACCGCCGCCACCGCTCAACCTCCCACGACGCCCACCTCCACCGACCCCGAAACCCTCGGCTGGATGCGTGGTTTTCCGCCGCCGCCCGACCGCACCATTACCTTCCAGGACGGCTCGTTCCGCAGCTTCCCCGAACTGCGCTGGGCCTGGAGCAACATCCGCCAGCTGGTGCCGACGGTGAACGTCTGGCGCGGGGCGGGGCCGGCGTCGGTGCTGCCGCGGGAGGACCATGACATCGGCGCGGTCGCCTCGATTACGATGGACGGCCGCCCGCTTACGTTCGCAAAAATGCTGGAGGAGACCTACACCGACGGCATCGCGGTGCTGCATCGGGGCAAGCTGATTTATGAGCGCTATTTCGGTGCCTTGAAGCCGCACAAACCGCATATCGCGATGTCGGTGACGAAGTCGTTCACCGGCGTGCTGGCGGGCATGCTGGTCGCCGAGGGCAAGATCGATCCGCAGGCGCCCGTCACGGATTATGTGCCGGAGCTGAAGGCAAGCGCGTTCGCCGACGCGCGCGTGCACGAGGTCATGGATATGACCACGGGGCTCGCATACACGGAGGTCTACACCGACAAGAATTCGGATGTGTGGGGATTGCGACGTGCGAACGGCATGGCGCCGATCCCGCCGGGTTATGACGGCGCGACCACGATCTTCGATTTCCTCATCGCGCAGAAGAAGCAGGGCGAGCACGGCAAGGCCTTTGCCTACAAGACGATCAACACCGACGTGCTGGCCTGGATTTGCCGCCGCGTCAGCGGCATGACGCTGTCCGATCTTCTCTCCGAGCGCATCTGGCAGCCGATGGGTGCAGAGGAGGACGCGCATTATCACGTCGACCGCATCGGCACCGAGAGCGGCGGTGGCGGTCTCTCCACGACACTGCGCGATCTCGCCCGCTTCGGCGAGACCATGCGCAATCACGGCCGCTTCAACGGCCGCCAGATCGTGCCTTCGTCTGTGGTCGAGGACATCGCGCGCGGCGGCGATCCCCAGAAATTCAAGCCGGCCGGCTACACCACGCTGCCGGGCGCCTCCTACCGCAATCAATGGTGGGTCAGCCACAATGCCCACGGCGCCTATATGGCGCGCGGCGTCCACGGCCAGGGCATCTACATCGATCCCAAAGCCGAAATGGTGATCGCCCGCTATGCCTCGCATCCCATGGCGGGCAACGCCGCCAACGATCCCGTGACACTGCCGGCCTACATGGCGCTGGCGAAGGAGCTGATGGCGGGCGGGTAGGGTGGCCGAGGCGCCCGTTCGCGCCACACGCTCGGTGTTATCGTCCGACTTGATTGGGTGATCCAGTATCCAGAGACGATCATGATTGAACCGAGAGGCCGCGGCGTACTGGGTCGCCCGGTCGAGCCGGGCGACGACAGTACAAACCGCAAGATCGGTCGAGCACGCCATGGCCGTCCGCAGCTAACTGGAGCCGCCACGGAGGAAGGACGATGAAGGCGGCGCTGCAAACCTATCAGGACCGGATGCGACGGGTGTTGGACCATATCGACCGGCATCTCGACCATGATCTGGACCTCGACACGTTGAGCGGTGTTGCGGCCTTCTCGAAATTTCATTTCCACCGGCAGTTTTCGGCGACCTTCGGGCTGTCCGTGCATCGCTATGTCCAGCTCGCCCGCATGAAGCGCGCTTCGCATCAGCTCGCCTACACGGACGCGCAGAGAGTCACGGACATCGCGATCGAGGCCGGCTACGACGCACCGGACGCCTTCGCCCGCGCCTTTCGGCAACGGTTCGGGCAATCGCCGTCGTCGTTCCGGAAATCTCCCGACTGGGAACCGTGGCTTGCGGCCTTCGGGCCTCTCGACAACGCGAGGAGCAAGCTCATGCAGACGACCTTTACCCGTGACGACGTGACGATCCGCGATGTGCCCACCACGAAGGTGGCGATCATGGAGCATCGAGGCGACCCGGCAACGCTACAAGCTACCCTCCAGCGCTTCATCGCGTGGCGCAAGGCAGCGGGCCTGCACCCCAGGACAAATCCGACCTTCAACGTCTGGCGCTCCGAACGGCGTCCTGCCTCGCCCGCCGACTACAGCGTGGACCTTTGCGTCGGTACCGACCGGGCGATCGTGGCCAATGGCGAAGGGATCAAGGCCGGCGAGATCCCCGGCGGCCGCTGCGCCGTGCTGCGCGTGGTCGGCTACACCAACAATCTGGAGCCCGCCGCGCTCTATCTTTATCGCGACTGGCTTCCGGCCAGCGGCGAGGAAGCGCGCGACTTCCCGATCTATTGCCAGCGGCTGAGCTTCTTCCCGGAGGTGCCGGAGCATGAGACGGTCGCGGAGCTCTTTCTGCCGCTGAAATAGGTCCTCGGACCGCGGCCTGTCCCAGCCGATCGCGAGCAACGGAGAGGCCGTTATCCACGACCGCCGGGCCATGACTGTTCATGTGAATGAGCATCAGCGAACTGAAGCAGATCAGGCTACTGCGCGCAGGGGATTGAACCTCATCGCCGCCCCGGCGACGCCTCAACTTCGCGACATCTTCTCGAACCGCTTCACCAGTCGCTCCCGCTTCAGCCGCGACAGCCGCTGGATCCAGAACATGCCGTCGAGTTGGTCGATCTCGTGCTGGTGGCACACCGCGCGCAGGCCGTCCGATTCCTCGGTTCGTGTGTTGCCGTCGAGATCCTGATAGCTGATCCGCACGCGCGCGTGGCGCTGGACCTCGTCGTTGACGCCGGGCATCGAGACGCTGCCTTCGCGATGCAGGATCATCTCGGGCGAGGCCCATTCAATGACCGGATTGACATAGGTGAGCGGGCCGTCGTCCCTGGCGTCGAGCTCGAGCACCACGACGCGCAAGGGCACTCCGATATGCGGCGCGGTGATGCCGATGCCCGGTGCGGCGCGCATCGTGTCGAGCAAGTCGTGCGCAAGTTCGCGCAAGCCGTCGTCGAACGCGGTCACGGGGCGCGCTGGCGTCGCGAGTCGGCGGTCGGGGTAGCGGAGGAGGGGGCGGATGGTCATGCAGGGCATCACGCGTCCGGATACGGCGTGCCGTCCTTGTGCAGGAAGCGGCCGTCGGATGCCGGGCTCATCATGTCGATGTCGGAGCAGGTGATGAGGTCGTCTTGCGAGCGCGAGCCGATTTCGAGATAGACCGCCGTCGCATTCGACCTGTTGATCATGTGATGGCCGTTGCCGCTTGCCTTGGGAAAGGCGGCGCAATCGCCCGCGCGCAGCACGGTTTCGCCGTCGTTCTCGATCAGCGTCACTTCGCCTTCCAGCACATAGACGAATTCGTCCTCGTGCGAATGCCAGTGCCGCTGGCTCGACCAACCGCCCGGCGGCAGGCGCATCAGGTTGACGCCGAAATCCGACAGGCCTCCGGCATCACCGAGCCGCTGCCGGATGCGGTCGGCGCATGGGGTGCTGAAGGGCGCCGGATAGCCGGAACCCTTGCGGGCCGGCGTCCTGGCGAGGTCAATCTTGGGCATGGACGGGTTCCCTGCATTTCAGCGCGCCGATGGAGGAGCACATCGCGACGCATCGTCGGACACAGCCGCACGCGGCGCGGCGAGCGTCTGGAGAGCGGACGGACGAATGGTCACGATCGCAATCGTGGACCAGGGGATCAGTGGGATGATGCCATTGTGCAGCTGTTTTGCCCGACGAGTCAAATTGCGGCTCGCGCATCGTGAGGTGCCAGCACCCTAAGTCGTTGATCTTGCAGCACCCGGCTACTGTGCATGGGGTTGTTTTCGCGACTTTTAATTGGCAGATCACAAAACGTGCCGCAAAATTTTACGTCGGCTTGTCGACCCCGGCTGTTCCCATTCGTCTTCCACGCAAGACAGACCTGAACGGGAGACCCAAATGACCCAATCCCCCTATCGCTGGGTGATCGTCGCCGCCGGCGGCCTGCTCGGCTGCGTCGCGATCGGCGGCATGTTTTCGCTGCCGGTGTTCCTGCAGCCGATCGCGAAGGACACCGGCTGGTCGGTGACCGGCATCTCCAGCGCGATGACGATCGGCTTTCTGGCAATGGCCTTCACCAGCATGGCCTGGGGCACGCTGACGGATCGATTCGGGCCGCGGCCGGTGGTGCTGACGGGATCGACCGTGCTGGCGCTGAGCCTGTTCGCCGCGAGCCATGCGACCTCGCTGATCGTTTTCCAGTTTGTGTTCGGGCTCCTGGTCGGGGCGGCCTGCGCGGCGATCTTCGCGCCGATGATGGCGACCGTGACCGGCTGGTTCGAGACCCATCGCAGCCTCGCCGTGTCGCTGGTGTCGGCTGGCATGGGCATGGCGCCGATGACGATGGCGCCGTTCGCGGCCTGGCTCGTTTCCGGCCACGATTGGCGGACCTCGATGCAGATTGTCGCCCTGGTGGTCGGCGCCATCATGATCCCGGTCTCGTTCCTGGTGCGCCGTCCGCCGGCGCTCGCGCACGCGGCCGCCGCACCAACGGGCGAGGGGGCCGGGCAGGGCGAGCTGTCGATGGGCGAGGCATTGCGCTCGCCGCAATTTTTGATCCTGCTCGCCACCAACTTCTTCTGCTGCGCCACCCATTCCGGTCCGATCATCCACACCGTCAGCTATGCCGTGAGCTGCGGCATTCCGCTGGTCGCGGCAGTGACGATCTACAGCATCGAGGGTTTTGCCGGCCTGGGCGGCCGCATCGCCTTCGGCGTGCTCGGCGACCGCTTCGGCGCCAAGCGGGTGCTGGTCTCCGGCCTCCTGCTCCAGGCGTTCGGTGCGCTCGCCTACGTCTTCGCGCATCAGCTCACGACGTTCTACGCGGTCGGCGCCGTCTTCGGTTTCATCTATGCCGGCACCATGCCGCTCTACGCCGTGCTCATCCGCGAGAACTTTCCGCTCAAGATGATGGGCACGGTGATCGGCGGCACGGCGATGGCCGGCAGCCTCGGCATGGCAACCGGTCCGCTCGCCGGCGGCCTGATCTACGACGCGTTCTCGAGCTATGCCTGGCTCTATATCGCCTCCTGGGCGATGGGTCTCGGGGCCTTCCTGATGGCAATGACGTTCCGCCCGTTCGCAAAGCCGCAAGGCGAGGTGGCAGCGGCGCCGGCATAAGTTCGTGATCGAGGCGCAGCATCAGAGCTGCGCCTCGATCGCCGCCTTGTCGATCACCGACCAGACCTGCCGGATCTTTCCATTGTGAAACGCGTAGAAGACGTGCTCGCAAAAGGACACGCGCCTGCCGTTCACCTCGAGTCCCAGGAATTGTCCGACCGGCGCGCAGTCGAATGCCAGCCGGCACGCGATGGTGGGCGGATCTGAGGTCAGCAGCGCGATGTTGAAACGCAGATCCGGGATGTCGCGAAAGTCCTGCTCCAACATCGCACGATAGCCAGACAGGCCGAGCGGGCGGCCGTTGTGGACGACATCGTCATGCACGAACTGGCCGAGGCCCGGCCAGTCCTGCCGGTTCAGGCAGGCGATGTAATTGCGATAGCGGTCGGCGAGATCGGCGCTGTTCATCGTGAAGCTCCATGCTGCAAGGATAACGCGGCAGGAGGCGAATTCGCCTCGCGGCGTCACAGCCGCTTTTCGAAGAACAGATCGGGATAGGGATCGTCGTTGAAGCGAGGAATCTCGCGCCAGCCGGTGCTGCGGTAAAGCTGGCCGGCCTCGGGCAGCGCGCTGTTGGTGTCCAGCCGCAGCAGCCTGATGCCGAGCTCGCGCGCAGCATCTTCGGTCGCATCCATCAGGCGGCGGCCGAGCCGCAATCCGCGCGCGGCGGGCGCAACCCACAGCCGCTTGATCTCGGCATAGCCGTGATCGGTGCCCTTCAGCCCGACGCAGCCGATCGGCAGCGTGTCCGAGATCGCAACGATGAATGTGCCGCGCGGCCGGCGCATGTCCTTGGCATCGGGATCACGCGAGCGCGACACGTCGAAGCCCTGCTTGAAGCGGCGCCCGAGCTCGGCATAGTACTCGCCGAGGCAATAGCGGGCCTCCGCGCCTTGCGGGTCCATCTCGTTCAGCGTGACACGCTCGCGCGTCAGCGCGGAGGCGATCAGGTCCATCGCCGCCAGCAGCGCCTCGGCTTGCGAGTGTTGCGCGAGGATGCCGTCCGCCTGCGCGTTCGACAGCGCCTCATAGGCTGCGAACTCGCGCCGGCCCGCGCGCGTGAGCTTTGCCATGCGCCGGCGCGCATCGTCCTCGCGCGCATTGGTCTCGATCAGCCCTTCGTCCTCGAGGCTGCGAAGCAGCCGGCTCATCAATCCGGAATCAAGACCGAGATAGTCGCGGATTTCCGCCACGTCCGAGCGGCCGTGGCCGATCGCGTTGAGCACCCGCGCCGCGCCAAGCGGCCGGCCGCGGCCCAGGAACGAGGTATCCAGTGCACCGACAGCGGAAGTGACGGCGCGGTTGAAGCGGCGGACGCGGGAGACGGGGTCGAGCATGATGTCTGACTTTAGTCAGGTATCTCCTGCTGTCAATCGCTTTGGGCAGGTCAAGAGGTCCTCGCATGGCGCAGATCGCAACCGCGCTTCCCTTGCGCCGGCCGACGGGAGATCGCCGCGGCGATGCCGCGGGAGCCGCCGGTCACGCGTGCTACACCGCGGCCGGGACACGCGAGAGGTGGAGGCTGTCGCTCCACACTCTCTCAGTGCGAGCGCAGGAAATGGATCCGGGAGAGACGCTGGATTGCTTCGCTGCGCGCGCAATGACGAGGCTGGAGCTCTCGCGCGCCTCTTTGTGAGTTGTGCCCGTGCCGCGAGCCGCTACCATGCGGCCGCTCCCGGAGCGTGGGACGTGCAGCAAGCGGAGACCACATGAGCGGACAGGACCACAAAGTCAAAGGATCGGACTTGTTTGTCGCCGCGCTGGAGAACGAGGGCGTCGACCGCATCTTCGGTGTCCCCGGTGAGGAGAATCTCGACCTCGTCGAATCGCTCCGCACCTCAAGGATCGAGCTGATCCTGACGCGCCACGAGCAGGCCGCCGCCTTCATGGCTGCCACGCATGGGCGGCTGACCGGCAGGCCCGGCGTGTGTCTGTCGACGCTTGGACCTGGCGCACTTAATCTGTCCACCGGCGCGGCCTATGCGCATCTCGGTGCGATGCCGATGATCCTGATCACCGGTCAGAAGCCGATCATGAGCAGCCGGCAGGCGCGCTTCCAGATCGTCGACGTGGTTGCGACCATGAAGCCGCTGACGAAGCTGTCACGGCAGATCGTCAGCGCTTCCAGCATCCCGACCGTGGTGCGCGACGCCTTTCGCGTCGCGATGGAAGAACGGCCCGGGCCGGTTCATCTCGAATTGCCAGAAGATATCGCGGGCGACGAAGTATCCGCCGTCCCGGTGATCCCTGTCCATCCGATCGAAATTCCGGTCGCCCATCGTGCCGCACTCGACCGTGCCGCCGAGATGATCCTGGCTGCAAAGCGTCCGCTGGTGATGATGGGCGCTGCGACCAGCCGGCCGCGGTCGACGCATGGCATCGCAAGCTTCGTGCGGCGGACCGGCATTCCCTTCTTCACCACGCAGATGGGCAAGGGCACCGTGCCCGGCGGCACCAACCTCTATATGGGGACCGCCGCGCTGTCCGAACGCGACTACGTTCATGACGCGATCGATGCCGCCGACCTGATCGTCGCGATCGGCCACGACCCCATCGAGAAGCCACCCTTCATCATGGGGCCGGCGGGGCCGAAGGTGATTCACGTGAGCTATACACCGGCGAGCGTGGAGCTGGTCTATTTTCCAGACGCCGAGGTCGTCGGCGACGTCGGCCCGAGCCTGGAGCTGCTCGCCGATCGGCTCGAAGGCAAGCTGCCGCAGGCGGCGGCGCTTTTGCCGCTACGCGAAGAGATTCTCAGGCACATCGCCGATCGCGCCACCGAGGCGCGCTGGCCGCCGACACCGCAGCGGATCGTGCACGACATCCGCCAGGTGATTCCGGAGAACGGCATCGTCGCGCTCGACAACGGCATGTACAAGATCTGGTTCGCGCGCAACTACCGCACTCGCGTTGCCAACACGCTGCTGCTCGACAATGCGCTGGCGACGATGGGTGCCGGCCTGCCGTCGGCAATGATGGCCGCGATGCTCCATCCGGACCGCCGTGTGCTCGCGGTCGCCGGCGATGGCGGCTTCATGATGAACAGCCAGGAGCTGGAGAGTGCCGTCCGTCTCAAGCTCAATCTCGTCGTGCTGGTGCTCGAGGACAACGCCTACGGCATGATCCGCTGGAAGCAGGCGGTAGATCATTTTGCCGATTACGGCATGACCTTTGGAAATCCGGACTTTGTCGTCTATGCCAAGGCCTACGGCGCCAAGGGGCATCGCATCGTGAGCATCGACAGCTTCGGCCCGACGCTGGAGGCGGCCTTCAAGGAGGGCGGCGTGCACCTCGTCTCGATTCCGATCGATTATTCGGAGAACGTGCGGGTGCTGGTCGACGAGCTGCGGGCGCATGAAAAGTCAAAGGCGTAAGTGTGTTCGACACTTCGCCACACCCGTCATTGCGAGCGCAGCGAAGCAATCCAGAGCCGTTCCGCAGAGGCAGTCTGGATTGCTTCGTCGCTTCGCTCCTCGCAATGACGGGGTATGCCGACCAGCCCGAATGCGATAACAACTTGCGGCAACATCCAACCAACCACAGGAATATGAAATGACCCGGGTTCGTTGTGTCACCGAGATGGGCATGGGCGTCGACGTCCACGGCAGGGATGCCACCAAGGCGGCGAAACGTGCGGTGTCGGACGCGATCAGGCATTCGAGCCTCGGCTTTTTTCGGATGATCGGGAAGACCGCGAACGACATGTTTGTCGACGTCACGATCGCCGTGCCCAATCCGGAAGCCGTCGACAAGGAAGCCGTCGCCAAGGAGCTGCCTTACGGCACAGTGACTGTCAACGCAGTCAAGGGCGGGCTGGAGATTCCCTCGGCCACGGAAGTGGCCAACGACCCCATCCTCATCGCCAATGCGGCCGTGATCGTCAGCTTCGACAAGGACTAGGCCGGTGTCCGACAGCGATATGGCGCTGCTGGATCGTCCGATCTGGAGCGCTCTGACAACGCGTCAGAAGCATCTGGCCGAAGGCGGCCCGCGGGCGCTGCGCTATCCCGTGGACATGACGCCGTTTGCCGACATGATCGACCTGTCCGCGGCAAGCTTTGCTGCGCTCGGTGATCTCATGACGGGATCGCAAGTCGCTGCGCTGTTTACGCCGGAGCCGGTCGACGTGCCCGCCGGCTTCAAGGTCGTGCTCGCCGAGACCGGCGAGCAGATGATCGGATCGCCCGCCGACAGCCCGCTCCGCGATGCCGAGATCGTCACGCTGGGACCCGCCGACGTGCCCGCCATGATGGCGCTGACAGAGCTGACCAAGCCGGGCCCGTTCGCGCTGCGCACGCACGAACTGGGGACGTTCTTCGGCATCCGTGCCGGCGGCGAGCTGGTTGCCATGGCCGGCGAGCGGATGAAGCCAGGCAATTTCACGGAAATGACGGCCGTGTGCGTGCATCCTGATCATCGCGGCCGCGGCTATGCGCAGGCGCTGCTCGCGGCGGTCGCGCGGCAGATCGAGGCGCGCGGCGAAATTCCTTTCCTGCACGTATTTTCGAACAACGCGTCCGCCATCGCGCTCTATCAGCGGCAGGGCATGCGGATTCGCCGTCGCCTGCACGTGACGGCGCTGATGAAGCAGGAATGAGCTGCGCCGCGGGCTTCATATCCGGCGAATTCGCGCTATATCGTTCCCAACCATAATTTGAGGAAACACATGGACGCCAGGACACCTGATTTTTCCGCCGCGCGGACGGCGATGCAGCGCTACGTCGATCAGGAGATCATCCCCGGTGCATCTTGGGCTGTGCTGCGGGGGCGCGATGTCGTCGACCAGCAATGCGTCGGCTTTGCCGACCGCGAGGCCAACACCGCGCTTCGGCCCGACCACATTTTTCGTGCATTTTCCAATACAAAGATCTTCGTCACCTGCGCCATCATGCTGCTGGTGGAGGAGGGCCGCGTCGGGCTCGATGATCCCGTCGAGAAATTTCTGCCGCAGCTCGGCCATCGCACGGTGTTGAAGCCGGGGGCTGCGAGCCTTGCCGATGTCGAGCCGGCGAGGGGCCCGATCACGATCCGACAGCTGCTGACCCACACGTCCGGGCTCAGCTACGGCATCTTCGATCCGGGCACGGTGCTGTTCAAAGGCTACAACGAGGCGCGCGTGCTCAATCCGCTGACGCCGCTCGCCGACATGATCGACCGGCTTGCCGATCTGCCCTTGTCCTATCATCCCGGCACCGGCTGGGAATATTCGGTGGCGACCGACGTGCTCGGCCGCGTCGTCGAGGTCGTCTCCGGCCAGCAGTTCGACGCTTTCCTCAAGGCGCGCATCTTCGATCCGCTCGGCATGACCGATACAGGCTTCTATGTGCCGGAAGCGCAGCAGGGCAGGCTGGTGGCACTCTATAACGGCGCTGATGTGCTCGATCCCATGAAGCCCGGCCTCACGCGGGCCGACCATCTGCCTTATTCGCAGGCCTATCGGCGGCCGTTGCCGCGGCTGTCCGGCGGCGGCGGTCTGGTCTCGACCTTGCCCGACATGCTGGCGCTGGTGCGCGCGTTGCTGCCCGGTTCTGATGCGCTGCTGAAGCCGGAGACGCTGCGGCTGATGATGACGAACCAGCTGCCCGCTGGCCAGACCATCCGCTTCGCCAATCTCGGGCCGATCCCCGGCAAGGGGTTCGGTCTCGGTGGCGCCGTCACCTTCGCGCCGACGCCGTTTGATCCGCCGAACTCGACCGGTGAATTCCAGTGGGGCGGGCTTGCAGGCACCCATTGGTGGATCTGCCCTGACGCCAACACCGCCGGCGTGCTGATGGCCCAGCGCTACATGGGGTTCTGGAATCCCTTTTTCTTCGAGTTCAAGCGTCTGGCCTATCAGGCGGTCGGCGCGACATGACGAGAGTTCGGCCTGGCTCGTCGGCTGTGCCAGACACAAGGTGAGCCGGAGGCGTTGCCTCCCGCCCGTCCTCGTCAGTCCTTCCACGGATCGAACTCGCCTTCGCCGGCCATGGCGACGGCGAACGGCCGCAGCGTGTGCAGCACCCGCACGGTGCCGGCGTGCTGCGCCAGCACGTCCGGCAGGCGGCGATAGGCCATCGGGCTCTCATCGAGGTCGGCACCAACAAGGGTGACTCCGCGCTCGCTCAGCCATCGGTCCATCTCCGCGCGCGAGAAGCGCCGCTTCGCCTCCCTTCGTCCGAACAGGCGGCCGGCGCCGTGCACGGTCGAGTACAGCGAGGCCTTGGCTTCGGGGCTGTCGACGCCCTCGAGGATGACGGCGTCGTCACCCATCGAGCCGCCGACGAATCCCTTCTGGCCCGGAAACGCCGGCGTCGCGCCCTTGCGCACCACCCACAAATCACGGCCGTCGTGGGTCTCGCGCCAGGCGTAGTTGTGGTGGTTGTGCACGCTCTCGGTCACGCTGCCGCCGATGATCCGGCGGACGCGCTCGACGACCCACTCGCGGCCGGCATAGGCGTAACGTCCGGCGAGCTGCATCGCCGCGATGTAGCGGCGGCCGAGCTCGGACTCCTCGTCGACCACGGCAGGCGGCACGTTCATGCCATCCTTGCCGCCGGCGGCCTTGAGATAGCGCGTCGCGGAGGTGTGCCCGAGGCCGCGGCTTCCGAAGTGGACACCGACCCAAACAAAGCCTTCCTCGTCGCGCATGAGATCGACATAGTGGTTGCCCGATCCGACCGTGCCGAGCTGGCTCACCGCCTTCTGACGATAGGCCTCCATGTCGCTCTCGCGCCAGGCATCGCCGTCGTCGAACAGCGCGTGCTCGGCCCGCTCGGCATTGGCCCGGCCGACACCGAACGAGATCGTCTTGGCGACGTCGCGGATGATCGTGGGCACGATGTCGACGATATCGTCGAAGCGCGTGTCGAGCTTTGCGGCCATGTTGCCGCAGCCGATGTCGAAGCCGACGCCGGAGATGCTGATCTGCTTCTCATAGGCGATGACGCCGCCGACCGGCTGGGCATAACCGAGATGGCCGTCGGCGCAGATCACGCCGGATACGACATTGCCGACCGCCATGCAGTTGCGCATCTGCGCCACGGTCGCCTCCTCATGCGGACCGAAGATCTTCAGCGGCGCATTCTGGAAGCGCGCCTCCTGCGGGCGCAGCTTCGCGAGCTCGCTCGCGGCGGTGTTGGCTTCGCGGGCGAGATGCTCCTTGCGCGCGGCGTCGCGGTACGAGCACCAGGCCGGCTGGCCGCGTCCTTCGCCGACGCGCGAGTCGGGATCGATACCGGCGGCGAGGCAGAGCTCGCGGGCGCGTTCCATGTAGGGATCGGATCGTCGCATGGCCGTGATTCCTGCTTCACTTCCTGCGCGCACCACAGAGTGGACGCGCGGCTCCTGTCAGAGATTTCGCTGGTTCCAGGCGCAGTCCCGCGTCCGGATTCGCTGTCCTTTCGCATTAATTCAACGCCGTCTTCGAGGTAGTGATCCACGCAACCGAGGCTTCGGAGAAGCGCCGCGGGCAACAAAAAACCCTCCGGAGCGGCAGGCTCGGGAGGGTCCGTGAGAAGCGGACTGTCGATCTTGCGGTTAGGCAAGATCGCTCCGATGAGCCGGGCATGCGACATCGGATTGGCCGAAGGCCGTTCGACAGTCGCGCAAATCTTTCGTAGCGGTACAGCATCGCTCGGTTCATGTTGTCGGTCGCGAACGGAAGTGCTCGCGAGGCCGCGGGAGGCAACCCGCGGTTGTCAAGCAACGGCGCGTGTGAAATTGCAAGATATGGACGCAAGACATGGACGAATGAGTGCCAACCTATCTCGGTCTCGATGGATTTCGCTTCGGCTGGGTCGCTGCCTGGATCGATGAGCGCGGCGATCACGGCTTCGATTACTCACCGGGCCTGACGCGCCTGCTCGCGTTGCCGCATGCGCGCGCGATGATCGACATGCCGATCGGCTTGAATCCGAGCGGCTATCGCGCTTGCGATCTGCGTGCGCGCGAATTGATCGGCCCTGCCGTGTTTCTCGGCGCGCGCCGCGACCTGTGGACGTTCCCGGATATGGCTGCGGCGAATCGCTATTACTGGGATCAGGAGGGCAAGGGCAGGGGCGTATCGGCGCAGCTCTGGAACATCAGAGACAAGCTCAAGGAGGTCGACGATGCCATGGCGCCGGCGCGGCAACCGACGATCGGCGAGGCCCATCCTGAATTGATCTTCTGGAATCTGGCCGGACGAGTTCGGCTTGAGCCGAAGACGTCACCGCGTGGTCAAGCGCAGCGTATTGCTCTGCTGAGAGACCGGGGCTTCACCAAGATCGAGACATGGCTGACGCTTCGCTATCGCACCGGCATCGGCCGTGACGATCTGATCGATGCCTGCGCCTGCGCGGTCGCGGCGCGCGAGAGCACGCAACGTGTCGGCGACGACGAGATCGATCCGCGAGGCCTGAGAATGGAGATCAACTATTGAGCCCTCCTTAGCCCTCGCGATCGCTTCCGTCTCCCGTGTAGCGCCGGCGAGGATAACTCTGCTTCAGATGAACGCCATCGTCGTCCAGCCTTGCTGCTCTCTGTTCGTACTCCTCGGCCATGGACTGCAGCCGCCGCGCAGCTTCGCTATGTGCGAGATCGCCGGCGACGCGGCGGCACCGCTCAGCATGGTCCAGCAGTGCGCGCTTCTCGATGCTCATCCGGCGATAACGCTTGGAAGGCTTAATGGTCCCTGCGCGGGCGCTTGGAACAGCGCAAGGGGCTTTGTCTCGATGACCGGGAAAAAGTAGCAATATTTTCAAGCGGCCAAGGAACATGGTTCCTGAGCCGACGTTGAAGCCAAAGGCTGCTGAGGGACAAGATAACTATGTATGACACCTGCCAATTGGCGACCGCGATGCTCGCGGTTGCCTTTACGGCCCTGCTGTTGATCACGGGCCAACGGTTCATCGAGTACCGATTGCAACATGAAGCAATGATTCCGATCGTGGCGCTCGCAACGCTGCCGCCATAAGCGCGGGTTCGCCGGGACGAATCGTGACTTGCGCCGGACGGCGTCCTGCCTAGATTGTGCACGCCTCAGTCCATGCACCACAGGTCTCGATGTCCGATCTCTCCGCCTTTCCCATCACCAAGCGTTGGCCGGCGAAACATCCCGAACTGCTTCAGCTCTATTCCTTGCCGACGCCGAACGGCGTCAAGGTCTCGATTATGCTGGAAGAGATTGGATTGCCTTACGAAGTCCACCTCGTCGATTTCGGCAAGGACGACCAGAAGACGACCGAATTCCTCTCGCTCAATCCGAACGGCAAGATCCCGGCGATCCTCGATCCGAACGGCCCGGGCGGCAGGCCGCTACCGCTGTTCGAATCCGGGGCGATCCTGCAATACCTCGCCGAGAAGACCGGCAAGCTTCTGCCGGAAGACGCCGCACGCCGCTATCAGACCATCCAATGGGTGCATTTCCAGATGGGCGGCATCGGGCCGATGTTCGGCCAGGTGGGCTTTTTCCACAAATTTGCCGGCAAGGATTTCGAGGACAGGCGGCCACTCGAACGCTACGTGAGCGAGTCCAAGCGCTTGCTCGGCGTGATGGAGACGCAACTCGCCGGCCGGCACTGGTTCATGGATGACGATTACACGATCGCCGACATCTCGATGCTCGGCTGGGTGCGTAATCTCATCGGCTTCTACGGCGCAGGCGAACTCGTCGAGTTCAGCCAGTTCAAATCGGTCGGCGCTTGGCTTGAACGAGGTCTCGCGCGTCCGGCGGTGCAGCGCGGGCTGAATATTCCGAAACGGCCGTGAGGCTAGCCCAGCGCCTTGTACGTCATATAGAGCGCCATCAGCGCGACGAGGGCGATCATGGTCCGGCGCAGCACCGATTTGCTGACGCCATTGGCTATGCGTGCGCCGAGATCGGTGCCGATCCAGAGGCCGGCCAGAATGCCGATGATGGCCGGCCAGCTGACCATCAGTCCCTTGCTCCAGTAAATCCAGGCCGCCGGACTGTTGGTCGGGATCACCGAGAAGATGAGGCTGACGAGCTGTGCCTGATGCTGCGGTACGCGCAGGCCCGCGGCGAGGCCGACGGTGATCGCGAGGCCGCCGCCGATGCCCATGAAGCCGGACGAAAAGCCCGCGAGCACGCCGACAAGCAGCAGAGGGAGCCACGGCAATTCGGCGGGATCGCCGGCCTTGCTCTCGCCGTCCTTGCGGTCGCGGCGTAGCGCCAGCACTGCGATCAGCGCGACGAGATAGATGACGTAGGTCCATTGCAGCACTGTGTCGGGCGTGGCGGCCGCAGCATAACTACCGCTGGCGCCGCCGATGAGAAATCCGATGCCGATCCAGACGATCCATTGCAGCGGGCTGCGGTTGCCGCTCTGCCAGTAGCGGCGTACGCCCGCAAGGCCCGTCGGCGGCACTTGTGCGATCAGAGATGTGCCCTGGGCGACGTGCTGCTCGGCGCCGAGCAACAGCACGGAGAAGATGACGAGGCCGCCGCCGGGGCTCGTGCCCGAGAAGCCCGATGCCAATCCCGCGACCAGACCGACGCCGGCGCCGGCGAGGAGTTCATATATCCAGGTCATCGTTCATGTCCTGGTTCGTCGCTTGACGTCCGCCTTGGTCGTGCGCAGGCCGTCGACCACGCTGTCAACGGCCATCATGCAGGCGTCGACGTCAAAATCCTCGCCCCAGCATTGTTGCAGCACAAAACCCTGGAAAATTGCGATCAGCACGCGCGCGATCGCCTCGGCGCCGAGGTCGCGCTTGATGAGTCCGTCATGCTGGCCGCGCTCGACCAGCGCCACGATCAGCGCGCGCGGCATGTCGATGCCTTCGACGACGCTGCTGCGGACGCGGCGGTTGCGCAGCGCTTCGGCCCAGCCATGAATGCCGACACGGCGGCGGGGCTCGCCGGCGGGATCGGTAAGCCATTGCGCGTAGACGCGGACCAGCGCGTGCAGCCTTTCGATCGGATCGCCCGATCCTTGAGCGACCGAGTTGAGCACGGCCTCACGGCGATGCCGGTCGTCCGCGAGCGCTTCGATCAGATCGTCCTTGCTCTGGAAATAGAGATAGACCGCGCCATGGCTCAAGCCCGATCGCTTGACGATATCGGCCATGCCGGTCTGGTGAAAACCGTTCTCGGCAAAGCAGGCGAGGGCCGCTTCGAGGATCTGCTGCCGCCGGCCTTCGCGCTTCTTGTCGCTGATCTTGGGCATCGGCTCAGTCCATAAATAACTGACAGATTGATCACTTTGGAGTTTTGTCAGCGACGCACAAATTCTCGGTGATCTACATAAAAACCGATCGATCAGTCATTTTTAAAGCAGAGCGGCAGCGAGGTCAAGACCTGCCGGCGCCGGACCGGGAGATAAGGCGGTGAAGTGGCTGACGCGCCCTGCCAGCGGCGGCGGGGCGGCTCTTGGCTCGTGTGCCGCTAGAACAGCCGTCCGCCGTTGGGCACGGGCTTGCTCGGCTGCACCAGCACGACCTTGCCGGCAGCATCGGGGAAACCGAGGGTCAACACCTCGGATACGACCGGGCCGATCTGGCGCGGCGGGAAATTGACGACGGCCGCGACCTGCAGCCCCACCAGCGTCTCGAGCGGATGATTTTCGGTGATCTGCGCCGAGCTCTTGCGGACGCCGATCGCAGGGCCGAAGTCGATCCATAGCCGAAAGGCCGGCTTGCGCGCCTCCGGAAACGGCTTGGCGTCGACGATGGTGCCGACGCGGATATCGACCGCGAGGAAGCTGTTGAAGTCGATGGCCGGCGAGGCGGCGGCCGCGGGGTCGTGAGTGACGTGCATAGTCCATCCGTTCGGCAAATGGCGTCGTTCGCAATATTGTCGCGCGAACCGGAGTTTCGTACAACGCTGCGGTCACCATGCGACGCATGCGCGAGGACGACTTGCCCAACATCATCTACGGCATCAAGAACTGCGACACCATGAAAAAGGCGCGCACCTGGCTCGACAGCCATGGCGTGCCTTACGAGTTTCACGACTACAAGACGGCGGGAGTCGAGAAGGACAAGCTCAAGCAATGGAGCGAAAAGGTCGGCTGGGAGACGTTGCTCAATCGCGCCGGCACGACTTTCAAAAAGCTCCCTGATTCCGACAAGGAAGGGCTCGGCGAGAAGAAGGCGCTGGCGTTGATGCTAGCGCAACCATCGATGATCAAGCGGCCGGTGCTGGAAATTGGCGGCAAGCTGCTGGTCGGATTCAAGCCCGATATCTATGCCAAGGAAGTCGGCGCCAAGAACGCTGAAGCCAAGGCGCGCTAATTCAGTTCGATGGTCTCGGCGGTGACGCTTGGGCCGGACTGGTCGGCGATCTCGACCACGTCGGCTGCTGCGATGCGACCAGGCGCGCGATGAAAGAGGTCGCGGTCGATCACGACGCGCAGTCTCGGACGCGGCGGCGCGTCATTTCCGCGCATCAGATTCTTGATCTCGAAGCCGCCGTCCTCGCAGAAGGTCTTCACCGACGCGATGATGTGGCTGACCTTGTCCTCGGTCAAGAACGGCAGCAACAGCCGTTCATAGGCGACGATGCGACCGTAGATGTCGTCGATGTCGGCAACGCTGTAGATCGGAAGCCCGCGCGCAACGCATTCGTGATAGATGGGCATCACGAAGGGCGCGAGCCGCGGTCCGACATAGTCGTGCAGCAGGATGCCCTTGCCGCTGTGGCCATAGGCGCGCGAAATGCGCGTGCCTTCGCTCTGGATGATCAGGTGCGGCGTCGGCGTCGAATTGTCTACCGTGTAATAGATGAGATCGGACAGCTCTTCCTCGAGCCGCGCGGGCTGGTACTCCCAGATCGCCGGTGCGACCTGCTGGCGCGCATAAAGTCGCAGCCACGTGTTCAGGAGATCACGCTGCCTGATCGACTTGACGACGGAGGGCGCGGCGCTTGCGAAATCCAAAACAATATTCCCGGCATGTCAAAACCCGCACATGATCCATGCCGCGGGAAAATTTTCTATGAAGGCTGGCGCGGGAGACGAAAGACCGTTAACGACGGCTTGACGACCGGTGCCTTGCGAACCGGGAGGCCGGGCAGGCACGACATCAAAACATCTCCGACTAAGGGAGCATTTGTATCCCAGCCGGAGGCCTGATCTGCTCAGCTTTCCGCCTTGCCTAACCCCCGTCACCTCCGGCATATTCCGCGCCCGGAGGCGGCGTTCCGGAGGGGCTCCAAGGCCTCCGGAAAGCCGAAGCAACAAGGACAGCCACGCGCGGCCAGCGCGTCGCGCGGGCAGGGGGAAATCTGTTTGGCCGATGAGTTCATTCTCGAAACGGAAGGCTTGACCAAGGAGTTCGCGGGCTTCTTCGCCGTCCGCGACGTTGCGCTCAAGGTTCGCCGTGGGAGCATTCATGCGTTGATCGGTCCGAACGGGGCCGGCAAGACGACGTGCTTCAATCTTTTGACCAAGTTCCTCAAACCGTCTGCCGGAAAGATCCTGTACAAGGGACAGGACATTACTGCGATGGCGCCGGCCGACGTGGCGCGCATGGGCTTGGTTCGCTCGTTCCAGATTTCGGCGGTTTTTCCGCATCTCACCGCGCTGGAGAACGTCCGCGTCGCCCTTCAGCGCCAGCACGGCTCTTCGTTCGACTTCTGGCGCTCCAAATCCGTGCTCAACCGCTTCAACGATCGCGCGCGCGAGCTGTTGAACGATGTCGGCCTCAGCGAGTTTGCCAATACGCCGGCGGTCGAGATGCCCTACGGACGCAAGCGCGCACTGGAGATCGCAACCACGCTCGCGCTCGACCCCGAGATGATGCTGCTGGACGAGCCGATGGCCGGCATGGGTCACGAGGACATCGACAAGATCGCGGCGCTGATCAAGCGCATCTCCGCGAAATATACCATCCTGATGGTCGAGCATAATTTGAGCGTCGTGGCCAATCTCTCCGACATCATCACCGTGCTGACGCGCGGGCAGGTGCTCGCGCAGGGCCATTACTCCGAGCTCACCAAGGACGAGCGCGTCAAGGAAGCCTATCTGGGAGCCGGTCATGCCTGACACTGCGATCGCCGAGGCTCCGGCAAAGGCCGCGACCGGCGGAAACATCCTTCAAGTCCGCAACCTGGAAGCCTGGTACGGCGAGTCCCACATCCTGCACGGGATCAACTTCGACGTGAATGCGGGCGAGGTCGTCACCCTGCTCGGGCGCAACGGCGCCGGCAAGACGACCACGTTGAAATCGATCATGGGCATCATCGGCAAGCGAACCGGCTCGGTGAAGTTCAACAATCAGGACATCATCCGCGCGACCTCCGACAAGATCGCGCGGATGGGTATCGCCTTCTGCCCCGAGGAGCGGGGCATATTCTCCAGTCTCGACGTGCGGGAGAATTTGCTGCTGCCCCCGGTGGTCCGCGAAGGCGGGCTGCCGCTCGATCAGATCTTCGACCTGTTCCCGAACCTGAAGGAGCGGCTCAACAGCCAGGGCACCAAGCTCTCGGGCGGTGAGCAGCAGATGCTGGCGATCGCGCGCATCCTGCGCACGGGCGCGAGCTTCCTGATGCTGGACGAGCCGACGGAGGGCCTTGCGCCCGTCATCATCCAGCAGATCGGCCACACCATTGCGCGGCTCAAGAAGGAAGGCTTCACCATCCTTCTCGTCGAGCAGAACTTCCGCTTCGCATCCACTGTTGCCGACCGCTATTACGTGGTCGAGCACGGCA
This sequence comes from Bradyrhizobium sp. 137, assembly GCF_023074095.1. Taxonomy (NCBI): domain Bacteria; kingdom Pseudomonadati; phylum Pseudomonadota; class Alphaproteobacteria; order Hyphomicrobiales; family Nitrobacteraceae; genus Bradyrhizobium; species Bradyrhizobium sp. 137. The sequence goes on from NZ_JADPKU010000129.1 coordinate 226,090, forward strand.
AGATCATCGACGGATTCTCCAATGCGGAGCTTGCCGCCAACATGGACAAGCTCCACACCTATTTGGGTGTCTAGAACTGCCAACGAAAAAATTCAAAAAGGAAAGTTGCATGAAGACCAGGTCGATTGCGTCATTGCTGCTGACGACCGCGCTTACCTTCGCCGCAGCAGGCGTCGCGTCCGCGCAGGACAAGTCCGTCAAGATCGGCGCGCTATCCGATCAGTCCGGCCTCTACGCCGATCTCGGCGGGCCGGGCTCGACGCTTGCCGCGCAGATGGCCGTTGAGGATTCTGGCCTCGCGGCGAAGGGCTGGAAGATCGACATCATCTCGGGCGATCACCAGAACAAGCCCGACATCGGCACCGCGATCGCGCGGCAATGGTTCGACGTGGACAAGGTCGACGTCATCGTCGATGTGCCGAACTCGGGCGTCGCGCTCGCCGTCAACAACGTCATCAAGGAAAAGAACGGCGTCTATATCAATTCCGGTGCGGCGACCTCGGACCTCTCCAACGCGCAGTGCTCGCCCAATACCGTGCACTGGACCTACGACACTTACATGCTGGCCCACACCACCGGCCAGGCGCTGGTCAAGGCCGGCGGCGACACCTGGTTCTTCCTGACCGCGGATTACGCCTTCGGCGCGGCGCTCGAGCGCGACACCACGGCGGTCATCACCGCCAACGGCGGCAAGGTGGTCGGCGGCGTCAAGCATCCGCTGAACACGCCGGACTTCTCCTCGTTCCTGCTTCAGGCGCAGGCCTCCAAGGCCAAGATCATCGGCCTGGCCAATGCCGGCGGCGACACCACCAACACCATCAAGCAGGCGGCCGAGTTCGGCATCGTCAAGGGCGGTCAGAAGCTGGCGGCGCTGCTGCTCTTCCTCACCGACGTCAAGGCGATCGGCCTCGAGACGGCGCAGGGCCTCAACTTCACCGAGACGTTCTATTGGGACATGAACGACCAGACCCGGGCGTTCTCCAAGCGCTTCGCCGAGAAGATGAAGAACAATGCGCCGCCGACCATGGTGCAGGCCGGCGTCTATGCGGGCGTGCGGCACTATCTCAAGGCCCTCGAAGCGCTCGGCGGCAATCCGCATGACGGCGTCAAGGTGGTCGAGAAGATGAAGTCGATGCCGACCGAGGACGATCTGTTCGGCAAGGGCGAGATCCAGCCCAACGGCCGCACCATTCACAACGCCTATCTATTCGAGGTGAAGAAGCCCTCGGAGTCCAAGGGACCGTGGGACTTCTACAAGCTGGTCGGCACGGTGCCGGGCGATCAGGCCTTTACGCCGCTGTCCGAGAGCAAGTGCGCGCTCTTGAAGAAGTAAGATGACGGCCCGCAGGCCATCAGGCTTGCGAGCAACTTTTTAAGGGAACGCCGAAGGGACCGGGTGCGGGATCGATGCAGGCTCTTTACGCTCAGCTACTGGTGGGACTGATCAACGGCTCGTTCTACGCGCTGCTCAGTCTCGGGCTTGCCGTGATCTTCGGCATGCTCAACATCATCAATTTCGCCCACGGCGCGCTCTACATGATGGGCGCCTTCGTCGCATATTTCCTGCTGAACCTCGGCGGCATCAATTATTGGTGGGCGTTGCTGCTGGCGCCCATCATCGTCGGCATTTTCGGCATGATCCTGGAGCGGACCATGCTGCAATGGCTGACCGGGCTCGACCACCTCTACGGCCTGCTCCTGACCTTCGGCATCGCGCTGATCGTGCAGGGCGTGTTCCAGAACTATTTCGGCTCCTCCGGCCTGCCTTACGCCATTCCGGACCAGCTCAAGGGCGGCATGAACCTCGGCTTCATGTTCCTGCCCGTGTATCGCGGCTGGGTGGTCGTGTTCTCGCTGGTGGTGTGCCTTGCGACCTGGTTCCTGATCGAGAAGACGCGGCTCGGCGCTTACCTGCGTGCCGCCACCGAGAACCCGACGCTGGTGCGCGCCTTCGGCGTCAACGTGCCGCGCATGATCACGCTGACCTATGGTCTCGGCGTCGGCCTTGCCGCGCTCGCCGGCGTGCTCTCGGCGCCGATCAACCAGGTGCGGCCGCTGATGGGCGCCGACCTCATCATCGTCGTGTTCGCGGTGGTCGTGATCGGCGGCATGGGATCGATCATGGGCTCGATCATCACCGGCTTTGCGCTCGGTGTGATCGAGGGCCTGACCAAATATTTCTACCCCGAGGCCTCCAACACCGTCGTGTTCGTGCTGATGGTGCTGGTGCTCTTGGTGAAGCCAACGGGATTGACGGGAAGGGCGGCCTGATATGACAGCCTTGACGGACGACACGCTGCCGGTAACCCCGCGCACGGTGCGCGACGAGATGATCGTGTTCGTAGTGATGGCGCTGCTCTTGGCGTCGGTGCCGTTCACAGGAGTCTATCCGTTCTTCGTGATGCAGGCGCTGTGCTTTGCGCTGCTCGCCTGCGCCTTCAATCTGCTGGTCGGCTATGGCGGCCTGCTGTCGTTCGGGCACGCGATGTTCCTGGGGACTGCCGGCTACTGCAGCGCACATGCGCTGAAGGTATGGGCGCTTCCGCCCGAGCTCGGCATCCTCGTCGGCGTCGCCGCCGCGTTCGTGCTGTCGATCGTGACCGGCTACATCTCGATCCGTCGCCAGGGCATCTATTTCTCGATGATCACGCTGGCGCTGTCGCAGCTTCTTTATTTCATCTACCTGCAGGCGCCGTTCACCCATGGCGAGGATGGCATCCAGGGCATTCCACAAGGGTACATGTTCGGTGTACTCGATCTGTCCAAGCCGACCGTGCTCTACTATGTCGTGCTGGTCGGCTTCCTCGCCGGCTTCCTCTTGATCTTCCGCATCATCAACTCGCCGTTCGGCGAGGTCCTGAAGGCGATCCGCGAGAGTGAGCCGCGGGCGATCTCGCTCGGCTACCGTACCGACCAGTACAAGTTCCTGGCCTTCATCCTGTCGGGCACGCTGGCCGGCTTTGCCGGTGCGCTGAAAGTGTTCGTGGCGCAGAACGCCTCGCTCACCGACGTGCACTGGTCGATGTCGGGCGAGGTCGTCCTGATGACGCTGGTCGGCGGTCTCGGAACCATCTTCGGTCCCGTGATCGGCGCCTTCGTGATCATCGCCATGCAGCAATATCTGGCGGGCTTCGGCCAATGGGTGACGGTGATCCAAGGCGCGATCTTCGTGATCTGCGTGCTCACCTTCCGCCGCGGGGTCATCGGCGAAATCGCGCATTACTTCCGGCGATCGCTCTAAGTAGCTGATTTAAAATCGGTTTACCGGTCGCTCGAAAGCGGTGGATGATCCGGCGCCGCGGGCGTGAGATGACACGCGCGTGGATCGAAAATGGTCTATGACAGTTTCATGACGGCCCATTCGGGCCAGGCCATTTTTCCAACCGGTAGCCTATCCCCATGATGCGATGGTTTCGTGCTTTCCTGCCCAAGGAGGAACGGTTCTTCGACCTGTTCGACCGTCATGCCCAGACCGTGATCCAGGGCTCGATCGCGCTCCAGAGCATGCTCAACGGGGGCGAGGAAACGCCGGTCTATTGCCAGCGCGTCAACCAGTTCGAGAACGACGCCGACAACATCACCCGCGAAGTGCTGACGGCGGTGCGCCGCACCTTCATCACTCCGTTCGACCGCGGCGACATCAAGAACCTGATCACCTCGATGGACGACGCCATCGACCAGATGCAGCAGACGGCGAAAGCCGTGATGCTGTTCGAGGTCCGCGCCTTCGAGCCGCCGATGCGCGAGATCGGCGGGCTTCTGATCGAATGCGCCAATCTGGTCGGGCGCGCGCTGCCGCTGATGCAGTCGATCGGCCCGAACGTCGCCATGCTGACGGCGATCACCGAAGAGCTGGGCAAGCTGGAGGGCCGCGTCGACGACCTCCATGACATCGGGCTGAAGGAGCTGTTCCTCAAGCATCGCGCGGGCAACGCGATGGATTTCATCGTCGGCGCAGAGATCTACGACCATCTCGAGAAGGTGGCCGACCGTTTCGACGACGTCGCCAACGAGATCAACAGCATCGTGATCGAGCAAGTGTAACGCATGATCCGGAAAAATGTGCCGCGGTTTTCCTTCGCGACAAGCGCTGAACGCGTTTGCGCGGAGATCATGCGAAAAAACTGAGGCAGGGCCGCTGTGGATGCTGCGTTGGCTCTTCCCGTCCTGGTCGGCTTGATCGCCGTCGCGCTGCTGTTCGATTTCTTGAACGGGCTCCATGACGCCGCCAATTCGATCGCGACCATCGTCTCGACCCGCGTGCTGCGGCCACAATTTGCGGTATTCTGGGCCGCGTTCTTCAATTTCGTCGCCTTCATGGTGTTCGGGTTGCACGTCGCCCAGACCATCGGTACCGGCATCATCGATCCCTCCATCGTCGACGCCCAAGTGATCTTTGCGGCCTTGGTCGGGGCCATCGTCTGGAACCTCGTGACCTGGGCGCTCGGCATCCCGTCATCGTCCTCGCATGCGCTGATCGGCGGGCTCGTCGGCGGCGGCATGGCCAAGGCGGGCATTTCGGCGGCAGTGTGGAGCGGATTGTCGAAGACGGTGCTGGCAATCGTGCTGTCGCCCCTGGTCGGCTTCCTGCTCGCAATGATGCTGGTGGCGATCGTGTCCTGGGCCTCGGTGCGCTCGACGCCCTTCGCCGTCGATCGCGCCTTCCGCATCCTGCAATTCGCCTCCGCCTCGCTCTATTCGCTCGGCCATGGCGGCAACGACGCCCAGAAGACGATGGGCATCATCGCGGTGCTGCTCTATTCGCAGGGTCATCTCGGCAGCGAATTCTCGGTGCCGTTCTGGGTCGTGCTGTCCTGCCAGGCCGCGATGGCGCTGGGCACGCTGATGGGCGGCTGGCGCATCGTCCGCACAATGGGCCTGCGCATCACCAAATTGACGCCCATGCAGGGCTTTTGCGCCGAGACCGGGGGCGCTGCGACCCTGTTCATGGCGACCTTCCTCGGCGTTCCCGTCTCGACCACCCACACCATCACCGGCGCCATCGTCGGCGTCGGCGCCGCCCGCCGCGTCTCGGCGGTGCGCTGGAACGTCGCGAGCTCGATCGTCTATGCCTGGGTGATCACGATCCCGGCCTCGGCCATCGTCGCCGCGCTGACCTGGTGGGTGGTCAAGATCTTCGTCAAGTAACGAACTTTAGGCCCGCAATTCCGGCGACGATGAGCGCGATGCTGGCGAGGCGGAACGCCGTGGCCGGCTCGCCGAACAGGATGATGCCGAGCGTCGCGGTGCCGACCGCGCCGATTCCGGTCCAGACAGCGTAGGCGGTTCCGACGGGCAGTGATTTGAGAGCGAGTCCGAGCAAGATGACGCTGCCGGCCATGGCCGCGAGCGTGACGACGGACGGAACAGGCCTGGTAAAGCCCTCGGTGTATTTCAGGCCGATCGCCCAGGTGATCTCGAGAAGCCCGGCGATCAACAGGATACTCCAGGCCATGACGACCCTCCTTTCTAGGCAGGGTCGTCCCCGCGGCTGAGGTGCTGAGAACGGGAAGGCCGTCCTTCCCAAATGCCGATATGGGGCTGGCCGGAAGGCCACGCAATCACCAAATGAGGCTTGATCAGGCCCAGTTTCCCTGCCAAACGCTCCCGCCATGTCCGACATCGTCGCCACCGCAGCCGAATCGCCGGCCCGTTCCCCGCTTGCCGCTGAAGTGGCGCGGCGGCGGACCTTTGCGATCATCTCCCACCCCGACGCCGGCAAGACCACGCTGACCGAGAAGCTGCTGCTGTTCGGTGGCGCCATCAACCTCGCCGGCCAGGTCAAGGCCAAGGGCGAGCGCCGCAACACGCGTTCCGACTGGATGAAGATCGAGCGCGAGCGCGGCATCTCGGTCGTGACCTCGGTGATGACCTTCGAGTTCGAAGGCCTCGTCTTCAACCTGCTGGATACTCCGGGCCACGAGGACTTTTCGGAAGACACCTACCGGACGCTCACGGCGGTCGATTCCGCCGTAATGGTGATCGACGCCGCCAAGGGCATCGAGGCGCGCACCCGAAAGCTGTTCGAGGTATGTCGTCTCCGGGATATCCCGATCATCACCTTCATCAACAAGATGGACCGCGAGAGCCGCGACGTCTTCGAGCTGCTGGACGAGATCGAGAAGACGCTGGCGCTCGACACCACGCCGATGACCTGGCCGGTCGGCCGCGGCCGTGACTTCCTCGGCACTTATGACGTCGTCAATGGCGGCGTGCGCCTGCTCGAAGGCGGCGGCGCCAAGACCGGCGCGGCGCAGCAGATCGAGATCGAAGAGCTCGCCAAGCTCAATGCCAATCTGGACGTGTCCGCGGTGAAGGACGAGCTCGATCTCGTCACCGAAGCGTCAAAACCGTTCGAGCTCGAAGCGTTCCGCGAGGGCCATCTGACGCCGGTTTATTTCGGCAGCGCGCTGCGCAATTTCGGCGTCGGCGACCTCCTGGAGGGCCTCGGCAAGTTCGCGCCCGAGCCGCGCGCGCAGGACAGCGACCAGCGCAAGGTCGAGGCCACCGATCCGCGCATGAGCGCCTTTGTATTCAAGATCCAGGCCAACATGGATCCGAACCATCGTGACCGCATCGCGTTTGCGCGGCTCTGCTCGGGCAAGCTCAGCCGCGGCATGAAGGCCAAGCTGGTGCGCACCGGCAAGAGCATGCCGCTGTCGAGCCCGCAATTCTTCTTCGCGCAGGATCGTTCGGTTGCGGATGAGGCCTTTGCCGGCGACGTCGTCGGCATTCCCAACCACGGCACGCTGCGCATCGGCGATACGCTGACCGAGGGCGAGGATTTCAACTTCGTCGGCGTGCCGAGCTTTGCGCCGGAAATCGTCCGCCGCGTCCGTCTCACCGACGCGATGAAGGCGAAGAAGCTCAAGGAAGCGCTACAGCAGATGTCGGAGGAGGGCGTGGTGCAGGTGTTCCGCCCGCGCGACGGCGCGCCCGCGCTGGTCGGCGTCGTCGGCGCGCTCCAGCTCGATGTGCTCAAAGCGCGGCTGGAGGCGGAATATTCACTTCCGGTCGAGTTCGAGGTCAGCGAGTTCCAGCTGGCACGCTGGGTCTCCTCAGAGGACCGCAAGAAGCTCGACACCTTCATTGCCGCCAACACCTCGAGCATCGCCGACGATGTCGACGGCGATCCCGTGTATCTGGCGCGGAACGAGTTCTATCTCGGCTACACCCGCGAGCGCGCCGAGGGCATCGAGTTCACCAACGTCAAGGACGTCAAGAAGAAGGCGTAGGGCGGCTACCCCCTCCGCTGTGCAGCCACCCCTCAGCTGTCATGCCCGCGAAGGTGGAGCATCCAGCGCGCCTCTCGGCTCAACAACCATCCCCTGGAATAGTGAGCGGGTTCGGCCCGGCGGCGAAACCGCGTTTGAACGCGCGCATGTGAACACGAGATGGGCTTGAAGCCGCTGCAAGATCTCCCAAGATGATGGTGGTCGCTCATCGCGGTGCTTCTCAATGCTGCGCGCAATCCTGGTTCTGCTGCTGACCTTCTTGGCCGTGAGTGTCGCCGCCGCGCGGCCCCGGCAGATCAATCCCATCCCGTTCTCGCACGAGCCCTGCAGCGTGCTCGATGGCGGGCCCTGCACGCCGTCCTATTGCAGCGTGCTCGAAGAGGGTCCCTGCATTCCCGAGATCGACTATCCTTACGGGCAGAACCTCCAGCTTACGATCGAGAGCGTGCCGTCCGAGGCCGATCGTGCCAAATATCAGAGGCCGGATCACGATCTCAACACGATCGGCGACCTCTTCGCCGCGCTGCGCAGCTGCTGGTCGCCGCCGTCGGACAATTCGCGCGCCGGCATGCAGATGTCGGTGCGCTTCAGCTTCAACAAGTCGGGTGGTCTGATCGGCCCGCCGCGCCTGACATACGCGACCGCGGGCGTGCCGGCCGACACTCGCACGACCTATCTCAATGCCATCAACGCATCGCTGAATGCATGCCTGCCGCTGAAATTCACCAGCGGCCTTGGCGGCGCGCTGGCGGGCAGGCCGATCGCGATCCGCTATGTCGATAATCGCGAGCTTGCCAAATAGCGCAGCTCTATCTCCTCATCCGGAGGAGCGCGTTCTTCACGCGCGTCTCGAAGGATGAAGGCCGGGCTGTGACAGAGGGGGCCTCTGTGGTTCGAGACGGCGCTTTCGCGCCTCCTCACCATGAGCGGTGAGAGTTGCGAGCGGCGGCCAATCGATGATACTTCAGATGCGGGGCTGCTTGAGGGGGAGGATGTCGTGGGTCTGCTGGTCATGATGCTGGGGCTGGTGCTGTTTTTCGCGGCCCATATTTTCACGACGAAACGAAAGGCGCGCGCAGAGGCGATCGCGAGGCTGGGCGAGGGGACCTACAAGATTGTCTATTCGCTCGTTTCGCTCGCGGGGCTCGCGCTGATCATCTGGGGCTTTGCCCATTATCGCAGCTCCGGCTGGATCGACGTCTGGTACCCGCCGAAGGTGCTGAAGCACATCACGCTCGCCTTGATGCTGCCGGCCGTCATCTTGGTGGTGGCCTCGTACCTGCGCGGCCGCATCTATGCGACACTGAAGCATCCGATGCTGACCGGCATCAAGCTGTGGGCGGCCGCGCATCTGCTCGCCAATGGCGATCTCGGCTCCATCATTCTGTTCGGCTCGTTCCTGGGCTGGGCGGTGTATGATCGTATCACGCTCAAGCACCGCACCGATGCCGGCGGTCCGCCGATCCCGGTGGGCGGTGTCACCAACGATTTGATCGCGGTCGCGGTCGGAAGTGTCGCTTATCTCGCGCTGGCCTTCGCGTTCCATCCGGTCGTAATCGGTGTTCCCGTCATCGGCGTCTAGCCGGTCAGCACAAGACGAAGCCTGGACGTCCATGGGCGATAGTTGGCAAGAGCAATAAGCCGAGGGCCCTTCGATGGATTGGTCGCAATCTCAGATTCCGCCGATGCGGTTCGAGGCGCGCTTTGGCGATCGGGTGGTGCCGGCATTTTGCGATCGGCCGTCGAGCGTGTGGGCCATGATCGCGGAAGCCTCCGCGCGCAACGGTGATGGCGACGCGCTGATTTGCGGCGATGTCCGCCTGAGCTGGCGACAAGCCGTCGAGCAGTCCGCGCGGATCGCGGCCGGCTTTCGCCAGCTCGGCCTGCAACGCGGCGACCGCGTCGCCATCCTGCTCGGCAACCGCATCGAATTTCCGCTGCTGCTGTTCGCCGCCGCGCATGAGGGACTGGTCACGGTGCTGCTCAGCACGCGCCAGCAGAAGCCGGAGATCGCCTATGTGCTCACGGATTGCGGCGCGAAGGTCCTGATCCACGAGGCAGCGCTCGCCGAGCGGCTGCCCGATGCGCAGGATGTGCCCGATGTGATCCACCGCATCGCCATTGACGACGATCCGGCCCGGTCGCGCTTCTCCGCTCTCGCTGACAATGCGTCGGCGCCTGCCTCGGTCGAGGTGAATGAGGAGGACACCGCGATGATCCTCTACACCTCGGGCACGACGGGCAAGCCGAAGGGCGCGATGCTGGCCCATTGCAACATCATCCATTCCTCGATGGTGTTCGTGTCCTGCCTGCAATTGACGGCGGCGGATCGCTCGATCGCCGCGGTGCCGCTCGGCCACGTCACCGGCGTTGTTGCCAACGTCACGACCATGATCCGCTGCGCAGGCGCGCTGATCATCATGCCGGAGTTCAAGGCGGCCGACTATCTCAAGCTCGCTGCGCGCGAGCGCGTCACCTACACGGTGATGGTGCCGGCGATGTATAATCTTTGCCTGCTGCAACCAGATTTCGACAACTACGATCTGTCGAGCTGGCGCATCGGCGGCTTTGGCGGCGCGCCGATGCCGGTCGCGACCATTGAGAAGCTCAAGGCGAAGATCCCCGGCCTGAAGCTGATGAATTGCTACGGCGCGACCGAGACGACCTCGCCCTCGACCATCATGCCGGGCGAGCTGACGCAGAGCCATATCGACAGCGTCGGCCTGCCGTGCCCGGGCGCGCGCATTGTCGCGATGGACACCGGGGGGCGCGAGCTGCCGCCCGGGGAGATCGGCGAGCTCTGGATCCAGAGTGCCTCCGTCATCAAGGGCTATTGGAACAACCCGAAGGCCACGGCCGAAAGCTTCACAGGCGGCTTCTGGCACTCCGGCGATCTCGGCTCCGTCGACGCGGAAGGGTTTGTCCGCGTGTTCGACCGGCAGAAGGACATGATCAATCGCGGCGGCCTGAAGATCTATTCGGCCGAGGTCGAATCCGTGCTCGCCGGCCATCCCGCGGTGGTCGAGAGCGCGATCATCGCCAGGGCCTGCCCGGTGCTGGGCGAACGCGTCCATGCGGTAGTGGTGACGCGCAGCCCGGTTGCCAGCGAGGCCCTGCGGGCCTGGTGCGCGGAGCGGCTGTCCGACTACAAGGTCCCCGAGACCGTGGCGATCACCGCCGAGCCATTGCCGCGGAATGCCAATGGCAAGGTGCTGAAGCGGCAGTTGCGGGAGCTGCTCGGAAGCTGAGCCAGACAGGCGGCTCCGGGCTGTCCCGGAGTGGTTAACGCCTTGATCGAGCTGGCTTTGCCTTGCCACCGCCATATCGTTAGGGTACCTCGCCGCCACACGGGGACGGGATTCCTGACGCGAATGCTTTGGCGCGCGCACCCGGACGGGCATGGGATTAGCATAAGTGTCTGAACTATTTGACGAAGTCGATGAGGAAGTACGTCGCGAACAGCTCAAGAAGCTGTGGGACAAGTATTCGATCTACTTCATCGCCCTGATGGTGCTGATCGTGGCCGCCGTTGCTGGCTGGCGTGGCTACCAATATCTGGAGGCCAAGAAGGCCGCCGAGGCCGGCGCCGCCTTCGAGAAGGCCGTCGAGCTGTCCGAGCAGGACAAGCACGCCGACGCCGAAAAGGCCTTCACCGAGCTCGCCGCCAAGGCCCCGTCCGGCTATCGCACCCTGGCGCGGCTGCGCGCTGCGGCAGAGGCCGCTGCCCGCGATCCCAAGGCCGCCGCGAAGATGTATGACGACATTGCCGCCGACCGCGGCGTCGGCGGCGAGTGGCAGGATCTGGCCAAGATCCGCGCGGCCGGCTTGCTCCTCGACAGCGCCAGCTACGCCGACATGCAGCAACGGCTGGACGCCTCCGCCGCGCCCAAATCGACCTTCCGCCACAGCGCCCGCGAGATGCTGGCGTTGTCGGCCTGGCGCAACAACGACATGACCGCGGCCCGCAAATGGCTCGACGCGATTGCCGAGGACGGCGAAACACCGCCCGGCCTGCGCTCGCGCGCCGAGGCGCTCCAGGCTCTGCTGCCGCCCGTCGCCAAGAGCTGACGACGGCCCTCTGACGCAAACGAGACACAAGATGCGCCGCACGCCACGCTTGATCGCAGCCGCCGTCCTGATCGCCTTCACGGGCGTCCTAGGCGGCTGCTCCAGCTTCGATCCAAGCGACATGCTCGACTTCCTCGATACCAAGAAGAAGCTGCCAGGCGACCGCAAGCCGGTCTTCCCAGAGGGTGTGCCGGGCCTCGAGCAGGGCGTGCCGAAGGAGATGTACAAGGGTGCGCAGCAGCAGCCCGATCCGAACGCGCCTGCCGTCGCGGCTTTGCCCGCGGAGCCGCCGCCCGAGCCGGCCAAGCCTGTGAAGGGGGCGAAGGCGACGAAGTCCAGGCAGCCAGCCGCTGCGGCCGCCGCGCCCGCTGGCGCCGAGGTCGATGGCGAGGCCCAGCCGGAGGCTGCGCCGTCTACCACCGCTCCGTCGCCCAAGCATAAGATCGTCCGCAAGCGCACCACCGCGCCGCCGCCGGATCAGCCGGTCCAGCAGGCGCAACCGACCCAGACCACGCAGCAGCAATCGCAGGGCGCTTTCCCGGCGCCGCTGCCGAGTGGCAGCTTCTCGCGCTAGAGCATGATCCGGAAAAGTGTGAAGCGGTTTTCCGAAAAGATCATGCTCAAACAATTACTTTCACTGCATTGACAGACGCGGCTCCGGCAGCGCACGAATGACTGATGCCCTTCACGATCGCCATCATCGGCCGGCCCAATGTCGGCAAATCGACGCTGTTCAACCGCCTGGTCGGACAGAAGCTGGCGCTCGTCGATGACCTCCCTGGCGTCACCCGCGACCGCCGCGAGGGCGAGGCGAGGCTCGGCGATCTCGAATTCACCATCATCGATACCGCCGGTCTCGACGAGGGCGCCAAGGGCTCGCTGACGGCGCGCATGCAGGAGCAGACCGAGACCGCGATCGCGCAGGCCGACGCGCTGTTCTTCGTGATCGATGCCCGCATCGGCCTCACGCCCACCGATCGCGCTTTCGCCGATTTCGCCCGCAAGGCCAATAAGCCGGTGCTGCTGGTCGCCAACAAGAGCGAAGGCAAGCATGGCGATGCGGGGGCGATGGAGGCCTTTGCCCTCGGCCTAGGCGATCCCATCCAGATCTCGGCAGAGCATGGCGAGGGCATGGGCGAGCTTTACGATGCCTTGGCTAAGCTGATGCCCGCGCCCGTTGACGACGACGAAGACGAGGACGACGAACAGCTTTCCGAAGAAGAGGCAGCGACGCGCCCGATCCGGGTCGCTATCGTCGGCCGGCCCAATGCCGGCAAGTCGACGCTGATCAACCATCTGCTCGGCGAGGAGCGCCTGCTGACCAGCCCGGAAGCCGGCACCACACGCGATTCTATTGCAGTGGAGATCAACTGGAAGGGCCGCGATTTCCGCGTGTTCGACACCGCAGGCCTGCGCCGTCGCTCGCGCATCGAGCAGAAGCTGGAAAAGCTCTCGGTGGCCGACGCGCTGCGCGCGGTGCGCTTTGCCGAAGTCGTCGTGCTGATGATGGACACGCAGAACCGCTTCGAGGAGCAGGATCTTCGCATCGCCGATCTGGTCGAGCGTGAGGGAAGGGCGGTCGTGCTCGCCGTCAACAAATGGGACCTGATGGAGACCAAGGGCGGCGGCGCGATCTCGGGCCTGCGCCGTGATGCCGACCATTGGCTGCCACAGCTCAAGGGGGTGCCAATCGTCGCCGTATCAGGCCTGATGGGCGAGGGCATCGACCGCCTGATGCACGCGATCCAGGACGCCTACGCGATCTGGAACTGTCGGGTGCCGACGGCCGCGCTCAATCGCTGGTTCGAGCAGGCGGTCCAGGCCAATCCGCCGCCCGCGGTGTCCGGCCGCAGGCTGAAGCTGAATTACATCACCCAGACGAAAGCGCGCCCGCCGAGCTTCGTGCTGTTCTGCTCGCGTGCCGATGCGGTGCCGCAGTCCTACTTGCGCTACCTCACCAATTCCATGCGCGAGACTTTCGAGCTGCCGGGTACTCCGGTGCGCATCACCTTGCGCGAGAAGGCCAATCCCTTCGCGCATAAGCGCAAGCGGCCGTCGTGAGCGGGGAGACGGGCGAGGCGATGGCGCAGAGCGCCGCGCCGGTCCGGCGTGGTGCCGTCGCCTTCATCTTCGTCACCATCCTGCTCGACATGCTGGCACTCGGCGTGATCATGCCGATCCTGCCGAAGTTGATCGAGAGCTTCGTCGACAACGACACCGCGCACGCGGCCCGCATCTTCGGCCTGTTCGGCACCGCCTGGGCGCTGATGCAGTTCGTGTTCTCGCCACTGCTCGGCGCGCTGTCGGATCGCTTCGGGCGGCGGCCCGTGGTGCTGCTGTCGAATTTCGGGCTTGCGGCCGACTACGTGCTGATGGCGCTGGCGCCGTCGCTGGTCTGGCTGTTCATCGGCCGCGTGATCTCTGGCATCACCTCGGCGAGCATCTCGACCGCCTTCGCCTATATCTCGGACATCACGCCGCCGGAGCGGCGCGCGGCGGTCTTCGGCAGGATCGGCGCGGCCTTCGGTGCCGGCTTCATCCTGGGCCCGGCGCTCGGCGGCCTGCTTGGCGACATCGATCCACGCCTGCCGTTCTGGGCCTCGGCGGCCTTGAGCTTCGCCAATGCGCTCTACGGGCTTTTCGTCCTGCCGGAATCGCTTTCGCCCGACAGGCGTGCGCCGTTCCGCTGGAGGAGTGCCAATCCGGTCGGCGCGCTGCACCTGCTGCGGTCCAACGCGGTGCTTGCCGCCTTGTCGGTCGTCAATTTCATTGCGCAGGTCGCGCATGTTGTGTTGCCCTCGACCTTCGTGCTCTATGCGACATATCGCTACGGCTGGGATTCCAAGACCGTGGGGCTGACGCTCGCCATGGTCGGCATCTGTGCCATGGTGGTGCAGGGACTCGCCATCGGCCCGATTGTGCGCGCGCTCGGCGAGCGGAACGCGCTGCTGCTGGGCCTGTGTTGTGGCGCGATCGGCTTTGTGGTCTTGGGCGCTGCGCCGACCGGACCGCTATCCTGGCTCGGCATTCCCGTTTTGGCGCTATGGGGGATCTCCGGCGCCGCCTCGCAATCGCTGATGACGCGGCTGGTTGCACCCGATCAGCAGGGCCAGTTGCAGGGCGCGACCGCGAGCGTGCAGAGCGTGTCGCAGCTCGTCGGCCCGTTCCTGTTCACGTTGACATTTTCCTACTTCATCGGGGCCAGCGCGCCGCTGCATCTGCCCGGCGCGCCGTTCCTGCTTGCGGCGGTGCTGATGGTGGTCTGCGTGGCGATCGCGGTGCGGTCGCTGGGTGCGACCAAGACAGTCTCGTAGGATGGCAGGAGCGGCTTGTCCGCCGTAGCTCGAAGAGCGAAGGCGGAAGCGTGCCCCCCGCTGCTTCGTCAGTTCGCGGAGAGAAGGTGGGCACGGCGCTTACGCGCCTTTGCCCACCCTACGGCAGCGTTGCCTCGCCTACTTCTTCACCAGCGGGCAATCGCTGTCCTTGAGCGGCTTGGCCGCGTCTTCCGCCGCGATCGTGGCGATCTGCTTGTAATAGTCCCACGGCCCCTTCGATTCCTCGGGCTTCTTCACCTCGAACAGGTAGGCGGGGATCAGGCGGCGTCCGTCCTCGCGCAGCGGGCCTTTACCGAACAGCGGGTCGTCGGTCGGCAGCTCCTTCATCTTGGCGACGACCTTGGCGCCGTCATGCGGATTGCCGCCAAGCGCTTCCATCGCCTTGAGATAGTGCAGCACCATGGCGTAATTGCCGGCCTGGGTCATCGAAGGCATCGCGTTCTTGTTGGCCTGCGCCGAGAAGCGCTTCGACCAGGCGCGGGTCTGATCGTTCAGGTCCCAATAGAAGGATTCGGTGAAGGTCAGTCCCTGCGCCGTCTTCAGACCGAGCGAATGCACGTCGTTGATGAAGAGCAGCAGCGCGGCGAGCTTCTGGCCGCCCTGAACGATGCCGAACTCGGCGGCCTGCTTGATCGCGTTGGTGGTGTCGCCGCCGGCATTGGCGAGCCCAATCACCTTGGCCTTGGAGGATTGCGCCTGCAACAGGAAGGACGAAAAGTCGGCCGTGTTCAGCGGATGCTTGACCCCACCGAGCACCTTGCCGCCATTGGCGGTGACGACCGCGCTGGTGTCGCGCTCGAGCGCATGACCAAATGCATAATCGGCTGTCAGGAAGAACCAGGTGTCGCCGCCCGCTTTCGTGAGCGCCTTGCCGGTGCCGTTGGCGAGCATGTAGGTATCGTAAGTGAACGAGATCGTGTTCGGCGTGCAAGCCTTGCCCGTCAGGTCAGCAGTGGCCGCGCCCGAATTGAGCAGCACTGCGTTCTTCTCCTTGACGACATTGCTGACCGCGAGCGCCACGCCGGAATTCGGCGTGTCGGCGATGGCGTCGACCTTCTCGGTATCGATCCATTGCCGGGCAATGTTGACGCCGACGTCAGGCTTGTTCTGATGGTCGCCGCTGACGAGGTCGATTTTCCAGCCCTTCTTGAGCAGGCCGGAATCCTCGACAGCCATCTTGATTGCGACCACGGAGTTCGGGCCGCCGATGTCGGCATAGAGGCTCGACATGTCGTTGAGCACGCCGATCTTGACGGTCTTGTCCTGGGCGTAGGCGGATGTGGCAAAACCGAAAGCGGCACAGGCCAGAAGCGCCGCCGACCGGCGCGCGAATGTCGTCGTCATGAAAGGTTCCCTCCATTGTCAAATAAGCGGACGGCTCTCTTGCGGAGCCTTGTTTCCGGCTGTTGGCTCTAGCCTGTCCCATGGCCGGCGGCAATGCGCCTAAAGCCGGATGACGCTGCGTCGTAGCGTCATCCATCGGTTAACTTTTGGGCAAAATGCGTCAAGTCGCTATTTGAGCGCGTCCGATGTCAGCCTGAACTTCTGGATGCGCTTTCCGGTGTCAACCTCGGCGGTATACACGTTACCCTTGCCGTCGATCGCCATGGCGTGCACCCAGTGGAATTGGCCGGCGTTGCGGCCGTTGTGCCCGAAGCTGCCGACCACGCTGCCGTCCTCGCGCTTGATCACCCTGATCTCGTTGTTCTCGCCATCGGCAGTGAGCATATAGGTCTGCTTCGGATCAGGCCAGATCGCGACGTCCCAGACGGCGCCGTTGCCGAGCGTGTTCTTCTCGTAGAAGAACTCCTTCACGAAGCTGCCGTCCTTCCGGAACACCTGGATACGGTTGTTGATGCGATCGCAGACGTAAACCAGTCCGTCATTGGCGAGCTTCACGCAATGGACCGGGTTGCCGAATTGCTGGGCCGCCGGCGCCTTGGGATCGTAGGGTGCCTGCTTGGCGTCATCAGGCTTGTTGCCATAGGCGCCCCAGTGCCGCTTGTAGGCGAGCGTCGTCGCGTCGAACACGATGACGCGGCGGTTGCCGTAGCCGTCGGCGACGTAGATCTCGTTTGCCTCCTTGTCGATCGCAGTCTCAGCGGGTTTGCCAAGCTGCGTCGTGTCGTTGCTGCCGAGGCTCGGCGCGAATTTGCCGATCTGGGCGACGAACTTGCCATCGAGCGTGAACTTCAGGATCGCGTTGTCGTTGTCGGCATTGCCGCCGACCCAGACGAAGCCGCGCTCGTCGACCTCGATGCCGTGCTCGCGGCCGACCCATTCATAACCCTGGCCCGGACCGCCCCAGGACCGCAGCAGATTGCCATCGCTGTCGAATTCGAGCACGGGCGGTGCCGACACGCAGCATTTCGAGCGCGACGGATTGAGGCTCGCGCCTTTCTCGTCGTCCGTCAGCGAGCGCGGGCGATGGATTACCCAGATGTGGCCCTGCCAGTCGGCGGTGATGCCGCCGACCTGGCCAAGGATCCAGTTGTTCGGCAACTGCTTTGGCCAGGAGGCATCGACCGCGAAGGTCGGGACGTCGCCGGCGGTTGCGGCAACGGGAAGCGCGAATGCGCTGGCTGCGATCAGGACGAAGAAAGCTCGAGAGACATTTGCGAGCGCACGCGCAGGGCCTGCGCGATCATGCCATGGCGCCATGACAACCTCCCTTTTTTGGCTTTGCGGCTTGCTGCCGTTTGAGCGGCGGCAGTCAATCGCGGGGAGGCATCCGAGTCAATCAGGCCGGCGCGCGGAAGCTCATCAGGCTGCGCGTCTTGTAATCGTAGAACTTGCCGGTCTCGGTCCAGTCGGGCGTGCACATCGGCACGATGAATTCGGCCACCTGCTCGGGCGTGTCGAGCGTCGCCGGATCCTCACCCGGCATCAGGGTGGCGCGCATGCGGGTGCGGACCGGGCCGGGGTTGAACAGGTTGACGCGCAGTTTCGTGTTCGCGGTCTCCTGCGCCCAGGCGCGGGCCAGCGTTTCCAGTGCGGCCTTGGACGCTGCGTAGGGGCTGACATAGGCGGTAGCCTTGTTGGCCGCACCCGAGGTGATGAACACGGCGCGGCCGGCATCGGACTGCTTCAGCAGCGGCTCCATGCAGCGGATCAGCTGGAAGTTCGCGGAGACGTTCACGGCCATCACGTCGTTGAAGGCCTTCAGCTCGATATGGCCGACCGGCGAGGACGGGCCGAGCACGCCGGCATTGCCCACCAGGATGTCGAGCTTGCCGTAGCGCTCGTGCAGGCCTGCGCCCAGCCGAGCGATGCCGTCGGAGTCGATGAGGTTGAGCGGCACCAAGGTGGCGCTGCCGCCGTCTTTCCGGATCTCGTCGTCGAGCTCCTCCAGCCCGCCCTGCGTGCGCGCCACCGCCACGATATGCGCGCCGGCTTTAGCGAGGGCCTTGGCCGTGGCGAAGCCGATGCCGCGCGAGGCGCCGGTGACGAGAGCGATGCGGTCGGTGAGGGGTTTGGTCATGGCGGGGTTTTACAGGCGTGGATGGCCGGGACAAGCCCCCATGGTCTCGTCATTCCGGGGCGGTCCGCAGGACCGACCCCGGAATCCAGAGCTTACGACACGATCTCGAGATTCCGGGTTCGCGCTGCGCGCGCCCCGGAATGACAGTGGTCAGCTCGCCTCCGCCAGCAGCGAGAGCTGCCGCGGCTGCGGCTCGGTCTGGGTCTGGTCGGTGAGATGGGTCGGATACGCCCCGGTGAAGCAGTGGTCCGAGAATTTCGGATTGGCGGGATCGCGGCCCGGTTCGCCCATGGCGCGGTACATGCCGTCGATCGACAGGAAGGCGAGCGAGTCTGCGCCGATGATCTCGCGCATCTCCTCGAGTGAATGCGTCGCCGCGAGCAGGCCGCCGCGGTCGGGCAGGTCGATGCCGTAATAATCGGGATAGAGGATCGGCGGCGAAGCGAGGCGGAAGTGCACTTCGGTCGCACCCGCATCGCGCATCATGCGCACGATCTTCTTCGAGGTGGTGCCGCGCACCAGGGAGTCGTCGATCAGGATGATACGCTTGCCTTCGATCGCAGCCCGGTTGGCCGAGTGCTTCATGCGCACGCCGGATTCGCGGATCGCCTGCGTCGGCTGGATGAAGGTACGGCCGACATAATGGTTGCGGATGATGCCGAGCTCGAACGGCACGCCGGAGAACTGGCTGTAGCCGACCGCCGCGGGTACGCCGGAATCCGGCACCGGCACCACGACGTCGACCGGCACGTGGCTCTCGCGCGCGAGCTGCGCACCGAAGTTCTTGCGCACCTCGTAGACCGAACGGCCGTGGACGATGGAATCCGGACGGGAGAAGTAGATATATTCGAAGATGCAGGGGCGGGGCGCCATCGGCGGGAACGGCTTGTGGATGTCCTGGCCGTTCTCGTCGAACACGATGACTTCGCCGGGCTCGATGTCGCGCACGAAGCGCGCGCCGATGATGTCGAGGGCGCAGGTCTCCGAGGTCAGGATCGGACAGCCGTCGAGCTCGCCGAGCACGAGCGGACGAATGCCGCGCGGATCGCGCGCGCCGACCAGCTTCTTGTTGGTCAGCGAGACCAGCGCATAGGCACCTTCGATCTCGCGCAGCGCGTCGACATAGCGCTCGATGAAACGGCTGCGCTTGGAGCGCGCAACCAAATGCAGGATCACCTCGGTGTCGGTGGTCGACTGCATCATCGCGCCGTTCTTCACGAGCTCGCGGCGCAGTGTCAGGCCGTTGGTGAGGTTGCCGTTATGCGCGACGGCAAGACCGCCGGCGTTGAGCTCGGCGAACAGCGGCTGCACGTTGCGCAGGATGGTGGCGCCGGTGGTGGAGTAACGGACATGGCCGACCGCGACATTGCCGGGCAGGCGGTCGATCACCTCGCGGCGGGAGAAGGTGTCGCCGACGAGGCCGAGGCGGCGTTCCGAGTGAAAGCGGCTGCCGTCGTAGGAGACGATGCCGGCGGCTTCCTGGCCGCGGTGCTGAAGAGCGTGGAGACCGAGCGCGGTGATGGCGGCGGCATCGGGATGGCCGTAGATGCCGAACACGCCGCATTCCTCTCGCAGCGTATCCCCCTCCAGATCGTCCTGGACCTCCAGAGCGGCCGGGCCCAAACCGGCCCTTGGATCGAGATCAAGCTGGGCGTCCTGGTCAGGGTGTCGCATCTCGTCCGCGCCTTTCTTTAGGGCCAATCAACGCGCCGCAGGTTTCTCGATCAGCTTTTTCAGGCTGTCACGAGCCGGTTTACTGTATCCGTCGCCACTGCCCGAAGGCTGCTGCTCGGATTCAGCTTGATCATCATCTGGTTTGTTTTTCTTGAATCTCTTCAAGATGGTGTTCTCGGGGTCGTCGGGCAAGAGGGCCATCAGCCAATCCCCGGTTCCCTGGAGCACCACGCGGGATTTCGCCCCTGTAACCCAGTCCGGACGCTGCTTGTCTGGAACCAGCCAGGTGAAGAACAGGAAGGCGACCACGACGATCAAAAGCCCGCGAGCCAGGCCAAACAGGAAGCCGAGCGTGCGGTCCAGCGCGCCGATGCGCGAATCCAGGATCATGTCCGAGATTCGGACCGTGATCACGGAGACCACGACCAGGGTGCCCACGAATACGCCGGCGACCACGACCACGCTCGCCACAGTGTCGTTGTTGAAATAGGTCTTGGCGGTCGGCAGCAGCTTCGAGAAGGAGTACAGCGTGACGATCGCGGCAGCGCCCCAGGCTGCGATCGACAGGATTTCGCGCATGAAGCCGCGGACCATGGCGAGCAGGCCCGAAATCAGCATCACACCGAGCAGGATCAGGTCGAGGAGTGTTACTGGCATCGGCTGGTCTGGTCCGCTCGTACTCTCAAAGGTGCTCTAGCGAATCGGTGTTTGGCCGCTGCCCTAAAAGACGGGCAGACGGCGTTCCCGGCAAGGCCGCAACCACGCAATCCCATGCTGCTTTTGTGACGGCTGTATAGCGGCGGGGGCCTCCGACGTCACCTCCGGCTAACCATCTCCACGGCGGAATCTTGCCGGTGTGGCATTTTTCTCTGCCGGCCCGTTCGATTCGCCCCGGCGCGAGCCGCGGGCGGCGATTTCGGCCACCAATGTCGTCAGGCTGTTGACCGCGTTCAGCGACAACCCGGCATCGGCGCTGGTCTCACCCCGGGCCGATTCGGGCAGCACGGCGCGCTGGAAGCCGAGTTTTGCCGCTTCCTTCAGCCGGGCTGGGGTCTGCGCGACGGGGCGGACCACGCCGGACAGCGAGATCTCACCGAAATAGACGGCATCGGTCGGTAACTGCGCATTAACCAGGGACGACACCAGTGCCGCCGCAGCGGCCAGATCCGCCGCCGGCTCGTTGATGCGCAGGCCGCCGGCGACATTGAGATAGACGTCATGGCCGGACAGCTTGACCCCGCAATGGGCTTCCAGCACCGCCAGCACCATCGAGAGCCGGCTCGGGTCCCAGCCGACCACGGCCCGGCGCGGGGTGCCGAGCGAGGTCGGGGCCACGAGTGCCTGCAATTCCACCAGGACGGGCCTTGTGCCCTCGATTCCTGCGAACACGGCGGTGCCGGGCGTGCCGAGATCGCGCTCGGACAGGAACAGCTCGGAGGGGTTGGTGACCTCGCGCAGGCCGAGGCCCGTCATCTCGAACACGCCGATCTCGTCGGTCGGCCCGAACCGGTTCTTCACGGCACGGAGGATGCGGAATTGCTGCGAGCCTTCGCCCTCGAACGACATCACGGCATCGACCATGTGCTCGACCACGCGGGGGCCGGCGATCTGGCCGTCCTTGGTGACATGGCCGACCAGGATGATGGCAGCACCGGTCTTCTTGGCAAAGCGGATCAGCGCCTGCGCCGAGGCACGGACCTGGGTCACGGTGCCGGGCGCGGATTCCACCGTGTCGGTCCACATCGTCTGGATCGAGTCGATCACGATCAGCCGAGGGACCGCGCCCTCCGACAGCGTCGACACGATGTCCTCCACCGAAGTCTCGGCGGCGAGCTGCACCGGCGCATCCGACAGCCCAAGCCGCTCTGCGCGCAGGCGCACCTGCGCGACCGCCTCTTCACCGGAGATGTAGACGACGCGGTGGCCGGCGCGCGCCAGCAGGCTTGTCGCCTGCGTCAGCAGGGTGGATTTGCCGATGCCGGGATCGCCGCCGACCAGCAGCACCGAGCCGCGGACGAACCCGCCGCCGGTGACGCGGTCGAGCTCGGTCATCCCTGACGACAAACGCGGCGCATCCGGGCTTCTTCCGGCAAGGCTCTCCAGCGCAAACGTCCGTCCCTTGCGTTTGGAACGGATCGACACCGGCACGCTGCCGCTGGTGTCCTCCTCGGCCAGCGTGTTCCACTCGCCGCAGGACTCGCACTTACCCTGCCAGCGATTATAGGCCGCGCCGCAGTTCTGGCAGACGAAGGAGAGGGTGCTCTTGGCCATGGAACGAAGTGAGTCGCTACTTTGGGTGCGGCGTGCTTAGCACGATCAGACCCGAAGTTGCGAACCGTCTCCCGCTATCGCGCTCTTGGCAACTCGTCCTTGCGCTTGCACAGCACGTATGGCCTCCCGTCGATCTTGATCGCGCCGTTTGCGCCCGGGGCCAACTTGATCGCGACCTTGCTGCCGTTCGCGCCTCTGGTGAAGTCGTCCGAGAATTCGAAGCAGGTGGCGGACAGCACAAGGCCGTCGCCGGCCGGCACTGTGCGGTCGACGCGGCAGTGGTTTTCTTACCGATCGATCAGCGGGGCCGGCTTGCCCTTGATGGCGTTGTCGAGATCGATCATCGTCTTGCTGTCCGGGGCGTTCTTGTCGCGGCAATCCTGCTTGGTTAGAGCCCATAAACCGTCGAACGGCTGCGCGGCGAAAGTCGGCTGTGGTGCGGAAAGGACGATGCCGGCGGCAGCGACAATCAGGGGCACTGTGTGCATGCATTGGTCCTTCTCGGCGATATGTCTCGAAGGGAGCGCAGTCAGAACGCGTTGAACAGCATCGTCAAGCCCGCCGCCAGCATGATGCCATCCATCAGCAGGCGAAACATCTCCGGCTTCAGGTGCAGCACGAAACGCTTCGCGACGAAGGCGCCCGACATCAGCGAGGCGCCCGCGATCAGGCCCTTGACGAAGACCTCGCCGGTCAGGGCGCCGAAGCGCTCGAAGGTCACGGATTTCGCGAAGTAGAGGCCAAGCGAGGAGGCAGCTTCAGTCGCGAGGAAGGCGCCCTTGCTGAGCCCGTAAAACAGAAACAAGGGCACGCTGAGCGGGCCAGTCGAGACCACGATGCCGGTGAGATAGCCGATGACGGCGCCGCCGATCGCGAGATGCCAGAGATTGGCCTTCAGGTCGTGCTGCGCCAACCAGTGTCGCACCGGAACCATCGCGATCAGGAAGATGCCGATGGTGAGATCGACCGCGTGCGCGGGCAGCGCCAGCAGCGTCCGTGCGCCGAGCGCTGCGGCCGGAATGCCCGTCACCGAATAGGCCACGCAAGCCCGCCAGTCGACCTCGCGCCACCACGCCAAAATCCGTGAAAAGTTCGCCATCACAGAGGCCACCGCCATGATCGGCACGGCTTCCTTCGGCCCGTAGGCATAGACCAGCACCGGCATCAGCATGATCGACGAGCCGGTGCCGACGATGCCGGAGATGGTGCCGGCGATGAGGCCGACGCTGAGGACGAAGAGAAAGGCCAAAATGGGCTCCGCGAATCGGGAGAGTTTAGCCGCGCCCAGCGATATGGGCGATCCGTGAGGCGAGGGAACCGATCGCGCGACGCATCGGCATGCCGGTCTGGCCGGCTTTGAGACATTTCAATGCCGCGGCTTTGCAGCTTACCACGAGCGCGCTGCAGCGACACGCTTTCCCTGAGCATGGCTGCGAATGCGCCGACAAAGGTATCGCCGGCCCCATCGTATCGGCCGGCGAGCCGAACACCAGGGTCATGGAGAGGCGGTCAGCCTTGCTCGTCCATGACGCGCAGCTTCTCCACGCGGCGGCGGAAATCCTCGTCGGTCGAGAATTCGGCCGAGAGGTAGGAGGACACGAGATCCACAGCGAGCCAGGCGCCGACGATCTGCGCGCCGATGCACATGACGTTGACGTCGTCGTGCTCGACGCTCTGATGGGCGGAATGGACGTCATGGCAGACCGCGGCGCGGATGCCCTTCATTTTGTTGGCCGCGATCGAGGCGCCGACGCCGGTGCCGCACACCATGATGCCGCGTGCGGCTTCGCCCGAAGTCACCTTCTGCGCCACCGCGCGCGCGATGTCGGGGAAGTCCACCGGCTTGTCGTCATAGGAGCCGACGTCGATAACGTCGTGGCCGAGCTTGCGGATGTGATCGATGACGGTCTGCTTGAGCGGCCAGCCGGCGTGGTCGGATCCGATGACGAGACGCATGTAATATCCTTCTTGAGCTTGCATTGATCGTGACAGCCGTATGCGGCTGTCACGATTGTCCGTTTGATTCAGCTGCGCATGTCGGGCGGCAGTTCGACGCCGTGGAATTTCTTGTAGATCGCGTTGAGCTTGCCGTTCTTGACGTTCTCGGTGATCCAGGCGTTGAGCTTGTCCATCAGGCGCTGCTCGCCCTTCTTCAGGCCGATGGCGAGGTCGAAGGTCGCCAGCGGAATCCTGGACTCGAACACCCGCGAGGGGTTCTTCACCCCAATCTGGTTGATGATCGTCGCGGACGAGGCGACGCAGTCGACCTGGCCGGAGACGGCCGCCGTCACCATCGTGGCATCATCGTCGTAGCGGGCGATCTTGAGGTCCTTGTCCTTCATGTTGGACAGCGTCGTGTCCTGCGTGGTGCCGCGCGAGACGCCGATCGGCTTGTCCTTCAGGTCGGGCCAGTCCTTGACGGCCGACGATTTCAGGCAGCCGACATCGGATTGCAGCGTCGCATAGCGCTTGGTGAAGTCGATCACTTTGGCGCGGTCCGGCGTCACCGACAGGGTCGAGATGATGATGTCCGCCTTGCCGGTCAGGACGTTGGGGATCCGGGTCGCGCCGGTGGTCTGGATGAATTCCAGCTCGAGCCCCCAATCCTTGGCGAGCAGCTGGGCGACTTCGACGTCGGAGCCGGTCGGCTTCATCGTGGAATCCATCATGCCCGAGGGCGGAATGGCAAGGTCCGTCGAGATGCGGATTTTCTTCGCCTTCGTGATGTCGTCGAGCAGATCGGCAGATGCCGGCGTGGCTGATATCATGACGAGGCAGCACAGCGCGGCCGCCCCCAGCAATGTCTTGTTTGTCATCCTTGGTTCTCCTCTCCTATTATGATTTCAGGTTTCCCGTGCCCACGAATTGCATGAGCTCGGGCGTTACCGGCGACGTCAGGATCGAGGCGGGCCCAGTCTCGTGGACCTTGCCGCGATGCATGAAGACGATTCGGTCGGCGATGCCTTTGGCAAAGCCCATCTCGTGGGTGACCATCACCATGGTCATGCCATCAGCCGCGAGTTGCTCGATCACCTTCAGCACTTCGCCGGTGAGCTCCGGATCGAGCGCGGAAGTGACCTCGTCGAACAGCATCACCTTCGGCTGCATGGCAAGCGAGCGGGCGATCGCGGCGCGCTGCTGCTGGCCGCCCGAGAGCTGTTCGGGATAGGCATGCAGTTTCTCCTCGAGCCCGACCTGTGCGAGCACTTTTCGCGCGAGGTCCTTGGCTTGCGAAGCGGTCAGGCCCTTCACGGCACACGGCGCGAGCGTGATGTTCTGCTCGATCGTGAGGTGCGGAAACAGATTGTAGCTCTGGAACACGATGCCGACGTCCTGGCGCAGCGCACGCAGATCGACGTCCGGTCGGTCGACCCGGTGTCCGCAGACGACGATCTCGCCGCCGTCGACCTTCTCGAAGCGGTCGATGCAGCGCAGCGCCGTGCTCTTGCCGGAGCCGGAGCGTCCGATCAGCGCCAGCACCTCGCCGCGTTCGACGGCAAAGGAGACGCCGTCGAGCACCCGCAGCGGGCCAAAGCTTTTCTGCACGTCGCGAAGTGACACGATGGGCTCGGAGGAGAGGGCGTTTTGTTGCATGTCAGGCCGGCGCGAGGTTGGACCTGCCATACCCCATCCGCCGTTCCAGCCTCTGGCTGAACAGCGACAGGGGATAGCACATGGCGAAGTAGGTGGCGGCGATGATGGCGTAGATGGCGAACGGCTCGAACAGCGAGTTGTTGACGATCTGGCCCGAGCGCATCAGCTCGACGAAGCCAACGACGGAGGCGAGCGAGGTGTTCTTGATGATCTGCACCATGAAGCCGACGGTCGGAGGCGTCGCGATGCGGATCGCCTGCGGCAGGATCACCTTCATCATGCGCTGGGTCCGGCTCAGCGCCAGGCCTTCGGCAGCCTCCCATTGCGGCTTCGGCACGGACTCGATGCAGCCGCGCCAGATCTCGCCGAGATAGGCGGCAACATAGAGCGTCAGCGAGGCGCCGGCCGCCGCGAGCGGCGAGACCTTCAGGCCGATGGCGGCCAAGCCGAAATAGCCGAGGAACAGAATGACGAGCAGCGGCGTGCCCTGGACGAGCTGGACATAGACGGCACTGGCGATCCGCACCGATTTGAGCGGCGAGATACGCGCCAGCGCAATCACGAAGCCGACGATGCCGCCGCCGATCAGCGCGATCATGGACAATCCGATCGTCCACAGCGCGCCCTGGCCGAGGAACATCAGATGATTGATGTTGAGATGTCCGCCCATGGTCATCTCACAACGGCGTGCCGAGCCGGCGTCGGCGCGGAAACAGCACGAGGCCGAGGCCCCAGAAGCCCGCGCGCATCACCAACGACAGGATGACGTAGAGAACGGCCACGATGATGTAGGTCTCGAAGGCGCGATACGTGTCCGACTGGATGTAGTTCGCGACCGCGGTGAGCTCCTCGGCCGAGATCTGCGAGCAGACCGAGGAGGCCAGCATCAGCAGCACGAATTGGCTGGTCAGCGCCGGATAAACCTTCTCGATCGCCGGCAGCAGGATGATGTGCCAGTAGATCTGGAGACGCGACAGTGCCAGCCCTTCGGCGGCCTCGATCTGTCCGCGCGGGATCGCCTCGAAGCCGGCCCGCATGATCTCGGCGGTATAGGCGCCGACATTGATGGTCAGCGCGGCCACCGCCACGGTGAAGGCGGAGTACTTTAGGCCAAGGCTGGCGAGGCCGAAATAAACCAGGAAGATCTGCACGAGCAGTGGGGTGTTGCGGATGGTCTCGACATAGACCTTGCAGGCGCCCGCGATCAGCGCGTTATGCGTGCCGCGCCCGACCGCCGCAAGCGTTCCGAGCAGGGCGCCGAGCACGGTCGCGAAGAATGCCAACTCCAACGTGAGCGCGGCACCGGCCAGAAAACTTGGCCAGCGCTCCAGCACTGCGGGAAAGTCGAGTTGGAGGGTCATCGTATCGGGTTCAGCCCGTCACCTGGTTGGTCATGCGGTCATAGACGCGGAACAGCGCCTGGTTGCCGTTGCTGCCTTCGCCATGCGCGCGCGCATCGACATATTGACTGGTGACGAGCGCAGTGCCGGGCAGCGGCACGTTCAGCGCCTGCGCGTGCTCCTGCACCAGGCGCAGATCTTTCAGCATCAGGTCGATGCGGAAGCCGGCGCCGACGTCGCCCTCGATCATGGACGGGCCGAGCTTGTCGAGCATCCACGAGGCAGCCGAGCCGCCGAGCAGCACCCGACGCAGCAGGTTGAGATCGACCCCCGAGGCGCGCCCGAGCGCAACCGCCTCGCAAATGGCCTGGATGTTGATGCCGCAGATCAGCTGGTTGCAGAGTTTGACGGTCTGGCCAGCGCCGGAGGCTCCGACATGCGTGATGGTCGTGCCCATCGCACGGAAGAACGGCTCGGCTTTGGCAAAGGCTTCGGCATCGCCACCGGCCATGATCGACAGCGCAGCGTTCTTGGCGCCCACAGGCCCGCCCGAGACCGGCGCGTCGATGAAGCCGACACCGGCTTTTTGCAGCTCGGCATGGATACGACGGACGGCGACCGGCGAGATCGTGCTCATGTCGACGATCAGCTTGCCGGGAGGAGGGGACTTCAGGAGCCCATGGTCGCCGTAAATGGTCGCCTCGACATGGGGCGTGTCGGGCAGCATGGTGATGACGATCTCGGCGCCTTGCGCGGCGTCGGCGGGGCTGTTGGTGCGGGTCGCACCTTCCTTGACGCTTTCCGCCAGCGCGACTTCGTTCAGATCGAAGACGCGAACCGCGTGTCCGGCCGCCAGAAGGTTGCGCACCATCTCGCGTCCCATCGTGCCGATGCCTATGAAGCCGACATTGCCCTTGTCGTTCCGTCCCATGGTGTCAGTCCGTTTCTTGCTTGATTGGTTTCTTGCTTGATTGGCCTGCCGCGATCAACCTGAGGCGCTGGTCTTGTCGATGTCGCCGGCAACGGCGCGCCGCCGGTATTCGTCGCCGATGGCAAAATGCTTGCGCAGCGTCGCATCTGCGCGCTCCGGATCACGTGCAATGACCGCTTCGAAGATGCGCCGGTGATCATCGATCAGATACGTCTTCATCGACGGGAAAGCCTGAACCAGCTCGCGGCGGCTGCGATGCGAATGCGTCAACAGGCCTCCCATCGAACTGTG
Source organism: Bradyrhizobium sp. 137 (assembly GCF_023074095.1). NCBI lineage: Bacteria > Pseudomonadati > Pseudomonadota > Alphaproteobacteria > Hyphomicrobiales > Nitrobacteraceae > Bradyrhizobium > Bradyrhizobium sp. 137. Next base: position 254,310 of record NZ_JADPKU010000129.1, read on the forward strand.
TAGAACCGTCAACGTCTCCGAATGCGAGGCGACGACGATAGCGCGATGGAAGTCGAAGTCGGCCATGCCGCCGGCATCCGCCTCGTCGATCGTTTCCCCGATTTTTGCCAGCGCGCGTTGGAGACGTTCGAAATCGGCTATGTTGGCGCGTTCGCAGGCCAGCCTGATCGCCTGGCATTCAATCGCCACGCGGGCCTGCATGACGTCATCGAGCATGTCCGCCTGTTGGGCCAGCGCGAAGGTGAAGAAGTCATTCAGCACGGAGACGTCCGGCCGCGTCACCACGGTGCCGATGCGGTGGCGGATCTCGACGATGCCGAGGACGGTCAGGGCCCGCAGCGCTTCGCGGACAATCGGCCGGCTGACGCCGAGCAGGGTCGCCAGCTCGCGTTCGGAAATCAGCCGGTCGCCGGGCTTGAGCGAGCCCGCCAGCAGGCGCTCGCGCAAGAAGGCGAACACCTTCTCGAACCCTTTTTCGCCTTCGACCGCCCGCTTGAGCTCCATCCCACGTCTCTTGGTCTGATCCTGGTCAGACCAGTATGATAACCAGCACCGCTGAGGTCAAGAGGCTCAACATTGAATGGGTCGGAAAATGCGCGAACTGCTTCCAGACGGCCGGCTTGGAGGCCGACGAGTCAAATGGAATCGGAATACGCGTAACCCATTGAGCGGATAGGGGTGGGCTACTGTGCATGGGGTTGTTTTCCATGTTCTGTTGGAGCGACCGGATGACCGCCATCCGCGTGGGTTTTGAAACCCAATGGCGAGGCTGCTGACAGCATGTTGGCAGCAGCGGCCGGCTACGACCATGTCCTGACTAAACGGAGAGAGGATCATGCCGATCGAGGCAAGCTGTCATTGCGGTGAGACGGTGTTCGAGGTGACGGAGGCGCCGTCGAGCGTGACGCGCTGCACCTGCACGCTCTGCACCAAGCGCGGCGCGCTATGGGCCTATTACACGCCGGCGCAGTTCCGCCTGCTGTCGCCCCCCGACAACGTCGCGACCTATCTCTGGGGCAGCCGCTCCGTCAAGCATCACTTCTGTGCGAATTGCGGCTGCGGCACCTATTCGGAATCGCCGGACTGGTCGACGGGCAAGCCCGATTTCGACAATCCCAAGGTCGCCGTGAATGCGCGCCTGTTCGACGATTTCGATTTGGACGCGGTACCGGTGAACGTGATCGACGGCAGGAATCTGTGGTGAGGAGTCACCGCAACACGATCCACGCCGGCGCGTGATCGCTCGCGCCATCCTCGCCGCGGATCTTCTTGTCGACGCCGGCTTTGACCAGGCGCGGGGCGAGGGCAGGGCTGAGCAATAGATGATCAAGCCGCAGGCCCGCATCGCGCGGCCAGCGGTTTCGCTTGTAGTCCCAGAACGTGTAGATGCGCTCTTCGGGATGCAGTTCGCGGATCGCGTCGCACCAGCCTTGTTCGACCAGTGAGGCAAACGCCGCACGGCTCTTCGGCTGGATCAGCGCATCCTTGTCCCATGAGCGCGTCGGATAGATGTCGATCGCCGTCGGCGCGACGTTGTAGTCGCCGGCGAGCACCACCGGTAGCTCCTGCTTGATGAAGCTCTTGGCGTGGCGCCTCAGCCGCGCGAACCAGTCCAGCTTGTAATCGAATTTCGGCCCGGGCTGCGGGTTGCCGTTCGGCAGATAGATACTCGTGACGATGACGCCGCGGACGGCGGCTTCGATGTAGCGGGCTTCGTGATCGTCGGTCGTCCCCGGCAAGCGGTCGCGGGTGAGCACCGGCTCGGCGCTGCGGGCGAGGATGGCGACGCCGTTCCAGGTCTTTTGTCCACGCCAGACTGCGCCATAGCCGGCTTTTTCGATGGCCGCCGCCGGAAATTCGCCATCACTTGCCTTCAACTCCTGAAGCGCGACGACATCGGGCTTCGCGATCCGCAGCCATGCCAAGAGATTGGGCAGGCGGCGACTGACGTTGTTGATGTTGAATGTCGCAATCTTCATGTAGGGCTGACGCTTCTGCCTTCCGATTCCGGAGACACAATGTCCAAGTTGAGCTTTATTGCCATCGCACTTGTCGTCGCGTTCTCCGGAGGCGCATCGGCACAATCGTCCGATCCGCGCGGCGCGTGCAAGGCGGACTATGACAAATTCTGCGCCGGCATCGCGCCCGGCGGCGGCATCGTCGCCTGTCTGAACGGCAAGCGCGATCAGCTCAGCGCGACCTGCAAGGCGGCGCTGGACAACCGGAAAAAGAAGTAAGCGAGGAGCAGTTCAGCTCCGCAGCGGCGGCGGGCTTGCCGGCTGCTCGATCGACGGCGGGGAGGGCGGCTGCTCAACTGCCTGTGCGGCAGCTGGCTTTGTCACCGGCTCCACGATATTGCCGCCCTTGTAGAGGCGGGCATAGCGGCGGCCGAGGCTGGTCAGCACCTCATAGCCGATCGTGCCGAAATGATGCGCGAGCTCGTCGACGGTAATGCCCTCGCCGAGCAGCGTCACCATGTGGCCGCGCCGCGCCGCGTTCGGCGGCAGGTCGGTGATATCGATTGCGATCAGGTCCATCGAGATGCGGCCCGCGACCGGGCAGCGTTTTCCGGCCACGATGACTTCGGCGCCGCGGGTGCCGTCATTGGAGCTGGCGGCGCGGAAATAGCCGTCGGCATAGCCGACCGCGATGATCGCGAGCTTGGTCGGCCGCCGTGCGGTCCAGGTGCCGCCATAGCCGACGGTCTCGCCGCGCTCGATGGTGCGGATCTGCACGATGCGCGCCTTGAGATCCACGACTTGCTGCATCGGATTATCGGCCTCCGGCGTCGGATTGACGCCGTAGAGTGCGGCCCCAGGCCGCACCATGTCGAACTGGAAGGGCGCGCCCAGGAAGATGCCGGAGGAATTGGCGAGCGCCGCCGGCACGCCGGAGAACTCGCTAGCGATGCCGCGGAAGGCTGCGAGTTGTCTTGCATTCACCGGGCTGTTGAGCTGCTCGGCCGAGACCAAATGGCTCATCACCAGCGTGATGCCGTGATCGCCGGCATTGATGCGGGGGATGATGGCCTGCGCTTCCGCAAGCGTCAGGCCGAGCCGGTTCATGCCGGTGTCGATGTGAACAGCGGCGCCTCCGGTCCAGCCGGTGCGGCGGCAGAACACGTCCCATTCGGCGAGCTCGTTGAGGTCGCCGATCACCGGCCGGCAGTTGATCTTCGCATAGTGCTCGCCGGTGTTCTGGAAATAGCCGCTGAGCACGTAGATCGTGGGCTCCGGCACGGCCGCGCGCACCTTGCGCGCTTCCTCTATGGTGGCGACGAAGAAGGTCTTGCAGCCGGCCTTGCTCAGGGCACGCGCGACTTCGGCGGCGCCGCAGCCATAGGCGTCGGCCTTGATAACCGCCGAGCACTCGGCCGGCACCGCCGTCTTCTCGAGTTTGCGCCAATTGGCGATGATGGCGTCGAGATCGACGGTGAGCACGCCGCCATAGGCGGCGAGCGCGGCAGCCTGACTGGCCTCCGCGGAGAGAAGACCGGATTGCGGGATCGTTTTCGGGTCGGACGCCATTGTCATGGCGCCGTTTTACGCAAGAGGCCCCAAGGGTTCAACCCGGGGAACAGTTTCTAATAGTCGCTGCGATCCGGCAATTGGCCGTCATGGGCGAGGTCGCCGAAGCGGGTGACGGAGGCGTCGAAGTGCAGCTCGACCGTGCCGGTCGGGCCATGGCGCTGCTTGCCGATGATGACTTCGGCCCGGCCGACCGTGCGTTCCATGTCGGCCTGCCATTTGGCGTGCTCCTCAGTGCCGGGACGCGGCTCCTTCATGGCGAGGTAATATTCCTCGCGGAACACGAACAGCACGACGTCGGCGTCCTGCTCGATCGAGCCGGATTCGCGCAGGTCCGAGAGCTGCGGCCGCTTGTCGTCACGCGACTCCACCTGACGCGAAAGCTGAGACAGCGCGATCACGGGGACGTTGAGCTCCTTCGCCAGCGCCTTCAGGCTGGTCGTGATCTCCGTGATTTCCTGCACGCGGCTGTCGCTGGCGCGCTTGCCTGAGCCGGACAACAGCTGGATGTAGTCGATCACCAGGAGATCGAGGCCCTTCTGGCGCTTGAGTCGGCGGGCGCGCGCCATTAGCTGCGCGATCGACAGGCCGCCGGTGGCGTCGACATAGAACGGCAGCGATTGCAGCTCGATCGAGACCTGGCGGATCTTCTCGAAATCGGCTTCCGTGATGCCGCCGCGACGGATGTGCGAGGAGGGGATGCCGGTGCGCTCGGCCACGATACGCGTGGCGAGCTGGTCGGCCGACATTTCGCAGGAGAAAAAGCCGATCACGCCGCCATTGGCGGCCTTCATGGTGCCGTCGGCCTGGAGTTCCGGAACATAGGCTTGCGCGACGTTGTAGGCGATGTTGGTCGCCAGCGAGGTCTTGCCCATACCGGGACGTCCCGCCACGATGATGAGGTCGGAATGCTGCAAGCCGCCCATCTTGGTGTCGAGATCGCGCAGGCCCGTCGAGATGCCTGACAGCTTTCCGTCGCGCTGGAACGCCTTCGCCGCAAGATCGACGGCGACCGTCAGCGCCTGCGAGAATTTCTGGAAACCGCCGTCATAACGGCCAGACTCGGCAAGTTCGTAGAGCTTGCGTTCGGCGTCCTCAATCTGCGCCCGCGGCTGGAAATCGACGGGCGCGTCGTATGCGACATTGACCATGTCCTCGCCGATGCCGATCAGGTCGCGCCTGAGCGACAGGTCGTAGACGGTGCGGCCGTAATCCTGGGCGTTGATGATGGTGGTCGCTTCGGCCGCGAGCCGCGCCAGATATTGCCCGATGGTCATGCCGCCGACATCGGTATCGGCGGGAAGGAACGTCTTCAGCGTGACGGGCGTCGCGATCTTGCCCATCCGGATCAGGCTGCCGGCGGTCTCGAAAATGGTCTGGTGTAGCGGCTCGAAGAAATGCTTCGCCTCCAGGAAGTCGGAGACGCGATAGAAGGCGTCGTTGTTGACTAGGATCGCGCCCAGGAGGCTCTGTTCCGCCTCGATATTGTGCGGCGCGCTCCGATAGGCGGGCGTTCCGGCGTCGGGCGCGAGTTTGAGAACGTTCGAATCAGTCAGGGCCATGGTCGGACGTGCTTAGCAATTTTCTTGGGCGGATGCGGGGCGGGGATAAAGCGCCGCTGCAGGCGAAAGCGGAAGCAAAAGCTGACCGCTATCAACCGTTCAGTGAAAATGGTGGATGATTGGCCGCCGCAGCACGCCCCACGCTTGACGGATTTTCGCGGAACCGGGTGCGGCTTGGGAGCGGACGCACCCGCGCGGTGGAAAAAGCCTGAAGCCGTGAACCTTATGGATTGGCGCGCAGACCCATCGAAGAGCGCGCGAATTGACGCACGCTGGGAGCTTTCGGCTGGGATTCAGACCAGCAGGAGGTAGACCAGCGCAGCCAAGGCCGCCCCGACGCCAGTGACGATCAGGGCGTAATCGGTGCGGAGGTCGTTCTGCACGTCGAATGCGGTTTGGGTCTCTTTGCGCATGGCGACGATCTAAGCCAAGTCCGACCAGCTTTGTGTGAAGCAGATCACATCTTCCCGGATTCTTTCGGGTAGAGCCGGAACAGGCCGGCGGGCAGGGGGTTGTCCCCGACCCGCCAGCAGGGAGACGCAAGCGATGCGGCCAGAACGGCAGCAGCAGATGTGGCGAAGCGAGGCAGGCAGCCGGCTTTGGCTAGCTGGACTGATCGCGGCCATGGAGCACGCCGAGCGGCCTGAAGTGCGGCGTCAGCCGGTTGCACCTGAAGTGCTTTTGGAATTGCGGACGCAACTGGCGCTAAGCGCCTCCTTGCGGCTTTCCCAGATTTCCGGCCTGCATCATTAGGGCCTATTCACCTGCCAGCTTGAGCCTGGGCTTGGCGCCGCCCTCGATGGCCCGCAGCCGGGCCTCTTCGCGCGCGATGTAGTCGCGCGTCATCGGCACGATGCCCTGGCGCCGGGTGAGCTGGATCTGGAAGTTCATCATCGCCTGCTTGCGGAAGGTCATTTCGCAGGCCGCCAGGTAGAACTCCCACATCAGCGCGAAGCGCTCATCGTAGAGCTGCACGGCCTCCTCGCGCCGCGCCATGAAGCGCTCTCGCCAGGCTTTGAGCGTCTCGGCGTAGTGCAGGCGCAGGATCTCGATGTCGCAGACCAATAGGCCCGCCCGCTCGATCGACGGCAGCACCTCGGACAGCGCGGGGATGTAGCCGCCGGGGAAGATGTATTTGGCGATCCAGGGATTGGTCGAGTCCGGTCCCTGCGAACGGCCGATCGAATGCAGCAGCATGACCCCGTCCTCGCTCAGGAGCTCGGCGCAGCGCTGGAAGTAGGTGTCGTAGAAGCGGGCGCCGACATGCTCGAACATGCCGACTGAGACGATGCGGTCGAATGGGCCTTCGATGTCGCGGTAGTCCTGCAGCAGGAATTTGGCCGAGCCCGTCAGCCCCTTTTCGGCGGCGCGTGCATTGGCGATCCGCAATTGCTCGGTTGACAGAGTGATGCCGGTGACGTCGGCGCCCGCGATCTCGGCAAGATAGAGCCCGAGCCCGCCCCAGCCCGAGCCGATGTCGAGCACACGCTGGCGGACCCCGACGAGCAGCTTCGCGGCGATGTGCCGCTTCTTGGCGAGCTGCGCGTCATCGAGCGTCGTCTCCGGCGTCTCGAAATAGGCGCAGCTATATTGCTTGTCGGCATCAAGAAAGAGCGAATAGAGCCGGGCGTCGAGATCGTAGTGGTGCGCCACGTTACTGCGCGAGCGCGAGCGCGGATTGAACTGCTTGAGGTGGCGCGTCAGATAGCGCAGGTGCCACCACGGTTTGGCCCACTGCGGCAATAGGTCGGGTTGATCCAGCAGGATCGCGAGGGCATCAGCTATGGTGCCGTGTTCGACCACGAACTCGCCATCCATGTAGGCTTCGCCAAGCCCGAGTTCGGGATTGATGAGGATTTTTCGTTCTGCGTCTTTCGTGACGAAGCGGACTGCGACCGGGGCGCCGGAGCCGTCACCGACGGTGAACGTCGTCCCGCTTGCGCTGGTCACCGTCATCGACCCGCGCCGGATGAATTGAGACAGAAACTTATGCAACAAGCGGTCCATCGGCATTTCCTCTCGAGCGGACCCGAAAGATGCGACTAACCCGGCCTTCATATCTGACGCCCAGGCGCCGCAGCGGTTCCTATGCGTTTGCATCTAAAATCTAGCGAGCCAGTTCCGGCTCCGCCATTGCGCTGTGCTCAAAGCCGATATTCGAAAAGCGCTTAATCACATCCTTGCGCGCGGGCCTGCTTCCATTCGCGGCGCAATCGGATAAAAGGTGACCGCCGCCGCGCGGGATGCCGGTGCACCTCTCGTATTTCAGTGGAGATGATGGGAAATGTCGAGCCGAGCGTTCAGTCTCGCGACGGTACTGCTTCTGATCGGCTTCGGCGCGACCGATACCGTTCTTGCGCAGGCAACGAACCTCGAGGCCGGCAAGACTCCGTCCCAGCTCTTCGCGCAGACCTGCAATGCCTGCCACAAGAGCCCGCGTGGACTTCTGAAGTCCGTGGCGCCGAGTTCGCTGCCGGGATTCCTGCGCCAGCACTACACCACGAGCTCGGACATGGCGGGCATTCTCGCCTCCTACCTCGTCTCCAATGGTGCCACCGACACCCGGTATCAGGCCAAGGACGGCAGGGACAAGAAGGACGGCACCAGGGAGCGAGAAGCCAATACAGCTCCGGGCCAGTCCGAACATCAGGGCCGCCGCCAGCGCTCGCAGGAGGCCGCCAAGCCGGAGGGCGAGGGGTCCGCTCCTGCGGTCGAGGGCCCGCGCCAAAAGCGTGCTGCGCGGCCGGCCGACGAAGGCATGAAATCCGAAGGCCAGGCAGCACCCGAGGGACGCAAGGCCAAGCGCCGCGGGAAGCCCGGCACTGAGGAAGCACCGAAGTTCGACGCCGCCGCGCCGGCCACTGAAGACAAGAAGAGCGAGCCGAAGGCCGAGTCGAAGCCTGAGACGGTCAAGCCCGACAGGGCCAAGGTCGAGCCGAATCGTGACGAGACCGAGCCCGACAGTGGCACGGCATCGGAGAAGCCCGCCGACGCCATGCCTGATAGCGCGAAGGTAGAGCCGCGCGGCAGTGAAGCTCCGTCGCTGCGCCCGGATCCGGTGCCGCAGGTGACGCCGTCTGCACCAGCCGCCGTGAAGCCGACCGAGCCGGCCGCGCCCAGAGCGACGGAAGAGGCGGCTCCGACTGCGCCTGCTGCCAGCTCCGAACCGGCCAAGGCGCCGGCACCTCCCGCGACCGCTGCAGCCCCGCCTGCGCCGCCGGCCGAGTCGTCCGGCCCGCCGACGCCGCCGATCTCGCGCTAAACCAGCTTGGTTTTGATGGACATGCGCCGACCGCGTTGATCGCGGCCTCCGCACCGTATTGACGAGGCCTAGAGTGATACTCTAGATTAATGCTCTAGGAGGCGGCAATGACGTCGAACGTGCGAGACGACCTGTTGGCGGCCGGGCTGATCGTGTTCGACCGCGTCGGCTTCGAAGCCGCGACGGTGGCTGCGATCCGCACCCGGGCGCGCGCCTCCAATGGCAGCTTCTTTCACGCCTTCGGCTCAAAGAAGGAGCTCGCCGGTGCGCTGTTCCTGCAGGTCCTGCGGCACTATCACGCCGCAATGCTGACCGCGCTCAATCCCGTGCCCGGTGCGGAGCAGGGCATCGATCGGCTGATCCGGGCGCATCTTGAGTGGGTCGTGAGCAGCCGGCGCGAGGCGCGCTACCTCTTCGAGATTTCCCGCAGCGAGTGGGGCGAGGAGGTTCGCGATGCCCAGCGCGCGCAGAACGCGCGCCTCGCCGACGGCATCGAGCGCTGGCGCGCGCCGCTGGTTGCACGCGGTGAGCTCTTGCCGATGACGCCGGCAATGTTCATCAGCCAGCTGATCGGGCCGGCGCAGATCTTCTGCCGCGCCTTCCTGTCGGGACGCGACCACACCGACCCTCGCGGGGAGGCCGACATACTGATCGCCTGCGCCATTCGGGCGCTAAGGCCGTTCGACCGCATCAACCAGCAACAGGACAGAGTGCATGTCAGCCGCAGCTGATCCGGAGTTCGCACCGATTGCCGACCGCATCCACGCCAATGTCGGCCGGCAGGGCTTCATGACCCTGGTCGGCGCCGAGCTTTCGGACTTGTCGCGCGGCAGCTGCACGATCGCCGTGGATCGCCGGCCGGAGCTGCTGCAGCAGCACGGCTTCTTCCACGGCGGCGTCACCGCCTTCCTGATCGACAACGCCACAACGATCGCAGCCGCGACCTCGCGTGGCCAGCCGGCGCTGACGGCGGAGTACAAGCTCAATTTATTGTCGCCTGCAGTCGGCGAGAAGCTGATCTGCCGTGCCCGGGTGATCAAGCCGGGCCGTCAGGTCTCGGTGGTTGCGGCCGACGTATTCTGCGTCAGCGACGGCGTCGAGAAGCACACGGCAACGGCGCTGGCCTCGATTGCGATGCTGAGCGAGGACGCCGCGAAAACGAAAAGCCCGGCCGCCTGAGGCAGCCGGGCTGATTTTGAGCTCGTCATTCCGGGGCTCGCGAAGCGAGAACCCGGAATCTCGAGATTCCGGGTCTGGTCCTTCGGACCATCCCGGAATGACGACATTGGAGTTACTTCTCTTCCGTAGCCGGCGCCGGCTCGACCTCGTCGTGCTGGGCTTCCGGATCGAAGAACTCGCCGGCCGCGGCGATTGCCTCGGCAGCCGCGTCGCGGTCCTCGTTGCGGGTCGAGATGTCCTCGCCGCGGTTGATGCGCTCGGCCTCGTCCTGGCTGCGCGCGACCGTCACGGTGATGTCGACCTCGACCTCCGGGTGAACGGCGACGGTGACCGTGTGCTTGCCGATTGTCTTGATCGGTGCGTCGAGCTGCACCTGCGGGCGGTCAAGATGGACGCCGTCGGTTTCGAACGCCATGACGATGTCGCGCACGGTGACCGAGCCGAATAGCTGGCCGGCTTCGGAGGCCTGGCGGATCACGATGATGTTCTTGCCCTGGATCTTTTCGGCGACCTTGGACGCTTCGCCCTTGGCCTGGAGGTTGCGAGCCTCGAGCTCAGCCTTCATGCCGTCATACTTGGCACGGTTGTCGGCAGTGGCGCGCAGCGCCTTGCCGCGCTTGAGCAGGAAATTGCGGGCATAGCCGTCGCGAACCTTCACGACTTCGCCCATCTGGCCGAGCTTGGTGACGCGTTCCAGCAAAATGACTTCCATATTCGTTCTCCTTTGAAGGGATCTGAGTTTCAGTTTCCGGGGTTGAACTTAAGAGGTTGGCAGCGGCGGCGGCCGCCGGCTGCGCAGGAAGCGCTCGCGGAAGCCGAACACGGCATCCGCAAGACCGAGGATCACCATCGCGATGACAGGCCATCCGAACACGACGACGACGGCGTAGGTCGAGCCGAGCCAGAAGGTGCGGCTCTTCAGCGCCAGTGTCAGCGTATGCAGCACGGCAAAACCGGTCAGCGCATAGCCCATCATCAGCGCGGCCGTGGTGATCTGCGCGACGATCGCGAGCAGCCCGCCGGTGAAGCAGAAGGCGAGCGCGATGCAGAGCGCCACGAGCGTCATCGGCGGCAGCTCGGCCGCCTTCAGGTCCGGCCAGGGACGACGCAGCCGGCCCGACGTCGCGGTCACCTTGGCGCTGAGCCAGAGGCTGAGAGTCAGCGTCATCATCGCGACGATGGTGGCGGCGGCCGGTGCAATGCGCACGAGTGCGTCAACGAACTGGCTGGCTTCACCCGAAGTTTGCGGATCGGCGGCGGGGAGGAGGCGCATCAAGCCCCCCCGCAGCGTGCCGCTGATGGTGTCGGCGTCGGTGCCGAGCGTGAGCAGGGCGGCAATGGTGGTCAGCGCGGCGAAGCCTGCGATCCAGAGCAGGATGCGGCCGACCGGATACCACTCGATCTCGGGCTCGGCCGGCGGCTCGACGGCAGAGATATCTGGTGCGACGCTTCCCACGGGCCGGCCAAGCAGGACGAGATGGCCGAGCCACCAGGCCGGCAATGCGACGGTGACGGCGAAGGCGATGCAGTAGGGCAGGCCGAACAGCGCGCCGAGGCCGATTGCGGCGGCAATGCCGCCGAGGCACGCGCAAAGCGGCCCCCAGCCGATCGCGGCGACCATCAGCGGCAGCGGTGCGAGATAGAACAGGACGAGCGAGATCAGCGCGCCCGAGATGATCGAGGCGAACATCAGCGCCGACGCGGCGCCGGCGATCAGGGCTATCAATCCAAAGGCCATCATCAGCTGTCCCGCTCCCTTCGAGCGGTTAGAGGCGTCGTTTGCCCCAACCATCGGCGACCGGACGACCCGGAGGCCTTATGATTTCAGAATATGACGACCGGCGGCTCAGCGGCCGCCGGTCGAATTGGTCGTGTCAGCGAATGACGTAGGGCAAGAGGCCCAGGAACCGCGCGCGCTTGATGGCGCGGGCGAGCTCACGCTGCTTCTTCGCGGACACCGCGGTGATGCGGCTCGGCACGATCTTGCCGCGCTCAGAGACGTAACGCATCAGCAGCTTGGAGTCCTTGTAGTCGATCTTGGGAGCATTGGTGCCCGTGAACGGGCAGCTCTTGCGACGACGGAAAAACGGACGGCGTGCACCAGCTTCAGCCATTGATCTTACTCCGCATCCGCAGTGGTTTCAGCTTCTTCGCGCGGACGGCGCGGACCGCGGTCACCGCGGAAGCCGCCCTCACGGTCGCCGCGGAAGCCGCCTTCACGCTCGCCGCGGAAGCCACCGCCGCGGTCGTCACGCTCGCGATCACGATCGGCCTTGCGCATCATCGCGGACGGGCCTTCCTCAAGCTCCTCGACGCGGACGCTGAGATAGCGGATCACGTCTTCGCTGATGCGCTCCTGGCGCTCGATTTCGGCGATCGCCGCGGACGGCGCATCGATGTTGAGCAGCACGAAATGAGCCTTGCGGTTCTTGTTCATGCGATAGGTGAGGGAGCGAACGCCCCAATTCTCGGTCTTGGTGACCTTGCCGCCGAGACCCTCGACGATACCGGTCATCTGTGCAGTCAGCTCTTCGACCTGCTGCGGGCTCGCGTCCTGACGCGCGAGAAAAACATGCTCGTAAAGAGGCATGGAAGTCCTTTCCTCATGTTGGCGCATCGCCCGGCGTCAAGCCCTTAAGAGACCTTCGGAAAGGACTCTGGGATTAAGCTCAGAAGGCGGAAACACGGGACGACGGGCCGACTGGCCCTGCCACACCAAAATCACGAATGATTTGCTGAGACCGTCCGTTCAGCTCCCGGCCGGGGTCTGCGGATGTGCGCCTTATACGGATTTTGGCCGGCTTTGCAAGGTTGGGGGCCAAGTCTCGGCTCGCACAACCGAAGGCGGGTGGTGGTCGGCCCGCAAATCGAATCAGCTTGACCTGTTTGTTTGTATGGCATACAAAGAAGTCAGCGGGAGGATCCAATGGCAGACAATTCTGCCCATGCTCCGTTTGAACCGGGCGCCAGCGACCCCAAGCACGCCGCGCGCGCCACACGCACGGCCGGCCGCAAGATGCGGTCGCTGCTGTTGGATGCGGCAAGCCCGCTGTTCCGGGAGCGGGGGCTGTCGGGCACGTCGATCACCGACATCGCGGCCGCGGCGGACGCGTTCCCGAGCCAGATCACCTACTACTTCCGCACCAAGGAGGCGCTGTTCGTCGAATGTGCCTGCCGCGAGCTGCTGTATCTGGCGCGCGCAACGGAACAGGCGGCGCTGAGGACGCGCACGCCGCAGGAATACACGCACGCGCTGGCGGAGACGGTCACGGCGAGCGATTCGGTCGCCTTCTTCGCCGAGGCGCTGACGCTGACGCGGCGTCGCCAGGATCTCGCACCCCTGGTCGAGCGCACCATCGAGCGCCTGCACAGCGAAGGCGCGCGGGCCTATGCAAGCCAGGTCGCACGACACGGCTGGCGCACGCTGCGCGCGCCCGATGAAAGCTCGCGGCGGTTCTGGGCCGTTGCCATCGGCGTCATCCTCGAAGGCTACGCCATGGGCCGATCGCCGGAGGAGCTCTGCAGCGAGATGCTGCGCGTGCTCGGTGAGCAGGCGAAATCCACGGGCGAGGCTGCGCGCCTGCGTCTTGTCGAGCAGCGCGACGCGCCGAGCAATTCGAACGAGGAGAGTTAGGCCATGACCGCGCTTCGCATGCGTGCCCGCGATTTCCTGACCGACGATCAATTGGCCGACGTGCGCCAGCGCGTGACGTGGAAGGGCGTTGCGCTGATCGCGCACGCCTGGGCGCTCATCATCGGTGCGATCGCTCTGGTCGCGTGGTGGCCCAATCCGCTGACGTACATTCTCGCCGTCGCCATCATCGGCTCGCGCCAGCTTGGACTTGCCATCCTCATGCATGACGGCGCGCATGGCTGCTTGTCCGCCGATGAGAAAACCAATCTGGCGCTGAGCCAATGGTTCTGTGCCTATCCGCTGTTTGCGGAGACGCGGAGCTACCGGCGCTATCACTTGCAGCATCACGCGCGCACCCAGCAGGACGACGATCCCGATCTGGTGCTGTCGGCGCCGTTTCCGATCACCAAGCTGAGCTATCGCCGCAAGTTCATTCGCGACATCACCGGACAGACCGGCTACCAGCAGCGCAAGGCGCAATTGCTCAACGCGCTCGGGCCAAAGGACTGGGCATGGCGGCAGCGTGCGGCGCATTTCTGGGAGAAGCTCGGCCCACAATGCGTCGTCAATGCCGCAATGTTCGCTGCGCTCGCGGCGGCCGGCGTGTGGTGGGCCTATCCATTGCTATGGCTGGTGCCGCTGCTGACCTGGATGATGGTCATCACCCGCATCCGCAACGTCGCCGAGCACGCCGTCGTCCCTGACAGCAATGATCCCTTGCGCAACACTCGGACCACGCATGCCAATTTTCTCGAGCGCCTGTTCATCGCCCCGTACTACGTGAATTATCATCTCGAGCATCACCTCTTGTTCTATGTGCCCTGCTACAATTTGCCGAAGGTGCATCGCCTGCTGAGCGCCAGCCGGCATGCCGACCGCATGGAGGTGCAGCCGGGCTACGCCGCGGTGCTGCGGCTTGCCACCGCGAAGCCAAATCAGGACGATCGGCCGGGGCAACTGGTCAACAGCGCGCGCCGCGCGCGGGCGGGGGCAGAGGTCGACGTCAACCAGACGGCCGGCGGATTCTAGGAAACCGTATCACCGGTTGAATCCGGCCGGGGTTCCCATCTTGGCTTGACATTCCGACCCCGGACAGTGTCTACGGCCCCCTTTGGAGCGTGATCCGGAACCTTGGGCTGAGGCCGCGCGTAGTCGGCTGCCGGTTCTCGTGAGGATCACGCCCGACATGCAGGGAGCGCCGATGACGGCAGCATTTACATTTCCGGGGCAGGGGTCCCAGGCGGTTGGCATGGGCAAGGCCCTCGCCGACGCCTTTCCGGCAGCGCGCGCCCTGTTCGACGAGGTCGATGCTGCGCTTGGGGAGAAATTGACGGCGACCATTTGGGATGGTCCGGCCGAGACCCTTCAGCTTACCGAAAACGCCCAGCCAGCGCTGATGGCGGTCTCCCTCGCAACCCTGCGCGTGCTGGAGAGTGAAGCCGGTTTTTCCGTCGGGCGGGACGCAGCCTTCGTCGCTGGCCACTCGCTTGGTGAATATTCGGCGCTGGCTGCGGCCGGCGGCCTGAGCATCTCCGATACCGCTCGGCTGCTTCGCACCCGCGGTCTCGCAATGCAAAAAGCCGTGCCAGTCGGTGCCGGCGCAATGGCCGCGCTGCTTGGCCTCGACTACGAGGCCGCCATCGAGGTCGCCGATGAGGCGGCGCAGGGGCAGGTCTGCCAGGCCGCCAACGACAATGGCGGCGGGCAGGTGGTGGTCTCCGGCGACAAGGCGGCGGTCGATCGCGCCGTCGAGATCGCCAAGGGCAAGGGCGCCAAGCGCGCGATGCTGCTGCCGGTGTCGGCGCCGTTTCATTGCAAGCTGATGCAACCGGCCGCCGACGCCATGGCGGAGGCGCTCTCGACGGTCACGATCAAGGCGCCGGCCGCGCCGTTGGTGTCGAACGTGCTGGCGAGCGCCATCACCGATCCCGACGAGATCCGTCGCCGCCTGGTCGAGCAGGTCACGGGCACGGTGCGCTGGCGTGAATCGGTCGCCTATATGGCAGGGCAGGGCGTCACCCGTTTCTTCGAGATCGGCGCGGGCAAGGTGCTTACGGGACTCGTCAAGCGCATTGCGGACGGTGCCGTCGGCGTTGCGGTTGGCGGTCCGAGCGATATCGCTGCCGCCAAGGATGCACTGGCCGCTGCCAAGCAGGCTTAGAGGAGTACTTCATGTTCGATCTGACTGGCAGAAAGGCGCTCGTCACCGGCGCGACCGGCGGCATCGGCGGCGCGATCGCGCAGGCGCTGCATGCGCAGGGCGCTGCCGTTGCGATTTCCGGAACACGCAAGGACGTGCTGGACGAGCTTGCCGGCAGGCTCGGCGAGCGCGCCTTTGTGCTGCCCTGCAACCTCTCCAAGGCCGATGAGGTCGAAGCGCTGGTGCCCGCCGCGGAAGCCGCGATGGGACAAGTCGACATCCTCATCGCCAATGCCGGCATCACCCGCGACAATCTCTTCGTGCAGCTTCGCGATGAGGATTGGGAGGAGGTCATCAATGTCAATCTGACCGCGACCTTCCGCCTGGCGCGCGCGGCGACCAAATTGATGATGCGCAAGCGCTTCGGCCGCATCATCGCCATCACTTCGGTGGTCGGCGTCACCGGCAATCCGGGACAGGGCAATTATACAGCATCGAAAGCGGGCCTGATCGGCATGATCAAGACGCTCGGCGCCGAATACGCCAAGCGCGGCGTGACCGCCAATTGCATCGCGCCCGGCTTCATCAAGACGCCGATGACGGATGCGCTCAATGACAAGCAGCGCGAAACGATTCTGACCAAGGTTCCGGCTGCCCGCCTGGGGACGCCCGAAGACATCGCGGCAGCCGCCGTCTACCTGAGCTCGAACGAAGCGGCTTACGTCACCGGGCAAACCATCCACGTCAACGGCGGCATGGCCATGATCTGACGCCTCGTGCCGCACCGCCGGTCAGACCGGTGCCGGATGCGGCAAACGGCCGTTTCCGGAGCGAAATGAGGCTTGTAGTCAAGGCAATTGAAGTATGATAACCGGACCTACAACGGATGGGCAAAGAACGCCATTGCAGGTTTTTGAAACCCTGTATATTGGCGATGCGGAGCCTTTGGCCGTCGTTCGCCGGGGCCTGCATCGGTTAGGATGGGCCAAATCAAAGTTCGTAAGCGAAGGCAGTCAAACGACCACGACGGCTCGTATCGTCCCGGGGGGTCGGGTCTACAGGGAACAACACGAGGTTAAGCAATGAGTGACATTGGCGAGCGGGTTAAGAAGATCGTGGTCGAACACCTTGGTGTTGAACCCGAGAAGGTTGTCGACAACGCGAGCTTCATCGACGACCTCGGCGCCGACAGTCTGGACACCGTCGAACTGGTGATGGCGTTCGAAGAGGAATTCGGTTGCGAGATTCCGGACGACGCTGCGGAAACGATTCTCACCGTCGGCGACGCTACGAAGTTTCTCGAGAAGAACGCGAAGAGCTAAGGCTCTTCAATTTCGCGGGGACAACATTGAAACCGGACGGGCCGCTTCGCAGCGGTCAGCCGGTTTCTTGTTATTGGCCGTGAATCTTTCGATACGGAGTTTTCGGATATGAGGCGGGTCGTCGTCACGGGTCTCGGCATGGTGTCGCCACTCGGCTGTGGCGTCGAGCCGACCTGGAAGCGCATCCTCAACGGCGAGAGCGGTGCGCGCAGAATCGAGAGCTTCGACGTCTCCGATCTTCAGACCAAGATCGCCTGCACGGTCGTGCGCGGCGACGGGTCGAACGACACGTTCAATCCTGACAAGTGGATGGAGCCGAAGGACCAGCGCAAGGTCGACGACTTCATCATCTTCGGCATGGCCGCAGCCGGCCAGGCGCTCGACGATGCCAACTGGCATCCCGAGACCGAAGAGGACAAGTGCGCGACCGGCACCATGATCGGGTCCGGCATAGGCGGCCTCAACGGCATTGCCGACACCGCGATCCTGCTCAAGGAGCGTGGGCCGCGCCGAGTGTCGCCGTTCTTCATTCCCGGTCGTCTGATCAACCTCGCCTCTGGCTACGTGTCGATCGCGCACGGGCTGAAGGGACCGAACCATTCGGTGGTCACAGCCTGCTCGACCGGCGCGCACGCGGTCGGCGATGCCGCTCGCCTGATTGCGCTCGGCGATGCCGACGTCATGGTTGCCGGCGGTGCGGAATCGCCGATCAGCCGTATCGGCATTGCCGGATTCAATGCCGCGCGCGCGCTGTCCACCGGTTTCAACGAGACGCCCGAAAAGGCCTCGCGTCCCTATGACAAGGACCGTGACGGCTTCGTGATGGGTGAGGGCGCCGGCGTCCTGGTGCTCGAGGAGCTCGAGCACGCCAGGCGACGCGGCGCAAGGATCTATGCCGAGGTGATCGGCTACGGCCTTTCCGGCGATGCGTATCACATTACCTCGCCGTCGCCCGATGGCGATGGCGGCTTCCGCAGCATGTCGGCCGCGCTCAAGCGTGCTGGTCTCACCGCATCCGATCTCGACTACATCAATGCGCACGGCACCTCGACACCGCTCGGCGACGAGATCGAACTCGGTGCGGTGGAGCGCCTGCTCGGTAACGCTGCCTCCAAGGTTGCGATGTCCTCGACCAAATCGTCGACGGGTCATCTCCTCGGCGCGGCCGGTGCGATCGAGGCGATCTTCGCCATTCTTGCGATTCGCGATAATGTCGTGCCGCCGACCATCAATCTCGACAATCCGTCGGTCGAGACCGCGATTGATCTCGTGCCGCACACGGCGAAGAAGCGTGAGGTCAATGTCGCATTGTCGAACTCTTTTGGTTTTGGTGGCACCAATGCGTCGGTGATCGTCCGGCGTTTGGCCAATTAGTTTGTGTTTGAGACGAATCCACCGTTTTGCCGTATTCGGCGATAGTCATAGAAGTGGGCGCGTGCATTTGGCTCGGCAAGTCATTGTCAGGCCGCGATTGAACCGGCAGGATTCAGGTTGCTTCGATGAGTGAAAGGCCGCCCATTTCGCCCCGGAGTCCGCGGGCTGCACTCGAGCCCGAGCAGGTCCCGCCGCCGCCCAAGCGATCGGACCGTGCGCGCAATCCCTTCGTGGTGGTTGGCAACGCGATCATCACGCTGCTGTTGCTCGCCATGCTCGGTGCCGGCGGCGTCTATTATTACGGCCGGCAGGTACTCGAGGCGCCAGGACCGCTGAAGGAAGACAAGATCGTCAACATCCCGCAGCGCGCGGGCAAGCGCGACATCGCCGAGACGCTGAACCGGGAAGGCGTGACCGACGTCAATCCGTGGGTGTTCATCGCCAGCGTCGCCGCGTTGAAGGCGAGCTCGGACCTCAAGCCCGGTGAGTATTCGTTCCAGAAGAACGCATCCTTGCGCGACGTCATCGCCACCATCGTCGAGGGTAAGGTGGTGCAGCATGCCGTGACGATCCCGGAAGGCCTGACCTCCGAGCAGATCGTGGCGCGGCTGTCCGACAACGACATTTTCACCGGCACCGTGCGCGAGCTGCCGCGCGAGGGCACGTTGCTGCCGGAGACCTACAAGTTCCCGCGCGGCACCACGCGCGAGCAGGTGATCCAGCGCATGCAGCAGGCGCACAAGCGGGTGCTGGCCGAGATCTGGGAGCGCCGCAACCAGGACATTCCCGTCAAGACGCCGGAGCAACTGGTGACGCTGGCGTCCATCGTCGAGAAGGAGACCGGCAAGCCGGACGAGCGCAGCCGCGTCGCGGCGGTGTTCGTGAACCGCCTAAAGCAGAGGATCAAGCTGCAGTCCGATCCCACGATCATATACGGCCTCGTCGGCGGCAAGGGCACGCTGGGCCGTCCGATCAAGCGCAGCGAGATCACGCAGCCCTCTCCCTACAACACCTATGTGATTGAGGGCCTGCCGCCGGGGCCGATCTCCAATCCGGGCCGAGCCTCGCTCGAGGCCGCCGCCAACCCGGCCCGCACCCGCGATCTCTATTTCGTCGCGGACGGCAGCGGCGGGCACGCCTTCACCGAGACCTATGACGCGCATCAGAAGAACGTCGCGAAGCTTCGTGCGATCGAGAAGCAGATCCAGAACGACACGGTCGAGCCGGCCGAGGACGCGCAGCCGCCGGCCGCTGCTGCGCCCGGCGCCGCCGATACACCGACCGCGACCACGCCGGCGCGGTCCAACCAGCAGAAAAAGCCACCCGCGGCCCGGCCGGCCAATCCAGCCAATCCCGCGCCGGCCCGGCAGGGCGCGGTGCAACCCTCGCCGCCGGTGGTCCAGCGCTAGGCCGGGGCTGCGCGCAGCGCCGTCCATCACACTTTGCGGATTACACTTTCCGGCAAAATAGTCTTAAGATTCGCGTGGCTTGATGTCCTCGCGAATCCCGAGTTTCTGGAGAATCTCAACCGATGGCGCTGTCGTCCATGACCGGGTTTGCCCGAAGCAACGGCGCAAGCGGGCCGTACACGTTCGAATGGGAATTGAAGTCGGTCAACGCCAAGGGTTTTGACCTCAGGGTGCGGCTGCCGCAGGGGTTCGACGAGCTCGAGGCCCACGCCAAGAAGCGCGCCGGCGAGCTGTTGTCGCGCGGCACGGTCTACGCCAATCTCAACGTCAAGCGCACCAACGCCGCCGCCACGGTCCGCATCAACGAGGACGTGCTCAACGCCGTGCTGAAGGCGGCGGCGCTGATCGCCGGCAAGGTCGATGCGGTGGCGCCGAGCGTCGACGGCCTGCTCGCCATCAAGGGCGTCGTCGAGGTCGCCGAGCCCGACGGCGACGAGGAGGAGGACAAGGCCGCACGCGCCGCCGTGGCGGAGGCCTTCGACAAAGCGCTTGCCGATCTCGTAGGGATGCGCAAGCGCGAGGGCATCTCGCTGGGGCAGATCCTGACCCAGCGCGTCGACGAGATCGAGCAATTGGCGAAGAAAGCGGAGGCTGCGCCCGGCCGCAAGCCGGAGGCGATCAAGGCGAAGCTCACTGAGCAGATCGCGGCCCTGCTCGACACCTCCGATCGTTTCGATGCCGATCGCCTGATGCAGGAAGCGATCCTGATCGCGACCAGGGCCGACATCCGCGAGGAGCTTGATCGCATCGCCTCCCACATTGCGCAGGCGCGCGAGCTGATCGGCAAGGGCGGTCCGATCGGCCGCAAGCTCGATTTCCTGGCGCAGGAGTTTCACCGCGAGGTCAATACCTGCTGCTCGAAGTCGAATGACATCGAGCTCACCAATACGGGACTCGCCATGAAGAATGTGGTCGAGCAGTTCCGCGAGCAGGTCCAGAATCTGGAGTGATCGATGACGACGGGCAGTCACGGAACTGACGGTGTCGAGCGCCGCGGATTGATGTTCGTGCTGTCCTCGCCCTCGGGCGCGGGTAAGACGACGCTGTCGCGGATGTTGCTCGAGCGGGAGCCCGGCCTGAAGATGTCAGTGTCGGCGACCACGCGCGAGAAGCGGCCGGGAGAGGTCGAGGGGCGCGACTATTTCTTCGTCGGCAAGCGCAAGTTCGAGACGATGGTGGAGCAGGGCGAACTGCTCGAATGGGCCACCGTGTTTGACAATCTCTATGGGACGCCGCGTGCTCCGGTGGAGGCAGCACTGTCGGCCGGGCAGGATGTGCTGTTCGACATCGACTGGCAGGGCACGCAGCAACTGCACCAGAAAGCGAGCGTCGACGTCGTTCGCGTCTTCATCCTGCCGCCCTCCGCGGCCGATCTCGAAAAGCGCCTGCATTCGCGCGCACAGGATTCCGACGAGGTGATCCGCAAGCGGATGAGCCGCGCCAGCCACGAAATGAGCCACTGGGCCGAGTACGACTATATCGTCATCAACCACGACGTCGACCAGGCCTTCGCCGAGGTACAGTCGATCCTGAAGGCCGAGCGCCTCAAGCGCGAGCGGCGGATTGGCCTTGTAGGCTTCGTGCGAAGTTTGCAAGGTCAGCTTCAAGGTTAGGCCGCGACAGGCGCGGCCCTTCCTTCACCAGCTGTTCCAGCATCGTCGTGATGACGTCGACGTCGACCGCATCCTCGTCGCGGCCTGCAGGCGCCTCATCGCGATCCTTGCCGATCTCGTTGGCGGCGAGCCGGGGCGCAGCGGCCTCGATTTCGAAATCCCGGTCGAACATCTTGATCTTGGCCTCGGCGGGCCTGACCTCGTCGGGTTCTGCGGCAGGGATCGCGGCACGCGACTTGCGCGCGTCGATCAGATCGATCTCGCGACCGATCGCGGCAAGTTTTGTCGCTTGTTTCGTCGCTTGCGGACGCGGCGCATCGAAGTCGATGGGGCGCGACGGCTGGGCGTTGGCCGACGTCGCATCGAGCCAGGGCGCGCGGCTTGCGTCCTGTTTCTGCGGCTCCCAATCGTCCCAATGTATGCGGCGGTCGGCGGACTGGACCCGGACGCGCGCGCCGGCGAAGCGGTAGATGAGGCTGGCGAGGATTCCGGCGAGCGCCAGCGCACCGCCAATCACGAGCAGCAGCATCTGGACCGAGCCGGTCGGCTTGTCGGTCGTGCTGTCTGCCGCGGCGGGTGCCGGGGAGGAAGGGGATTTTGATGGCTTTGCGCTCGGCTGGGCGGCTGTCGCGACAACGGCAGGCGCCGGCTGCGGCGCGGGCGGGGCGGAGGTTGCGGAGACGTCGGGCCACGGCGTGGCGGATTGTTGCGCGTTGCCGTCAGCGGTCTGATCTGCAGATGGTTGCGCCGGTGTCGCGCCTGCGGCTTGCGCAGTTGCGTTTGGTGCTTTGGCGGCGACACCGCTCCGTGCTGTCAGATATTCGGCGCGCGCATCCTGCGCCGGGTGCTGCTGCTGTTGCTGCTGCTGCTGCTGCGCCGGCGCGACTCCGGTCGGCGTATCGCTCGTAGCCTGCGCGCTCTGCACGGATTTCGCGCCGTCCTTGTCGTCGGCGGCGCGCAGATACCAGCACTGCCGCTTGGTCCCGCGCTCGATGCGATAGTACCAGTGCTGCCCCTGCGGCGCGGCGCCCTTGGGCGAGACGAGGCAGTCGGCGGCCGCGTTGGCCGTGCTCGGCGCGTTCTGCGCGTTCTGCGACACGGCGGCCAGTGGCGCGCCGGCAATGATGCTGCCGACTAGCGCGGATATGAATTTTGCGGTGCGGTTGCCCATCCTGGTCTCCCGGTTACGCATGACGCAACTCTTACTCGCCCCTTTGTCATCAAAGACTTGGGTGGCAATGAGCCGCAAATCCGGAGAGGATGTGGCTTGAATCGGGCTCGCGGCGCGTTGGTTCCGCCGCGAAATCGGGCCTTTTCGCGTCGCTGCTGGTCCCGCCGAACTCCAGGTCCGCCGCAGCTGCAACCGCTGCGGCCGCCGGCGCGCTCCCCGCGGCGCGTTTTTATTGCCCCCGTCGCCACTGCTGATGATTGATGCACGTGCCCGGTCGGGCCGCCACATCACCGCAGGACTTGACGCACAGACCCCGAGCGTCAGGACCACACGACTTCTCCGTCCGCGGACGGTCCCGCCTGAATGGCTGGAGGCTTGCGTGTGCCCGCCCCCGGCATCAACGAGACCGCTGTTACAGCATCGTGTCGCACCGCGCCGTGTGAGGACTCACGGTTGGCCGCCCTGTCAACCCACGGTTCGCGCCGACGCTGCCGCGTCCACCGCCACCCGGCCCGCGTCTCGTGACGGTCGCGAACGCCCCTTTGGGAGGGCCGGGTTGTCGCGGTGTATGCCACAATCCGAAATTCGGAAAAGAAAAATCTTTTCGCGGCGAGGGCTTGACGAGGTGTTTTGCTCGGCGGCCCCGGGGGCAACATCAACCCCGCCGCCCGTCGTCTCGGATTCTACGTCATTTGCAAGCAAGCGGAGCCGAAGCGGCTACGCACTGGCAGCCTTCGTTTCTGGGCGCTCCTTCTATTAGTCGTAATGGAAATAATCCGAACGTATTTCGTCGTGACTGGAAAGGTTGCGGCCAACGCCCTCACGTCAGACAACTCCGGACTATCGCCCTTCATGCAGCGCCGCGCACGGCCTCACCAATTGCATCGAAGGTCTACCGATTTTCGGCGGCTTGTTGCGGCGGCTGCGCAACGTACCGGAGTAGAAATCAAATGGCAGGCTGCGCAGGTTCTCCGTTGGAAACTTATCATCTCCGCAGCCGTTGAATCGCGGCTGAGGCGACGCTATGCCGGTTAAGGACCAGATCAAGAATCTCGCCAAGAAGCTGGTGGAGGAGCATCCCGACGCGGCGACACTGCGGGCGCTGGTGCGGGCTCGGAAGCCGGTGGCCATCCATTTCAGGGACGACGGCGTCGTGCCGAACAACCCGCATTTTCCGCTCTTGCACTATCGCGGGGCGGTGAACCTCAAGCCTCGGCGTTTTGCGCCAGAGGTCATCATCGACACGCTGTTCGATGCGAACGGCTGGGGCCGGTCATGGCGCGATACCGTGTACGACTTTGTGCACTATCATTCGCAAGTCCATGAAGTGATGGGTGTGGCGCGCGGCACGGCCAAGATCGAGTGCGGCGGGATCAAGGGGCGGGTTCTGCGCGTGAAGGCCGGCGACGTTCTGGTGCTTCCCGCAGGCATCGGACACCGGCTCATCGAGGCCAGCCGGGACTTTCTGGTCGTCGGAGCGTATCCGCGGGACGGAACGTATGACGAGTGCACCGACACAAGGGAGCGTCCAGACGCCATCAAACGCATCACCAAGGTGCGCAGGCCGAAAACAGATCCGGTGCTGGGACGTAACGGCCCGCTGCTCAAATCATGGCGGACGAAGCCGCGAGCGAGAGGGTAATGCGTCCAGCCCCAGCTCGAGCATGCGTTCACTCGCTGCGTTCAGCTCAGATAGTCAGGCGCAAAATCCGCAAGCCTTCGCAGTTCTTCGGGCTGCAACAGCTCGATCTCGCTGCCTTCCCACGCGATCAATCCGCGATGTCTCAGCTCCTGAATGGTGCGATTGACATGGACGATGGACAGTCCGCAGGCGTCCGCCACGTGCCGCTGTGTCATCGGCATCTGAAAGCAGCCGTCGGTGACGAGCCCGACGATCTCCAGCCTCGCGGCGAGCTCGCAAATGAGATGCGCTACCTTCGGCAGCGCTGCCTGAGCGCCGAGGCGGGCGATCCATTGCCGCGAGATCGCCGCGTCAATCAGCGTCTCGCGCCAGAACGCGCGGGTCAGGTGGACGGAGCCATCGAGAAGCTGCCTGAGCTGACTGTGCGCGACGGTGCCGACGATGCTTGGCCCGAGGCCGACGAGGTCCGCATCCATGGGTGATACCAGCAGCGTGTGCAGGCACGGCATGTCGCCGGGCACGTGGAATGCAAGGATCTGGCTGCGATCACCGACGATGCGGGCCTGATAGAAGAAGCCGCTCACAACAAAGACACAGCGCGTGGCGGCCTCGCCCTGGCGCAACACGATCTCGCCGTCCGCGACCTGGCGCAGCGTAGACGGCAAGCCGGCGATTTGCCGGCGTTCGTCCTCGGAAAGGCCTTCTATGGCATCGAGGCGCGCGATGAAATTCGGATGCGGCATGAGACTTCAGTCGTCACGGGGCACGTCGACGAAGCGCCGCGAGAGCTTTGCGACGGTCCAGTCGGAGACGGGCATAGCGCGGAACTCGCGGATAACGTGGGCGAGTTCCTGATCCGACATCGGCCGGACCGGCTCGTTCAGCGTTCCCTTCAGGAAAGCATCGTTGATGCTGTCCAAGTGCTCGCTTCCCAAGTGCTCGCTTCCCAGGTGCTCGCTTCGCTCCGATGCGAACAGACGGCAGATGCGCTCCAGGATCGTGGTAGGGCTCATGACAAGGCCGGCTCGGTTCGCGGGTGGAGTGGAAGCGAACCGGTGCCATCGCAAACCGGTTAGCAACCTGTGCTTCCGGCTCGCGTTCTAATCCGCTGGATACACGTCAGATGTATCATTTGATAGAACCAATGCGATTTTTGGCGGCCGTATGGAAAAAGCCCACGAGGTGCTGATCCGGAACCTGTGCGAGCACACCGCGCTCGAAGAGGAGGATATTGCCGAAGTCCGCGCACTCACCTTCACGGTGCGCGACTATGCACCGAACGAGGATTTCATCTGTCAGGGCGACGAACCTGAACATTCGGTATTGGTCGTGTCGGGCATGGTCGCGCGCTACCATCTGCTTGGTAGCGGGCGGCGGCAATATCTCGCGTTCCATCTCACCGGCGACCTGCCGGACGCGCAAGGCCTGTTCATCGACCAAATGGATCATGGGCTGAGTGCGTTGGGGCCTGCTTCGGTCGCCTTCATCCCGCATCGCGAATTGTTCGCCGCGTTCAGGCGGCGATCGCTTTTCGGAATGGCCGTCTGGCGCGAGACGCTGCTCGACGCGGCGATCTTTCGCGAAGCCATCACCAACAACAGCGCCCGTCCCATGCAGGCGCGCATGGCGCACCTGTTCTGCGAGCTGTTCTATCGCGCCCGCGCCGCGCAGCTGGTCCGCGGCAATCGATGCCGCATGCCGATCAGCCTGGCGCAGCTCGGCGAGACACTGGGCATGGCGATTGCGACCGTGAACCGGACGCTCGCCGATCTCAGGCGGAGCGGGGCCATGGATCTTCGCGATGGCGAGCTGATCGTGCTGAAATGGCGCGAGTTGCAGCGGCTCGGGGATTTCAACCCGGCCTATCTGCACCAGAAGCGCCAGTCGCCGCCGCAAGCGGCAGCGCACGTCGGCGCGAGGTCCGGCTCGAGAGCGGGGAACAACTCTGTCGCGGGCACGTCATCCATGGGACGAGGGAGATGCCCATGAAAGCACTCATCGTAGCAATTACATTTGCAGCCATGGCCGGGCCCGTCATCGCTCAGAATACCGGGCCCGCTCCACAGAGCGGCATGGAAAGGCCGGAGAACACCAACGGCGCCACGGAAAAGGGGACGATGGATACCACCGGCATGAATGCAAATCGGGCAAATCGGCCCGGCATGACCGATGCGTCCAAACAAGAGAACGGGACCGACCGCAAGAAAAAATAAGGGCCGGCGCCATCCACGGCGCCGGCTTTGCAGACATACTTGTGTATGATCTGCAATTGTCTCACTCGCGCGCGCAGCAATCGACCAGCGCGCGCCAGATACGTTCGGCCTGCAATTTCCGTTGACGTTCGAAGACGGCGTCGTCCTCCGCCCGAGGCGATGTCGCGGTCGGCGTATCGCGCGGCTCAATCCAGCGCTCCGAGATGGGATCGTACCATCGGCCGAGACTCGTCACATCCAACATTCCCCTCATCGTCTATCCCATGTGCCTGTTGCTGGTGTTCTGGGTGAGCTTGCCATGCGCATCCTGCTCGCGAATGTCTTGCTTCTCGTCATCGCGGGAACTGACGGCGCGCGACCGGCCGCCGTGGGACTCCGGTTCTGCTTGGGAACCGATCGCACCGTTTCGCCCACGGCTTTGTCCTGCGCATCAACTCCACCGTTGCTGATGCGGGATCAATGCAATGAACGTTCGCGGCGTTCCAAATGGTGCCGTTACGTTCCAGATGCCATTGAACTCTGTTGCCATTGAACTCTGTTCTCCGCCGGAGAACACGGGCACCGGCGCCGGTTGCGCGTGCCCGCGTGTTCAGGAGTGAACATACAGGAGTGAACGCCTGGCAACCGGCGTCTCGGATGCGCCGGGTAGCCGCCGAACACCATCATCCAAGGCGCGCTTCACGTTTCGCGGCGGCGTTGCTCCTCGCCGAATGCACGCGGTAAGCATCGATCGCCCGGTTGGCGAGCATCAACTGCCGGCGCTCCCCGGTTCGAAGCTGCGCTTCAATGGCGTCGAGAATGACGTTGGCGCTCTCGTCCGGAGGACCGAGCTCGCCGCTCTTCTCCAGGCAGCTCCAGGCGATGAAAAATGCGCTTTCGACGGTGCAACGGATCGACATGCGCTGCCAACGCGGCGCGGCCGCAGGTGTTCCGTACGGGCGGGCGAGACTTGCGTCAGGCCCGTCGCGCTTCGGTCAGTTCTTGAGCACGATGCGGCCGACCACCTTGCCGGCGCGGAGCTCGTCGATCCATTTCTGGACCTCGCCCATCGGCTCCTCGCGCATCGGCGTCGGTTTGATCTTGCCGGCGCGTGCCAGCGCCATCAACTCGTGGGCTTCCGCGAGGGTGCCGACCATGAAGCCCTCGATGGTCATGCGCTTGTAGACCCATTGCACCATCGGCAGCGTGAACTGGCCGCCCATGAGGCCGGAGACGACGATCTTGCCGCCGCGCGCGGCAACCGCGACGGCAAACGCCATCGATTTCTCGTTGCCGGCGAAATCGACGATCTCGTCGAAACCGCCCTCGCTCTCCTTGAGGATGCGCTTGATCACGTCGGGCTCCGCCGGATCGTAGGCGTTAGCGGCGCCGTTCTTCAGCGCGGTGTCGCGAGCGGCCGGTGAGAGGTCGGCGACCGTAATCGGCTGCTTGAACATCGCCTGCGCGAACGACAGGCCCATCATGCCGACGCCGCCGAGCCCGATCAGCAGGAGGTTACGCTGGCGCGGACGGTCGACCAGGCGCTTGAGCGCGCCGTAGGCGGTCACGCCGGAGCACATCAACGTCGCGGCCTGGTTGACGGGCAGGGGATCGTAATCGAGCAGATACTTGGCGTCGGGCACCAGCACATGGGTGGCAAAGCCGCCGTCGATGGAGACGCCGAGGAAGCGCTGCTTGACGCAGAGATTCTCGTCGCCGTTCTGGCAGTCGCGGCACTGGCCGCAGCCGATCCACGGGAATACCGCCTTCTTCGCGCCGACGAGTCCGGCAGGAACGTCGGCGCCGACTTCGTCGACGACGCCGGCGATCTCATGGCCGAGCGTGAAGGGCAGCGTCATGCCGCGCGTGGTGTCGAGCTTCTTGCCGCCGCCGAGATCGGCATAGCCATCCTGGATATGCAGGTCGGAGTGGCAGAGGCCGCAGCGCTCGATGCGCACCAGGACCTCGCGACCTTGCGGCTTGGGCGTTTCGACGATGGTCTCACACAAGGGCGCGTCGAACTTGACCAGGGACTGCCTGCGCATCAGCGCCATATTCTTTCCTCCGAAATTACCGCTAAAACGTTTGGCGCTTTAGCCGATTGCTTGAGCATGATCTGTTTGGGAAAACCGCTTCACACCTTGCGCTAACGCGGCCCTTCGCGTTGGGATCACGCTGCTTCGCTTCGTATATTGGCCAATTCACGGGCCATGGCAACAAAGCCGGCAATCGGAATGGTCTCCGCACGCCGCGTCGCATCGACGCCGGCAGCTTGCGCGAGCCGCGCGGGATCGACGCCAAGCGATTTCAGGCTTTGCCGCAGCATCTTGCGGCGCTGGCCGAAAGCTGCGGCTGCGACCTGTTCGAGCAGCCGGCGATCACAGGCAAGTGGGTGTGCACGCGGCTTAAGGCGCACCACGGAGGAGGTGACCTTCGGCGGCGGCACGAAGGCTGACGGCGAAATGTCGAACAGGATTTTGGTCTCGCAGCGCCAGTTGGCGAGCACGCCGAGCCGGCCATAGGCCTCCTCGTCCTCGCACGCAACGATGCGCTCGCCGACCTCGCGCTGGAACATCAGCACCATCGTCTCGTACCAGGGTGGCCAGGGCTCGGTGGTGAGCCAGTTGATCAGCAGCTGGGTTGCGATGTTGTAGGGCAGGTTGGCGACGATTTTTGCTCTTTCGCCATCGAGCAGCGGACGCGGGTCGAAGGTCATGGCATCGCCATGCACGATCTCGAGCCGGCCGGGATAGCGCGCGGCGATATCCCCAAGCGCCGGGATCGCGCGCTCGTCATGCTCGATGGCGATGACGCGCCTCGCGCCGAGCGCGAGCAAAGCGCGCGTCAGCCCGCCCGGGCCGGGGCCGATCTCGACGATGGTGGAGTCCTCGAGCGGCGCGGCGGCGCGCGCGATGCGCGCGGTGAGGTTGAGGTCGAGCAGAAAGTTCTGGCCGAGCGATTTGCGGGCCGACAGCGCATGCTGGCGGATGACCTCGCGCAGCGGCGGGAGGTCGTCGATCGCGTTCATCAGAGGTTCGCAGCCGCCATGCGGCTGGCGAGCCGAAGCGCGGCGATCAGGCTTGCCGGATTGGCCCTGCCGGTGCCGGCGATGTCGAAGGCGGTGCCGTGATCGGGCGAGGTGCGGATAAAGGGCAGGCCGAGCGTGACGTTGACGGCGTCGTCGAAAGCGACCGTCTTGATCGGGATCAGCGCCTGGTCGTGATACATGCAGACGGCGCAGTCATAGGTCTGTCGCGCGGCCTCGTGGAACATGGTGTCGGCAGGCAATGGACCCCTGGCTTCGATGCTCTCGTTGCGCAGCGCCTTCAGCGCCGGCGCGATGATGGTCTGCTCCTCGTGGCCGAGCGAGCCGTCCTCGCCGGCGTGCGGATTGAGGCCGGAGACTGCGATGCGCGGCCTCGTGATGCCGAAGCGGGATTTGAGCTCGGTCGCAACGATTCGAACGGTCGAGGCGATCAATTCGCTCGTGAGTTGGGCCAGCGCCTCGCGCAGCGAAACGTGGATGGTCACGGGCACCACGGCGAGCTGCGGCGACCACAGCATCATCACGGGCTGCGGGACGTGGCCGTCCGTCGCGGCGAGCTCGGCGAGGTATTCGGTGTGGCCGGGATGACGGAATCCTGCGCGGTAGAGCACGCTTTTGGCGATCGGATTGGTGACGACGGCGCCGGCGCGGCCCTCGCGGACGTCGGTGACCGCCTGGCGGATCGAGGCGAGCGCGGCCGGCGCGCTCGATGCGTCGGGCTTGCCGGGCTCGGCCGTGGCGTGCTCGCCGGTGGCAACCACTGGCAGGGCGTCCGCGAAGGCGGCGTTGGCCTCACTGGGGTTCACCGCGGCAATGCTGATGTCGGCGCCGAGCGCCTTGGCGCGCCGGGCGATCAGCGCCTCGTCGCCGAGCAGGTAGAAGGCGGGCAGGTTCAGCTCACGGCGCCTGAGCCAGGCCGCGATGGTGATGTCGGGGCCGATGCCGGCGGGCTCCCCCAGGGTCAGGGCGAGGGGTTTTGCTGGGCGCGCTGAGGAGGGCTCGGCCATCAGCGGTTGCGATATTCGATCATCGCCGCTTTGCGGAGCTCTTCGAGATAGGCCTTTTGGGTCTTCTCGTACTTCTCCTGATACATCTTCTCGCGGACCTCGCGCTTCTTCGGCGTGTCGATCATGGTCGGCTTGCGCGCGCACAGCACCACCATCTCGATGCCAGCCTTGGTCACTTCGGGCGCGGTGAGGTGGCCGATCGGCGTGTCGTCGAGCACCTTGCGCAGCGCCTCGGGCAGTTCTGCGGTGGTCTTGGTGACGGTGTCGCGGATGGTGGCGTTCGGTGTCGAGCGGAACAGCGAGTTGGCTTCCTCGCAGCTTCCGACGCGCGCGCGGTAGGTGTCCGCTTCCTTCTTCCGTGTTTCCACGAACGCCGGCGACGAGCCGCGCGGCACGATCAACACGATCGGCTGCATCTTGTATTCGGTGCCCTCGACCTGAAGCTTGTCGCCGGTCTGGGCCTGCACGGCCTGCGCGACGTCGCGCTCGCCGACCTGGAGGCGCTCCTTGTAGCGGCCGCGGACGAGGCTGGTCCAGACCATCTCGGCCTTCATGCGGCCCTTCAGCGTCTCGGGGCGGACGCCCTTGGATTCGAGCGACTTGGTAAGCTGGTCCGGCGTGATGCGCATGCGCTGCGCCATCCCCTCATAGGACTGGTTGATGTCGGAGACGCCGGGATCGACCCCGTACTTCTTGCCTTCCTTCATCTTCACCTTGTCGTCGATCAGCTCGTTGATGACCTGCTCGCGGCTCGGGGTCTTCTGCGTCGTGAGCTGGTCGAGCTTGGAGCGCTGCTCGATGTCGAAATCGGTGATGGGATCGCCATTGACCATGACGACGATGTTCTGCCCCCGCGCCGGCGCACCGGCCAGGAACAGGGCGGCGAGGACGAGAAGGAGGCGGAAGATTGGCAACGGAATCGTCATGGTTATCGCTCGCATGTCAGCCGCGCCGAGCCTGTGGTGGGGCAAGCGCGGCCGGCACTTCAAACCGCTCACTGGAGGCCCGAGGAACCGCTGGTCGTCGAAGAGGTCGCCAGCGTGCGCAGGCCGATCTGGAACATGAACGCGTGGCTCAGAACGGGCGGTGCGGATCCCGCGGAATAGCTATAGGAAGTTACATAGTTCGCCGCCAGCACGAAGCAATCGTCGACATAGCCGGCCCCGAGCACATACTGATTGATCTTGTTGGCCTCGAGATCCCAGCGGGCCGAGCCCGACACCACCCAGTTGGCGGCGACCTTCAGCGAGCCTGTCGTCAGGATGCCCTCACGGCGGGTCAGGTAGCCGAGTTCCGGCTGCGCTGCGTAATTGCCGTACAGCATGCTGACTGACCAGCGATTGAAATTGGCGCGGCCTTCCGCCTCGAAACGCTGGACGTTCCAGGTCTGCTCGTCCATGCGGGAGCGGACGCTGAACGTATACGTGCTGTTGGGTGAGTAGCTGGCGCTCGTGACGTAATCGGAGCGCGGCTTGTCGAGGCCGGAATTGAGACCGGTATTGAGGGTGTCCTGGACCGTAAAGGAGTTCAGGCCGAACAGGTGGTAGGACTGGCCGAACAGCACCTTGACGGCACCGCCCTTGTCGAACTGCGTGGTGGATTGCACGCCGACATTGGCGCGGCCACCGCCCTCGACGCGATCGTAGCCGGAGAACTTGTCGACGCTGAACAGGTTCGAGGCGTCGAACACCATGCTCTGGGCGTCCTCGTTCGGGAGCTTGCCGGCATAGGTCTCGTTCGGCCGGATGATGATCTGTGCGATCGGCTCGATAGTGGTCGAGCCCCAGGGCTGAATGTTGATGAAGGGGTAGCGGTATTCCAGGCCCACGGTCGGCATCAGGCGGAACGCCTGGGTGTCGCCGACGGGCAGGTAGTTCGACACGCCCGGCTGGTTGGAGACCGAGGAATTGATCGCATCTGCGCGCAGGCTGGCGAACGGCGTCCAGATCTGGCCGAACGGATCGGTGAAGGACTTGCGCCACTGCGCTTCAGCGGTGAGGCGGGTGTAGGTGCCGGGGAAGCCGCGCAGGAGGCACTGCGAGGGCGTACGGGCCAACGGATCGGCCGATGCCGTCGTGCACAGGCTGCTGGTATTGGCGACCGTCGTGATCGGATCGAACACCGCTCCGTCACGCGACAGGTTCACGAAATTGGTCTTGTAGCTGAACTCGCCGCCGAAAACGGGATAGTTGAGCACGTTCGAATAGTCGATCACCGGATAGACGATCGGCACCTGGCTCTGGTTACCCGAATAGCTCAGCCAGTACATCGTGCGCGCATCGAAGAAGCTGCGATTGCCGACGCCGGTCAGATAGAGCTGCGACAGCGCTTCCGTCGGCAGCAGCAGGAACGAGCCGAGCGGGTCGCGGTATTGATAGAGCCGGTAGTCCGAGAAGAAATAATAGTCGGACATCAGGACGCCGTCCCAACCCCAGACCCATTTGTCGTTCAGCGCGAACTGGCCCTTGGTGTCGACCGCGCCGCGGAACTGACGGTCGCCGGGCTGCCCGGCGAACGCTCCGGGATCGAGCTGGTCGATGCCATAAGCGCGGATCTGGTAGGCGCCGTCGATCAGGCGCTGCCGGAATTCGCCCTGCAGCATCACGCCCTGCCGCGTCATGAAGCGGGGGGTGATAGTTGCGTCCATGTCGGGCGCGATCGCCCAATAATAGGGAATTTCGGCGCCGAAGCCGGTGTTCGTCGTGCCCGGGAAATAGCCCGGCATCAGGAAACCGGACTTGCGCTTCACCGTCGGGTCGGGCGTCGAGAAATAGGGCATGTAGGCGAGCGGCACGCCGAAGAATTCGAGCTGTGCCGTCTCGAAATACAGCATCTTCTCCTGCTGGTCGTGGATGATGCGCGCGCCCTTCACCTGCCACAGCGGCGGCTTCTTCGGATCGTCCTTACACGGTGCGCAGGCGGTGTAGACGCCGTTCTCGAACACCGTGTAATTGCCGCTGGAGCGGTCAGCGCGGCTCGCGGCCATGCGGGTCTGGTCGGCGGTATCCACGCGCAGCGAATCGACGAAACCGTCGCGGTAATCGTCGGAGAGATCCATGATCTCGGCATAGGTGATCTTGCCGTCGGCATCCGTCATGCGGATGTTGCCTTCGGCATGGAGCCGCTTGGTCTTCTGGTCGTAAATGACCCTATCGGCCTCGACGCTGGTGCCGTTGTAGAACAGCTGGACGTTACCGACCGCGGAGACGCGCGAATTGTTGTAGTCGTAGTCGACCTCGGTCGCCTGCACCAGCATCTGGTTGTCGTTGGGGCCCCTCTGCGGCTTCGGACGCGGTGGCAACGGATTATAGGTGTACTGGGCGGAGGCGGGCATCACTGCAGCAAGGTCGATCACCGCGCCGAGCGAAGCGGCAGCGGCGACTGCGAGCAGAAGCCTGCGAACGGACCAGCCGCGCCCGTTCGCGCGCACCAATGTGCGCCGCGTCGAACGAGACACGAGCCCTCGGTGGACGGCAGTCACTATCCGTCCTCCTGATAGAGCAAGGCCAAAAAGCCGGTGAGGCCGCCCACCACAACGGGCAACCACGCCGCAGCGATCGGATGCATCAACTCAGCCTTGCTCAAATCCTCAGTTACTTTCGACAGGACGTAGAGCAGAAAGCCTGCGCCCACGCCACTCAAAACCATCTTCTGCACGCCGCCCATCCGGAAGAAGCGCAACGACACGGAGGCCGCCAGCATCACCATGGCCGCCAGCAAAAACGGCTGTGCCAGAAGCTTCTGATACTGGAGTCGGTATCCTGCTGTCGCGAAGCCCGAGCTTTCGGAGGAGCGGATGTAGCTCGGTAGTTGCCAAAAGGACACAGTCTCTGGTGTGGAAAAGCTGTTGCGGACCTGCGCCTCGGTCAATGTCGTCGGGATCTCGAGGCGGGCCTGGTCGACTGGCGGGGAGTCCAGCGAGAAGCGGCGGACGCCCTTGAACAGCCAACGGCCAGCCTCCAGCGTCGCCTCGCGCGCTTCGATCCGTTCCTTGAAGTGCTGCTCCGTATCAAACCGGAACAGCGTGAGGCCGGTGAGCCGGACGCCCTGCTGCTCGCTGCGCGCCGCATTGATAATGGTCTGGCCGTCGCTGGTCACCTGATTGAGCCAGAAGCCGGACGCATCCTGGATGCCGCCGCCGGGCGCCGAGCCGAACAGCTCCGCCTCCATGCGCTTGGAGAGTTCGCGCAAGTTGGCCGACATCGGATTGTAGGCGACGGTGGCGATCACCCCGATCAGGAGCGCGCTGCCGAGCGCCGGCGAGATGAACTGCCAGGCGGAAATGCCGGCAGCGCGCGCGACCACGAGCTCGAGCCGGCGGGAGAGCGCGAGATAGCAGGTCATCGCGCCGATCAGCATGCAGAACGGCGTCAGCTTCTCCAGGAGCTGCGGCACCCGGAACAGCGAGGTCTCGGCCACCATGATCGCCGAGGCGGATGCAAGGCCGGAGGTCTTGCGCACCATCTCAATGTAGTCGACCAGCACCAGCAGCAGGAAGATGCTGGCGAACACGCCGAGCGCGGCGACCACGAAGCGGCCGGCGAAATAGCGCCCGAGCGTGTTGGTGAGCATGCTCATGCGATGGCCGGCCGTCTGAACAGCCGCGCGATCCGTGCGTTCGATCTGTTGATGGCCTCCATGAGGCGCGGAGGCGGCTCGACCACCACGCCGCCGATGATCATCCAGAGCCCGACGCCGATGGCGCCCATGACCATCGCGTATTGCACCAGCACCGCCCCCGGCGATTTCACCGCCATCACCGAGCAGGCGAAGCCGGCCATGCGCAGGCCGAACACCGCGAGGATCGAGGAGCCGATCGAGAAATTGCGGCTTTGGCGGGTGGTGCGAGGCGCACCCAGGAATGCAAAGGTCAGCACAGCAAAGGCGAAGGGATAGATCGGCGCCAGGATGCTGTCGTGCAGGGCCGAACGGAACTGGCCGGGAATCTGCTTGTAGACCGGATCGTCCTCGGACGGCGAGAACAGCTCCCAGAGATAGCGTTCGCGGATGCCGAGGGTGACGTCGCGGCCCTGGCCCGAGAATTTGGACATGTCGAAGCCATAGCGGCCGAACGCCACCAGCGCCGGGTCGCGCTTGCCGGCTTCGAAGCGCTGGAGATTGCCCGTCTCTAGCACCAGGAACGATCCGGTCTCGTTCTTCACCACCTCGCCGTGCTCGGCGACGATCGAGACGCGCTCGTTCGGATCGCGGCGATCGTCGATGAAGATGCCGGCGAGGATGCCGCCGGGCTGGCGCTCGCGGATCCGGATCGTCAGATTCTTGTCGAGCTGGGCGAAGCGGCCGGGTTGGAGAATGTTGGTGAGCACGTCGGCGGTGATCTCGGCGTCCCATTGCTTGATCCGCCGCATTCCGTCGGGAGCGAGATAGGCCGCGATGAAGGCGACCAGCAGCGCCACCACACAGGTGGCGTAGAAGAACGGATAGAACAGGCGGAACGGCGAGAAGCCCGCCGCATTCATCACGATGATCTCGGAATCGGTCGCCAGCTTGTTCAGCGTGTGCGAGATCGCGATCATCAACGCGATCGGCGAGATGATCAGGACCAGGGCCGGGATGACGAGGCTGGTGATGCCGAGGAAGGTGAGGATGGTCTGACCCTGGCTCGTCATCAGGTCAATGCCGCGCAACGCCTGCGTAATCCAGATCACGCCGGTGAGGCTGACCAGGACCAGCGCAAACGACGCGAGCGTCGTGCGGAAGATATACTTATCAATCGACCCCATGCGCTACCGCACGAATCCCACCAAGGCCCCAATGCTGGCTGGAATCCGGCTGCCCGACCCAATCCCGAAACGGGATCCCCAAGGGACGGCCAGCCATCGGTTCCGCCAGCTTACTCTCTCACTAGCATCCCTTTGATCCGTCAACAAAATGGCTGCCCCGTGGCACCCTCAATATATGGTTAATATTTCGCTCGTTGTGGCCTGAGGGCCACGGCGGCGCTTGGCATCTGGCGGGCTGCTGGCCCATAGTACGAAAACCTCAGTGAATCGCCGTTCAGCTCCGGCCCCTGGCCGGGATCGCGGGACGGCGAAAAGCCCCACATTTTGGAGGAGTTACCATGTCCGATGCCATCAAGGTCGGCTTTGTCCCGCTGTCTGCCGCCCCCCGTGGCATCCTGGTTGTGTTCTGCGACGATGGCCTGAAGCTCGGCCCCGCGACGGCAAAGGCGCTCGGCAGCGCCGCTGACCTCGTGAAGCGGGCGGCCTCCGCGGCCGCCTTCAAGGGGAAGAGCGGGGCCGCGCTGGACATCCTGGCACCTGAGGGGGTGAAGGCCACCCGCCTGATCGTGATCGGCGCGGGCAAGGCGGCCAGCCTGAAGGCGAACGATTTCCTCAAATTCGGCGGCGTGGCGGCAAGCAAGCTTCCGGCCGGGACCGCGGCCATGACGATCCTGGCGGAGCTGCCCGATGGCGCCATGACCAGCGACCAGGCGGTCGCGGTCGCCTCGGGCCTTCGCTTACGCGCCTACAAGTTCGACCGCTACAAGACCAAGAAGAAGGAGGGCGAGGAGGGCGGCTCGCGCGCCGACATCTCGCTTGCGGTCGGCGATGCCACTGCTGCGAAGAAGGCGTTCGCCGCGGCTGGCCACGTCGTCGATGGCGTGATCATCGCGCGCGATCTCGTCAACGAGCCGCCGAACGTGCTTTTCCCCGAGGAATTCGCGCGCCGCGCCGGCCAGCTCCGCAAGCTTGGCGTCAAGGTCGAGGTGCTCGACGTCAAGGCGATGCAGAAGCTCGGGATGGGCGCGCTGCTCGGCGTCGGCCAGGGCTCGACGCGGCCCAGCCGCACCGTGATCATGCGCTGGGACGGGGCCAAGAAGGGCGAGGCGCCCGTCGCGTTCGTCGGCAAGGGCGTCTGCTTCGACACCGGCGGCATCTCGATCAAGCCGGCCGGCAGCATGGAGGACATGAAGGGCGACATGGGGGGAGCTGCCTGTGTCGTCGGCCTGATGCATGCGCTCGCGGCGCGTAAGGCCCAGGTCAACGTGGTCGGCGCCATCGGTCTCGTCGAGAACATGCCCGACGGCAATGCGCAGCGGCCGGGCGACATCGTCACCTCGATGTCGGGCCAGACCATCGAGATCATCAACACCGATGCCGAAGGCCGCCTCGTGCTCGCCGACGTGCTCTGGTACGTTGCGAAGAAGGTGAAGCCCAAATTAATGGTGGACCTGGCGACGCTGACCGGTGCCATCATGGTCGCGCTCGGCACCGAGCATGCCGGCATGTTCTCCAACAATGACGAGCTCGCCGACCGGCTGATCGCGGCCGGCCTCGAGAGCGGGGAAAAGGTCTGGCGCATGCCGCTCGGTCCCGAATACGACAAGCTGATCGATTCCCAGTTCGCCGACATGAAGAACACCGGCGGCCGTCACGGCGGCTCGATCACCGCGGCGCAGTTCCTGCAGCGCTTCGTCGACGATGTGCCCTGGGCGCATCTCGACATTGCCGGCACCGCCATGGGCGCGCCGAAGACCGACATCAACCAGAGCTGGGGAAGCGGCTATGGCGTCCGTCTGCTGGATCGTCTGGTCGCAGATCATTACGAGCGCAAATGACCGAAGTGCTGTTCTATCATCTGCAAAACATGACGGTGGAGAACGTGTTGCCGCCGCTTCTGGAGAAATCCCTCGAGCGCGGCTGGCGCGTCGTGGTGCAGTCGACGTCGGAGGAGCGCGCCGATGCGCTGGACGCGCATTTGTGGACCTATCGCGACGATTCCTTCCTGCCGCACGCGACATGGCGCGTGAACGATGCCGTCGACCAGCCGATCGTGCTGGCGATCGAGGCGGACAATCCGAACGGCGCCAATGTCCGCTTCCTGGTCGACAACGCCGCGCTGCCGCAGGACGCGGAGGGCTACGAGCGCATGGTGTTGTTGTTCAACGGGGACGATCCGGACGCGCTTGCGCTCGCCCGCAGTGCCTGGGCCGATTGCAAGGCGCGTGGATTTGATGTCACCTATTGGCAGGCCGACGAGCGGGGCCGGTGGCAGAAGCGGAATTAGAGACTGCTCGCAATTAATGATAATTTGCACTTTACGAACGATGCTGGCTTCGGTCACCTTCGTGCCGCAAAGGGATGTTGGGACAATCGTTTAGGGCTGGTCCTTCACGCGGGGAATTAGTTTATCGTGCGACATCAAAAGCTTCCCGGCTCGCTCATGATTGCGTTAGCTGCCGTAGCACCGCTGGTCGCGGGCTGCTCTGGCGGGACTGATCTGTTGTCGAAGGACGCAGAATGGTTCCAGAAGCCCGGCCGTCTCTTCATCAAGAACATCTCGATCGAATCGCCGCCACTCACGCCTGATAAACCGGTGGGAGCCGAGGATCTCGTCAGTGCCGACGGTGGCTGTCCCGGCATGGCGCCGCCTCCCGGGCCGGCAGACGCCAATGCATCGAGCACGGCGCCCGCGCCGCTGGGCGGCACGGTCGCGCTTGGCCATACCGAATGCGACGTGGTGCGCGGCATCGGGGCGCCTTCGTCGGTCAACCTCTCCAATGACGCCATCGGCCGCCGCGTTGCCGTGGTGACTTGGACGACCGGTCCGCGAGCGGGGATCTATACGTTCACCGCCGGACGCTTGTCCTCGATCGAGGGCAATCCCGAGCCGCAGCCGGCGCCGAAGGCGACCAAGCCGAAGCCGAAGAAGAAGTCGGCATAAGCGCGGCCGCGTGACATGACTTGTTTCCCAGAGAGCCGACGCTTGCGGTCGCCATTGTTCTCTGTGTCTAAGCGGTTCAATCTCAACGCTCCGATGAACGCGGCAGGAAGCCGTTGAATTCGGAGTCCCATTGCTGGCTCTTTGCCATCCGTCTCGGCTGAACACATGCGCCGAAGAAGTTGGTCGCCTTTTCGGTTCTGATTGCTGGCTCCCTCCGTGAATGCTCGCGGGGCGGATTACGCCGTGCAGACGCCTGCCACCGCGACCTTCTGGAACAGATGCGGAGAAGCGACTGCGGACGCGGGATAGGCCGCGATCTTTGATCTGAATTCGGTGTGCGTGAACGCAGCCCTGAAGTGGGCAGTCGATTCCCAGACAGCATAGTTCAGATAGGTCGGACTCTCGCCGATCGCGCGATGAAGCTGAGTGGCAATGAAGCCGGGCTGCCGCTTCATGAAGACCGCATCGTCCTGCCAGACCTCGAGGAAGGTTTGCTCATCGGCCTTGTCGAGGGTGAAGACATTCACCAGGACGACGGGGCCGGCGTCAATGCCGAGTTGACGGTCGATCGGAAAGGAAGGGTCCAGCGGGCGTAGCAGCGACATGAAGGCCTCCGGTAACTTGGTTATATGATGTCAGTGTGGTACTATGGATACGATGTCAAATCGACATTATGATGTCAATACGGTCTATGGTGACGATATGTTGAAGTCGCAGCGAACGTCGGCCGGCGATGCCCTGACCAAGCTCATGCTTGACTTGTTCCGGCTGAACAGCCTGCTCTTGACCGCGGGTGACCGTCTGGTGGCCCGGCTCGGACTTACGAGCGCCCGTTGGCAGATACTGGGCGCCATTGTGCAGGCGGAGCGTCCCCAACCGGTGGCTTGGCTCGCCCGCGATCTGGGCGCCAACCGCCAAAATGTGCAGCGGATCGTCAACGACCTGCACGCGGACGGCCTTGTCGCCTTCGAGGCCAACCCGCATCACCGCCGAGCGCAGCTTGTTGTCCTCACTGACAAGGGACGGCGCGCTTTCGATGCCGCGATGGCTTTGCAGGCGCCGTGGGTCAACAGCCTTTCGGAAGGGCTTGCGGTGAAGGACCTGCAAACCGTCCATCGCATCGTCGCGGCACTACGCAAGAAGCTCGAGAGCGAGACCGAGGAGCAGACGTAACGCTCGGCGAGCGGGGCACGCGCGTCCGCGGTGCGTCATCATCGTGATCGCGACATGGCTGTTGAACCTGCTTTCCTGATGGTCTTGCCGCCACGAATACGCTCATATGGAGCTACAAGAATTTGGAGGAGACTATGCGGTTCATCGCCTTCATATCGGCTCTGCTTCTGCCGCTCGGCGCGGCGGTCGCCCAGGACTATCCGGCGAGGCCCATCACCATCCTGGTGCCCTTCGCCGCCGGCGGACCGACCGACACCATCGCGCGCCTGACCGCGGCAGGCATGGCGAAATCCCTGGGACAGCAGGTCATCGTCGAGAACGCGACCGGCGCCGGCGGCACCATCGGCACGACCCGCGCCGCGCGCGCGCAGCCGGACGGGTATACGCTCTTGATCCATCACGTCGGCATCTCGACCGCCGCGACGCTCTACCGCAATTTGAGCTACGACACGAAGACGGCTTTTGCGCCGATCGGACTTGTGACCAACGCGCCGATGACCATCATTGCGCGTCCGGATTTCCCGGCCGACACGCTCAAGGACCTGGTCGCCTATGCCCAGCAGCAGGGCGACAAATTGACCTACGCCAATGCCGGGCTCGGCGCGGCGTCGCATCTCTGCGGCATGCTGTTCATGACGGCGATCCAGAAGCAGCTCACCACGGTGCCCTACAAGGGCAACGGCCCCATCATGAACGACCTGCTCGGCAGGCAGATCGATCTCACCTGCGACCAGGCGACGAACACCACCGGACCGATCACGGCCAAGCAGGTCAAGGCCTATGCGATCACCACCAAGGAGCGGCTGAGGAGCCTGCCCGATCTGCCGACGGCCGACGAGGCCGGCCTCAAAGGTTTCGAGCTCGGCGTCTGGCACGGCATCTATGCCCCCAAGGGCACGCCGCCGGCGATCGTTCAAAAGCTGACGGCTGCGCTCCAGACGGCGCTCAAGGATCCGACGCTGATAGCCCGGTTCAACGACATCAACACCGAGCCTGTCCCGCAGGACAAGGCGACGCCCGAGGCGTTGGGTGCGATGCTGACGAGCGAGATCGACCGCTGGGCGCCGATCATCAAGGCAGCCGGCCAATACGCCGACTGAGTCATCCCAGTATAATGGTGCCGACATCGCCGCCGGGCGGCGCCGACCGCGCCGTAAAAGAACATTCAGTGCAATGGCTCATTTCCGGGTATTAACATACCGGTACTGTGCATGGGGTTGTTTTCACGATTTTGATGAGGCGGGACGTTATCCCGCCGCCTCATCGTATTGCGTGCTCGCCTCGAGCCATTGCTCCTCCGCGCGCGCCAATGCGTCGGCCGCGTTCGCGCGGGCCTTCGACAGTTGCGCAGCCTGCTTGGGGTCGCGGGTGAAGATGTCGGGCAGCGCCAGCGCCGTGTCGATCTTGCTGATGATCTCGCTCACGCGGGCGATCTCGGCTTCGGCTTCCGCGATGCGCTTCTTCAGCGAGCCGCGATTGTCCGACCTCACGCGCTGCGGCTTCTCGCTCGCGACGCTGCGCTCGCGCGGCGCTTCGGCGTTGCGCGCGGACAGCACCAGGCGGCGGTACTCGTCGAGGTCGCCGTCGTAATTGGTCACGGTGCGGTTGGCGACGATCCAGAGCCGCTCGGCGCAGGCCTCGATCAGGTAGCGGTCGTGCGAAACCATGATCACTGCGCCGGGAAACTCGTTGATCGCCTCCGCGAGCGCGGCGCGGCTGTCGATGTCGAGATGATTGGTCGGCTCGTCCAAAATGATCATGTTGGGGCCGAAGAAGGTCGCTAGCCCCAGCAGCAGCCGTGCCTTCTCGCCGCCCGACAGTTTTCCGACTATGGTGTCGGCGGCCTTGCCGGAAAAGCCGATCGCACCGGCGCGGGCGCGCACCTTCGCTTCCGGCGCATCGCCCATCAGCTTGCGCACATGGTCGTAGGCGGAGGCGTCCTCGTTCAGCTCATCGAGCTGGTGCTGGGCGAAATAGGCGATCGACAGCTTGTCCGCGCGGGTCACTCTGCCAGAGAACGGAGCGAGCCGTCCGGCGAGCAGCTTGACCAGCGTCGACTTGCCATTGCCGTTGGCTCCGAGCAGCGCGATGCGGTCGTCATTGTCGATGCGTAAGGTGACGCGGCTCAGCACAGGCGTTTCCGGATCGTAGCCGACCGAGACGTTGTCGACGGCGATGATCGGCGGGGACAGGATCTTCTCCGGCGCCGGAAAGCTGATCTCGCGCACGTCCTCGGTGACCAGCGCCGTGATCGGCTTCAGCCGCTCCAGCATCTTGACGCGGGACTGCGCCTGCCGCGCCTTGGAGGCCTTGGCCTTGAAGCGGTCGACGAAGGCTTGCAACCGTGCGCGTTCGGCTTCCTGGCGCTTGACCTGCTTGGCATCGAGCAATTCGCGCGCGGCGCGCTGCTCCTCGAAGGAGGAATAGGTGCCCTTGTAGAGCGTGAGCTTGCCGCGCTCCAGATGCAGGATCTGGTCGACCGAGCTGTCCAGGAGGTCGCGGTCGTGGCTGATCACGATCACCGTGCGCGGATAATGCGCGAGGTGATCCTCCAGCCACAGCGTGCCTTCGAGATCGAGATAGTTGGTGGGCTCGTCGAGCAGCAACAGGTCGGGCGCCGCGAACAGCGTCGCGGCGAGCGCGACGCGCATGCGCCAGCCGCCGGAGAACTCGGCGCAGGGGCGGAGCTGATCGGCGGCGGAGAAGCCGAGGCCGGAGAGGATCGCGGCCGCACGGCTCGGCGCCGAATGCGCGTCGATGTCGACGAGGCGGGTCTGGATCTCGGCGATCCGGTGCGGATCGGTCGCGCGCTCGGCCTCGGCGAGCAGCGCGTCGCGTTCGAGATCGGCCCTGAGCACGACAGAGATCAGGCTCTCGGGGCCGTTCGGCGCCTCCTGCGCCAGGCTGCCGACGCGCCAGCGCGGCGGCAGCGTCACCGAGCCGTGCTCGGCCGCGACTTCGCCGCGGATCACCTTGAACAGGGTCGACTTGCCGGTGCCGTTGCGCCCGACCAGGCCGACGCGGGACCCGGGCGTGATCTGCACGGAACTCTGGTCAATCAGAAGGCGTCCGGCGAGGCGGACG
Organism: Bradyrhizobium sp. 137; assembly: GCF_023074095.1. Lineage (NCBI taxonomy): Bacteria > Pseudomonadati > Pseudomonadota > Alphaproteobacteria > Hyphomicrobiales > Nitrobacteraceae > Bradyrhizobium > Bradyrhizobium sp. 137. The sequence continues at coordinate 297,395 of NZ_JADPKU010000129.1, forward strand.
GAGAGATCGGTGATGGACAGCATCCGGCCTTGTCACCGCAGGGCGCGTCGAACGCAACCCGTTTTTCCAAGCTTGTCGTTCAGCGTGACCCTTCGGAAAACCGCTTCACACCTTTCCCGATCATGCTCCCATCAGTGCGATTCGCGCTCGCGCTGCCTCAATTCGTTGAGCAACTTCTCGAGGTGCGTCGGGAGGCGGGGATCGGGGCGCAGACTCTGCTGAAGCCGTTCGCCCACGGCATCGCGAATCGAGCGGCTGGTGCGCCGGTCGATCTGTTCGCTGTCATTGGCAAAAAGGCCAGCCATCGCGCGGTTCCGTGTTCTCAGAGGTAAGGACACGGTACCAAGTCATTGCGCCCAAAATGGTTTCGCTGCTTGCGGGGAATCCCCGGGATTCTCGTAAAAATTGTATTATGCCAGCCATGTCCGCCCAAATAAAAGGCCCCGGCGCGGACGCCGGGGCCTCTCCTGAAGGGTTACCTTGGGGGCATAGGTAACCCCTTTGTTCAGGAAGGTGCTTGCGGAAGGTGCTGTCGGGCTCAGTAGCAGCGGTTGATCAGCCGCCAGCGGGGTCCCCAGGGGGTCGGGACCAGCCGGCGCACGTAGCAGCCGCCATAACCGTAGGAGACGGGACCGCCGACATAGAAACGCGGTCCGCCCCAGCCGCGGTGCCAGCCGCCGCCGTGCCAGCCTCCGCCGTGCCAGCCGCCATGCCAGCCGCCATGCCAGTGGGCGGAAGCGGAGGTCGGCGCCAGCGCGGCACCAAGCGCGACCGCGGCAACGGCGGCAAGCGAAAGTTTCCTCAACATGGTGATCTCCTCAACAATTGCCGGCGCGGGGCTATCGCGCCGATGGAAAGGCCGCCGAAACGCTCTGCCTCATGGTCAGGCTTCGGTTTCGATAGCCCCGACCTTACGCCCGCGAAGCTGAACCGAACCCTGATGCGGGTTTCAGATTCGGTTCATCTGAGTGAAATCGGTGTAATCCATGTTGAATCGCGGGCTGCGAGGCCTGCGGCGAAGCGCCTATGCGGCTGTTTCGGCGGTCGCTTGCCGTCCGGCAATGGCGCCGATATAAGCCCCGCAACTGCGAACCCCCGCATTCTCCCCGAGGACAAGATTTATGGCCATCGAACGCACTTTCTCGATCATCAAGCCCGACGCGACCGAGCGTAACCTGACCGGCGCAGTCAACGCCGTGATCGAGAAGGCGGGCCTGCGCATCGTCGCACAGAAGCGTATCCGCATGACCAAGGAGCAGGCCGAAACCTTCTATGCCGTGCACAAGGCGCGGCCGTTCTTCGGCGAACTCGTTGACTTCATGACTTCGGGGCCGGTCGTGGTGCAGGTGCTGGAAGGCGAGGGCGCGATCGCCAAATACCGCGAGGTGATGGGCGCGACCGATCCGGCCAAGGCTGCCGAGGGCACCGTCCGCAAGCTCTACGCCAAGTCGATTGGCGAGAATTCGGTGCACGGCTCGGATGCGCCGGAGACGGCCGCGATCGAGATCGCGCAGTTCTTCTCTGGCAACGAGATCGTCGGCTGATCTATCAGCCGATAGGTTAGGTACGACGGGCGAAAGGACTCATTGTGGACTGGCTCTGGCAGATCTTCGATCCCGCTACGATCGGGGCATTCTTCACCCAGTTCCGCAACGAAATGGCTGCGCCGACCTTCTGGATCGCGGTTGGCAAGATCATCTGGATCAATATCCTGCTCTCCGGCGACAACGCGCTGGTGATCGCGCTCGCTTGCCGCGGCCTCAGCCCGCGGCATCGGCTGTGGGGGATGATCTTCGGTGCCGGCGCGGCGGTGATACTGCGGATCATCTTCACCGGCATCGTCGCGACGCTGATGGAGCTGCCGTATCTCAAGCTCGTCGGCGGCCTTGCGCTGATCGTAATCGCGGCAAAGCTCTTGGTGCCGGAAAACGAGGACGAGGATGACGTCGAGTCGGCCTCGCATCTGTTGCAGGCCATTCAGATCGTCGTGGTCGCCGACATCGTCATGAGCCTGGACAACGTCATTGCGGTCGCTGCCGCAGCCAACGGCAGCGTGCCGCTGCTGATCCTCGGCCTCGCCATCAGCGTGCCGCTGATCGTCGCAGGTGCCGCGCTGATCATGGCGCTGCTCGCAAAGCTGCCGGTTCTGGTCTGGGCTGGTGCTGCGCTGCTCGGCTGGATCTCGGGAGAAGTGATCGCGACCGATCCCGGCGTCGCGCCGAAGCTGCACACGCTGTTCGACGGCCCGCTCGGCGCCTCGCTGGACAGCATGCTCGGCGCACTTCGCATCCCGCCGCAATTCACCCATGGCGGCGGAGGCGGCGAATATCTTTGCGCGCTTCTCGGCGTCGTCGTCGTGCTGGTCGTCGGCACCATCTGGCGTCGGCGTAGCCTGGGCGCGGCCGCGCTCGAATCCTCGGAGCGCCACGCCAAGGCCTCGGTCGAATAGTTTTTAACGGCGGACGATCGAGCCGGCGCGGCCAATCAGGCGGGCGAGCTGGCGGAAGCGGCTGCCGACGCGGTCGGCGACGAGATCGCCGAGGCGGTGTTCGAACACCAGCATCAGCTTGCGGCTCTGGCTGCGGAAATGCGTGGCGGGTAGCACGCCCGGCCGCGCCGCCGAAATCAAGTGCGCGACGCGGAACGCTGCTCCCAGGAGGCGGGCGCGCTCGAGCTGCGCCGGCGTCAGCAGGCCCTGCATGTTAGCCGGCGGCTGGTTTTCCTCGCTCAGGCCCGCATAGCGATAGAACACCGACAAGCCGACGAAGGCGCGCTCGGTATGGGTGATCGCGCCGAAATTGCCATTGACGACGAGGCTTAGCGTCTGCTCGCCGCGATGATCGGGGTGCACGCGCCAGCCGATGTCGGAGAGCAGGCACGCGGTGTGGCGCAGGCGGCGGTCCTCTTCGGTCTCGCGCAGCTTCACGACGCGCGCAAGGCGGTCGGTCCAGGCGATCAGCTCGCGGGCATGCTTCGCCGAGCGCGACAGCAGCTGGTTGAGCTCCTCTGCTGCGCAGATCAGCCCGTCCTTGTTGCGTTCGGAGTCCGAGAGCTTCTCGTGCAACAAACCCTCGCGCACACCGAAGGTCGAGAACACGATGGTTTTCGGCTTCGCCACGCGGATGATGTGCTCGAGCACCAGGGCGGCATAGGTGAGGAGCGGGCGGCGTGCATCAGCGACGATCTCGATATCGGCCAGCATGTCGGCGGCCGCAAGCCGGCGCAAACGCCGCGAGAAGTCGAGCGCCTCGGCCGCCGAAATCGAATAGCCGTGCATCACCTGGAGCGGATAGCCGCTCTGGATGATGTGGATACGCGCGAGCGCACGCCAGGTGCCGCCGACCGCGTAAAAAGTGCGGCCGCGGCCCGCGGCGAGCTGCGGCACCTCGTCGAGCGCCTCGCGCACGATACGGTCGGCGCGCTTGAGCGATTTGTGTGCGAGGTCCTGGAGCGCGAGGCCACCGAGCGGCAGCGTCACGCCGCTGCGCACGCTGTTCCTGCGCACGTCGATCAGCTCGAGCGAGCCGCCGCCGAGATCGCCGACGATGCCGTCGGGATGATGGATGCCGGAGATCACGCCGAGGGCCGACAGCCGCGCTTCGCGCGGGCCCGACAGGATCTCGATCTTCACGGCGCAGATGCGCTCGGCCTTCGCGATGAAGTCGGGACCATTGGAGGCGTCGCGGCAGGCGGCAGTCGCAATTGCGAACACGCGTCCGACCTGCATCACGCGGCACAGGGCGCGGAACCGCTTCAGCGAGGTCAGCGCCTTGTCGACGGCGTCGGGCGCGAGCAGGCCCGTGCTCTGCACTTCGCGCCCGAGGCCGCACAGCGTCTTCTCGTTGAAGATCGGAATGAGGCTGCGCGCCAGCGCCTCGTAGACGACGAGGCGGACCGAGTTCGAACCGATGTCGATGACCGCGACGCTCGAGCCGCGCTTGCGCGGCTGCTTCACGTTGAGAATCCGGGATCAGGATTGATGACGTTCATTACGCCGCGTGAGACGGCGCGGCGAGGATTCCTTGAGCGACTTTCCACGGCCAGACAGACTCGGATTCGTCATGAAGTAGTTGTGGACGTTGAAAGGCTCCTCGCCCTTCGCGGCTTTCATACGCGTTGAGGACCCGTCCGGCAACAATTGCCAGCTCTGCTCATTGTCCTTCAGGTTCGCGACCATGATCTGTTCGAGAACCTGCTGATGCACCGTGGGATTTTGCAGCGGACACAGCACCTCGACGCGGCGGTCGAGGTTGCGCGGCATCATATCGGCCGAGGAGATATACACAGCCGCTTTTGCGCTCGGCAGGCCTTGGCCCATGCCGAAGCAGTAGATTCGGCCGTGTTCCAGGAAACGTCCGATGATCGACTTGACACGGATGTTCTCCGACAGACCGGGGATCCCGGGCCTGAGACAGCAGATGCCGCGCACCACGAGCTCGACCTGGACGCCGGCCTGCGAGGCCTCATAGAGCGCGTCGATGATGTCGGGGTCGACCAGCGCGTTCATCTTCATCCAGACCGCGCCGTGCCGGCCGTGCCGTGCATGCGCGGTCTCGCCCTGGATGTGCTCGATGATGCGCTTGCGCAAGGTCAATGGCGACACCGCCATCTTCTCCAGATCGCTCGGCGCGGCATAGCCGGTGATGAAATTGAACACGCGAGCCGCGTCGCGGCCGATGGTCGGGTCCGACGTGAAGTAGGAGAGGTCGGTGTAGATGCGCGCGGTCACCGAGTGATAATTGCCGGTGCCGGTATGCACGTAAGTCGTGAGGCTGCCGCCCTCGCGGCGCACCACCATCGAGAGCTTTGCGTGCGTCTTCAGTTCGAGAAAGCCGTAGACGACCTGCACGCCGGCGCGCTCGAGGTCGCGCGCCCAGCGGATGTTGGCCTCTTCGTCGAAGCGCGCCTTCAGCTCGATCAGCGCCGTGACCGACTTGCCGGCCTCGGCGGCTTCGGCGAGCGCACGCACGATCGGCGAGTTGTTGGAGGTGCGGTAGAGCGTCTGCTTGATCGCGACTACATCTGGGTCGCGCGCGGCCTGCTGCAGAAACTGCACCACCACGTCGAAGGATTCGTAGGGGTGATGGACGATGAGATCCTTCTGCCGGATCGCAGCGAAGACGTCGCCGGCATGCTCGCGCACGCGCTCGGGATGGCGAGGCACGTAAGGGGTGAATTCGAGGTCGGGACGGTCGAGACGAGTGAGCTGCGAAAGCTCGTTCATGGCGAGCACGCCGTCGACGAGAAACACCTCGTCGTCAGCCGTCGACAGCGCATGCTGCACGAAGCTGCGCAGCTGCTCCGGCATCTTGGCGTCGATCTCGAGCCGGATCACCGACCCGCGGCGGCGCCGCTTCAGCGCGGTCTCGAACAGGCGAACGAGGTCTTCGGCCTCTTCCTCGATTTCGAGCTCGGAGTCGCGGATGATGCGGAAAGCGCCCTGGCCATGCAGATTATAGCCGGGGAAGAGACGGTTGATGAACAGGGCGGTTGCCTGCTCCAGCGAAATCAGCCGGACGGCCTTGCCTTCGGCCGGCAGGCGGATGAAGCGGTCGATCTTGCCGGGCATGCGGATCAGGGCGTTCATCTGCTTGCCGTCGGCAGCGCGCGTGAGCTGGAGCGCGATGGTGAAGCCGAGGCTAGGAATGAACGGGAAGGGGTGGGCCGGATCGATTGCGAGGGGAGTCAGCAGCGGGAACACGTTATTGAGGAAGTAGTCCTCGATCCAGGTCCGTTCCGGCTTGGTGACGTCCTTGCCGTCGACCAGGACGATGCCGACCTCGGCGAGCGTGCCGCGCAGGTCGCGCCAGATCGCCTGCTGGTCGGAGGCAAGTTGGGAGACGGTACGATTGATCAAGGCAAGCTGCTCCGACGGGGTCAGGCCGTCCGGGCTGCGCTCGGCAATGCCCTCGCGCACCTGGGCCTTGATGCCGGCGACGCGGACCATGAAGAACTCGTCGAGATTGTTTGCCGAGATCGACAGGAATCGCACCCGCTCCAGCATGGGATGGCTGGGATTGACCGATTCTTCCAGGACACGGCGGTTGAAATGCAGCCAGGACAGCTCGCGGTTGATGAACCGTTCGGGGCTCGAAGCGATCGCCGGCAGGCTCTCCGTTTCCGGGGCTTTTTCTTTGATTTCAACAGCTTGCGCAGAGTCCATGAGAAGTCGATCCATCCAGTTCACCCCAATTGCGACTTACGCGCAAAATCGGTGGGAGCATGTGTTAGAGCGATGACGTTTCGATGACATTGATGTTCCGCCGCTCCGCCGCGTCAAGCGGCTGGTGCCAGCGAACTGGTCAGACGTCCCGAAGCAGCTCGGCCGCCAGCGCCCGGGTGACGGGGCGGCCAAGCCGCAGGGCCTCGCTGTCGAGCAATTCTACCGCCTGCCGGGCGGCGGCCGAGGATCGCTCCAGCCGGGTAGCGAGGTAGCTGACGATGTTCTCATCCACCGTGAGCTGGCGGTCAGCGCAGAATTTGACGATCAGGCCGCGGAAAAGCTGGTCGTCCGGCGACAGCAACGCGACCACCGGCACGGCGCGCAGACGCGAGCGCAGGTCGCGAAGCTCGATCTCGAGCGATGCGGGTAGCTCGCGCCCGGTGAAGAGGACGTAGGCGCCATCCTCGCGGGCGAGGTTCATCAGGTGGAAGAGGGCGCGCTCGTCAAACTCTTTCGCCTTGAGATCTTCGACGACCAGCGCTCCGGTCGCGAGCGCGCCCGGGACCGCGGCGGCGGCCAGCGCATTGGCCGTGGTCGAGCGGGCGCCTGATACCTCGGCCCAGATCGCGGCGAGATGGCTCTTGCCACTGCCTTCGGGGCCGGTCAGCCACATGATCCGGTTCGGCCATTCCGGCCAGGCGTCGATCAGGCCGAGACCGGCCGCGTTGGCGGGGCCCTCGAGGAAATTGTCCCGGCTGAGGCTTTCCGCATGCGGAAGCGAAAACGCCAATTGTCGGGGATGAACGCGGCCTGCCACGCTTGCCTTGCTCCATGCCGGCGTCCCGGCCTCGTTTGGATTCGACTTTCGAGCGGGAGTTGGCCTTTTGCGGGGCCACATCCACTCATTTGGCCTCGATCGTGCTCATGTGCCGCAGCCACTCGACGAGATAGAGCGACACCGAGGAGAGCGTGAACACCGTGACGAGGCCCATCAGGATCGTATCATAGGGTGCCGGCTTGAAGCCGAAGGCAAGCGCCGCCAGCACCAGCGCCGCGAATGCCACTTGTGCCACAGTATTGAGCTTGGACACCTTTGATGGCTTCATCTCGACCGGCCGGTCGAACAGCCAGGATACGATCACGGCGGCGACGATCATGATGTCGCGCGAGACCACCAGGATGACGATCCAGCGCGGAATCGCCCCCCAGATGCCGAGCGCCATGTAGATCGAGACCAGCAGCGCCTTGTCCGCGAGCGGATCGAGCAGGGCGCCGAGCTCACTCGCCATGTTGAACCGCTTAGCCAGGAAGCCGTCCACGGCGTCGCTGATACCGGCGATCAGGAAGACCGCGAACGCCACCTCCATTTGGCTCGACACGATGGCCCAGACGATGATCGGGACCAGCATGATGCGGCCCAGGGTAATGATATTCGGAATACTCACGCGGCGCTTCCCGGCACCCGGCCTGACTTCGGATCCGGCCCCTAGGGAGGCTGAACCGGTTGATATCTACATACTATAAGGCGGGGCGCCACGCTTGCCATTGCGTGTCCCCGGAATTCGACGTAACCAGCCGCAAACCCACTGGAAATCGGGCATGACCGACCGCAAAAACGGCCTCACTTACGCCGATTCAGGCGTCGATATCGACGCGGGCAACCGCCTCGTCGACCTGATCAAGCCGATGGTGCGCGCCACCGCGCGGCCCGGCGCCGACGCCGAGATCGGCGGTTTCGGCGGCCTGTTCGACCTCAAGGCGGCCGGTTTCAAGGACCCCGTCCTGGTCGCCGCCACCGATGGCGTCGGCACCAAGGTCAAGATCGCGATCGAGACCGGCCTGCATGGCGGCATCGGGATCGATCTTGTCGCGATGAGCGTCAACGACCTCGTGGTCCAGGGCGCCGAGCCGCTGTTCTTCCTGGACTATTTCGCCTGCGGCAAGCTCGATCCGGAGGCCACCGCCGCGATCGTCGCGGGTGTTGCGGAGGGCTGCCGGGAATCCGGCTGCGCCTTGATCGGCGGCGAAACGGCCGAGATGCCCGGCCTCTACAAAGACGGCGATTACGACCTCGGCGGATTTGCAGTCGGCGCCGCCGAACGCGGTACGCTGCTGCCGCGCCCGGACATCGCGGCGGGCGACGCCGTGATCGGGCTCGCGTCGTCGGGTGTGCATTCCAACGGCTTCTCGCTGGTGCGCAAGATCGTGGAACAATCCGGTCTCGGCTTTCAGGCGCAGGCGCCGTTCGCGCCGGTCATGACGCTCGGCGGCGCGCTGCTGACGCCAACGCGGCTCTACGTCAAATCCTGCTTGCGTGCGATCCGCGAGACCGGCGCGGTGAAGGGGCTGGCCCACATCACCGGCGGCGGTTTCACCGACAACATTCCGCGCGTGCTGCCGAAGAACCTCGGCGTCGGCATTGACCTCGCACGCCTGCCGGTGCTGCCGGTGTTCAAATGGCTGGCCGCGCAGGCTGGCATCGCCGAACTCGAAATGCTGCGCACCTTCAATTGCGGTATCGGCATGATTGCGATCGTCGAGCCTGACAAGGTCGAGCAGGTGGTTGAGGTCTTCACCGATGGCGGCGAGACCGTGGCGCAGCTCGGCACCGTGATTCCCGCCGAGGGCGAGCACCGCGTCGTCTATAACGGCCATCTCGACCTGGCGCTGTGATGAAGCGCCGCGTCGCCATCCTGATCTCCGGCCGGGGCTCCAACATGGCCGCGCTGATCAAGGCAGCAAGCTCGGCGGATTTTCCGGCGGAGATTTCGCTGGTGATCTCGAACAAGACCGGTGCGCCGGGGCTGGAACGGGCCAGGGCGAGCGGCGTGACGACCGAGGTGATCGAGAGCAAGCCGTTCGGCAAGGATCGCGCCGGCTTCGAGAAAGTATTGCAAGCCGCGCTCGACCGGCACGGCATCGAGCTGATTTGCCTGGGCGGCTTCATGCGCCTGTTCACGGCGGATTTCACCAAGGCCTGGTACGGGCGGATGCTCAACATCCATCCGTCGCTGCTGCCGTCCTTCCCCGGTCTCGATCCGCACGGCCAGGCCCTGCGTGCCGGCGTCAAGCTATCCGGTGCGACGGTGCACTTTGTCATTCCAGAGACCGACGCAGGCCCGATCGTGATGCAGGGCGCCGTCCCCGTCAGCGATCACGACACGGTGGATACGCTGTCCGAGCGTATCCTCGAAGTCGAGCACCGCATTTATCCCGAGGCGCTGCGGCTGCTCGCGACCGGCAAGGTCCGGATCGAGGGTGATGTGTGCAGGACGGTGGGCAGCGCGGCGTCGGAGAATTTTCTGATTGCGCCCGTGGTGGGCTGAGCCGGGCACCTCGGGCTCACTCGATGTAGCCTGCTGCCTCGCCGTTACGAACATATCCGTAGATCCTGACCGGCCGTCGTCTGCTCTCCGGCAAACCGCATGCGGCGCAGGATTGCGCGGACAAGTTCACGTTGGTGCGCGGTCTCGGTGGATAGTTCAGCCCATTCCATCCAATCCCATCCAACGCTCATCCAGTGATAGAACCATTCGCCATCCCACTGGCTCAGATTTCCCGTTTCCAGGTTCTTGCAGCGAAATCGAGGTTGATCGGAGGGGGCAAGGGCGAGCATCGCCTCCCGCAACTCGCGCCATTTTGTATCATTCGCGGCCGAATAATAGTCGGACTGCTGAGCCATATGGCTGCCAAACAAAATCCCCCGGCAGAGCCGGGGGCAACGTCATGATCTCTCGCGTGTCGTGAGAGGCATCAGGAGACCTTGAGGTTCTCCGCGGATGATTTGCCGCGGTTCTCCACGAGGTCGTATTCAACCACCTGGTTCTCGTTGAGGGTCGAGAGTCCGGCGCGCTCGACGGCGGAGATGTGGACGAACACGTCCTTGTCGCCGCCGTTCGGCTTGATGAACCCATAGCCCTTGGTCGGGTTGAACCATTTGACGGTGCCCTTTTGTGGCATCGCTAGTCTCCTCCACTAGATAGCAAAAAGACGCGGCCGGTTTTTCGCGTGCCACGCCACAAACGGCCTTCCGAAAGTCTGTCGAGTCTTGAGTCTCAATGTCGCGAAACGCACAGCCAGCGGCCAATTCCGTTGTGGCCAATATTGCAACATGAAAACCGTGCGTTAGCAAGCAGAGCACGAATTTCAAAATCGCCCCGGATGTGCCCGGGCCCAATTTCGACCTGTGGCCGGGGAACCACAATCAGGAGCAATCCCCCTTATCTGGAGGCGTCCCGTGGTTGACCCTCCGTAACAGTTCGGCGCAAATCAGCTCATGGGCGCTCATGTTGCATTTTTGCGCGCCGCCATTTGCTTCGGGTTTTGTCGTCATGCGCTGCACTGCGCAGCCACCAGGGACACGGCAGACGATCGGGCTGAACCGCGTCCGCCGGGTCGCGGCAGCGATCGCCACGACCTTCACCCTTATGGCGTTTGCGCTCATCGTGACGATGTCGGCGGCTACGGCCGTCCTCGCGCAAAGTCCCACGCCGACGCCGACCCCGACCCCGACACCCACGCCGTCGCCGACCCCGGTCCCGATGCCGACCTCGGCCAATTATGACCAGTCGGCCGGCAACAGCACGCTCAATCTCGGCTCAGGTTTCCTGGAGCGCCTCGGCAACCAGGCATCGAGCGGCTTTAACCGGGCGTTGCGGACCAATCCCGGCGGTGGCGGCGCATCGGCGAGCACCGAAGATCCGCGCTACCGCACCTGGTTCGAGGGCTATGGCATCTCGGTCCGCACCGATGCGCAAGGCGACTTCGTCGGCGACAAGCGCAAGACTTTTGGCGGCGTCGCCGGCATCGGCGCACGGCTCGCGCCGGGTGTCAGTATCGGCTTTTCGGTCGACCAGAGTCACACCGACATCGACGTGCCCTTGGCGCTCCAGTCCGCGACACTCGACCTCACCCAAATCGGCTTCAATGGCTCCGTCGACAAGGGGCCATGGACCTGGGCCTTTGCGGTGGTGCACGGCTTTGGCAAGGTCCGTTCCAGCCGTAATACCGGCCTTGGGCTTGCGCGGGCGGGCTACAGCGCCGCGGTCGACGGCGCGCTGACCGAGATCAGCTATTACTGGACCAAGGACCAGATGCGCATCGTGCCGAAGGGCGCGGTCGAATACGTGCGCGGTACCAGCGCGGCGTTCCAGGAGGTCGGCGGCCTTGATCCGCTCAACGTCGGCGCAACAGCGCTGTCGCGTGCGCGCATCATGATCGGGGCCGAGATCGGCCGCTATTTCGTCATCGACCAGAAGATCCTAGACCTGTCCGCCTACGGCAAGTTCGTCGACAATTTCCACCAGGACCTCGGATCGATCCAGGTCAGCCTGGGCACCCAGAGCATCGTCGTCCCCGGCATCGGCGAGAGTCGCTACGGCATGGATGCCGGCGCCTCGGCCTCGCTCAGCCTGACCAGCGTCGCGCGGCTCTACGTCAATTACGACGGCAAGCTCCGCAACGAGCTCACGTCGCACCAGGGCACGGTCGGCTTCGAATACAAATGGTGAGCTGAAGTCTATGCGGGTGTTGCCGCAACGTAGCCGGTCAGCCCAAATCCGTCGCGCGCGGCCGTCATCATCGGCACCAGCGCGTTCGGATGGATGAACTCGTCGCGGAAGCAGGGATAGGTCCTGGGATCGAAGATCTTCTTCAGCCAGTCGACCACAATCTTGTGCCGCTCGGAGGTGCGGAACTCCTTGTGATAGGTGAGCCAGAGATCGGCGTGGTGGCTGACGCCGAGATCGACGGCAACGAGCGGCGCACCAAGCGCGATCGAAACCGTCGGCAGGAAGCCGATGCCGGCGCCGCGTTCGACGGCATAGAGCGCGCCGACCGAGGAGTTGATCTTGATGCCGACGATGCCCTCCAGCGACGTCAGCCCGAGCACGCGGGCATAAGCGCCGTCGTCGACTTGCGGCGCGCTCTGCTTGATGATGCGGTGGTTGTTGAGTTCGGCGAGCGTTGCCGGGACGCCGTAAAGGCTCTCGTACTCCTTGGAGACGAACGGATAGATGTGCAGCCGGCCCAGCTTGGCCACGATCAGATCCGGATTGGTGGGTGGCTCGAGCTGGATCGCGATGTCGGATTCCAAGCGAGCGACGTCGGCCTGCTCCATCGCACAGCGCAGATCGACGGTGATCTTGCGATAAGTCTTCTGGAAATCGATCAGCCGCGGCAAAATCCAGAAATTGCCGGGCCCCTCCGTCACCGCGACGCGCACGGTGCCGGCAGTGTCGTTCGACGAACGCGAGGCGCGACGGAAGACGTTGAAGGCGTGACGCTCCATATGCGCGACGTCGGCGATCATCGCGGTGCCTTCATCGCTGAGCGTGAGCCCGCTCTGGTCGCGCAGGAACAGCTTGCAGCCGATGCTCTCTTCGAGCCGGTCGATCCTGCGCATCAAGGTGGTGGAGGTGAGCCCGAGCTCTTCGGCTGCATTGCGAAAACTTTTATATTTTGCGCACGCTAAAAACAGCTTCAAATCGTCCCAGGACGCACCCAGGGCTTCTTCACGGTGCTGCATCATCGCAGCACCCCGGTGCAATAACTGCTGCATACTGTTGGTCCCCAACCGCTAAGCTCGTCCTCATAGCGGGGTACGAAAGCGGCAAACGATAGAGAGGCGATATCGGTATGGAAAGGGGCTCGTTTGACGCACGGCATGATTTCGATGCGCTGCCGCTGAGCCCGGACGTCGATGTCCGTTGTGCGCAATCTTCCGAAATCGCGGCGCTTTCGGAGATGGCGCATCGGCTGGTGCCGGGTGTGCGGATCGAGGCGGCGGAGCTTTCGAAATATCTCACGTTCGATCCTCAGAGCATCCTGACTTTCAGCCGGAAGGGACTTCTGCTCGGCGGCATGGCCTTCCTGTTCCTCAATGATCGCGGGCACGATGCGCTGCTGCTCGACGAGATCTGCCTGACTGCGCCGGAGACGCGCCATCTCGCTTCAGCGAAGGACGACGTTGCGGCCATCTACATCTGGGCGATCGCGGCGACGGGGCGCGGCATCGCCGGTCTCGGCAAGGCCGCGGCTCATCTGCGACAGCTAAGGTTTCGCGGCGCCGATTGCTATGCGCAGCCGTCAACCGTGGCCGGACGCGATATCATGAGGGCGACCGGCTTTGCGCCCGTTCCGAGCTTCCAACCCGACCTCTGGTGCTACGAGCGCCCCTGGCATCGCCGGCCGATGCCGGGTGCAATCATCCAAGCAAGGAGTTTTGCAGATGCACGGTACTAGAATTCCTTTCGCCAAGCCCGACTCCCGCGCCGTTACCATTCGCCTTGCGCGCGATCCCAGCGATCTCATGCTGGTCACCGCGATCCGTTCCGCGGTCTATCTCGCCGAGCAGAATTGTCCGTTCGAGGAGGAGTTCGACGGCAACGACATGGTCGCCGCGCATTTCATCGGCTTCGTCGGTAACGAGCCCGCGGGCTGCCTGCGCGTGCGCTTCTTCGGCGACTTCGCCAAGGTGGAGCGCCTTGCGGTGCGTCACCAGTACCGGCGCTCGCGCGTCTCGTTCAAGCTGGTGCAGGCGAGTGTCGACTATGTGAAGCGCAAGGGCTTCCGCAAGATTTACGGCCAGGCGCAGGACCGCCTGGTGGATTTCTGGGCCCATTTCGGCGCCAAGCCGCTCGGCCACAATCGCAAGATCACTTTCTCCGATTTCTCCTACACCGAGATGCTGCTTGAGATCGAGCCCGGCCCGGACGCCATCACGCTGGACAGCGATCCCTATGTGATCATCCGGCCCGAAGGCGATTGGGACCGGCCGGGCGTGCTCGACGCCTCGGCGGGGCGGGCGGTGACCTCGCCACTGCGGCACCTCGCGGCCGCCGATCACTGAGCTAGGTGCAACTGCGCGCAAGACAATGCCGGTTTCCATCCACGATGATCCTCCGATCCTGGTCTGCGCGGACCTGCAGGTCGAATATCTGACCCCTGGGCGCCGCCACGTCATCCTCGGCGGCGATGCCGCCACCGCACGCTGCCTGGAACTGCTGACGCTGTGGCGCAGCAATCTCTGGCCGGTGATGCATTTGAAGCGCATCGCGCAGGCGGCCTGGTTCAATCCGGCATCCAGGCTGACCGATTGGATCGCGGAGGCGAAGCCGCGTCCGGGAGAAATGACGTTCGAGCATCCGCTGCCCTCGGCCTACAGCTCGTCGCGGTTTGTGGACTATATGTCCAATATCCACAATGTGCGCTGCGTGTTGGCCGGCTTTTCCCTGGACGAGACCATCCTGGCCACCGCCGTGGACGGGTTTCACCGCAGCCATCGTTACGAGGTGATCACTGACGCCGTGGCCTGCCGGCAGCCGGGCACGGGCGATGCCGCCGCCTACAAGCGTGCAGTAGTGAATGTCATCGGGAATTTTGCTACGATCCATTCCAGCGCCGAACTGATCAGAACCAGCGGCGCCGTTGCGGTGTAGGCGGCCGCGATCGGCGGGGTGGGGTTGAGACATTGTCCCGGGGAGAACACCTCAAGGAGCTGGCAAGCGATTTGTCGCGTGCCGTCGAAACGGCGCGCCGCGTCGGCTTGCCCACGACGGTCTATCTGCTCTCGATGGCGCTCGTCGAGGTGAGGGAGGCCGCCGCCGCTGAAGACGGGGATGACGACGACGCGGCCTAAAAAGCCGTCCAATCCCGATATGCGGCTTTGTGCAACGCTGCTGAGCGCTTGCTGCCGACGAATTGGCGTTGCAAGCTTTGTCTCATCGAAATAGCCAAGTAACTTGATCATCAAGTGATGACGCTGGCTGTGCCGGCGGTGTCACGACTTTAGGGATCCCTGCAAATGTCCATGCTGCCGAATTCGCAAGAGGCCCGGGATGTGGCCTACCAGCTCCATCCCTACACCAACGCGCGCACCCATCAGCAGGCCGGTCCTCTCGTGATCGAGCGCGGCGAGGGTCCCTACGTGTTCGATGCCGCGGGCAAGCGCTATTTCGAGGCGATGGCCGGCCTGTGGAGCGTCGGGCTGGGCTTCAATGAGAAGCGTCTGGTCGACGCCGCGCACAAGCAGATGCAGGCGCTGCCGTTCTATCACACCTTCTCGGCCAAATCGCACGGGCCCTCGATCGATCTCGCCGAGAAGCTGGTCGCGCTCGCGCCGGTGCCGATGAGCAAGGTGTTCTTCACCAATTCCGGCTCGGAAGCCAATGACACGGTGCTGAAGCTGATTGCCTACCGCTCCAACGCGCTGGGCCAGCCGCAGCGGAAGAAGGTGATCAGCCGCCTGCGCGCCTATCACGGCGTCACTATCGCCTCGGCCAGCCTCACGGGCCTGCCCAACAATCACCGCTCGTTCGACCTGCCGCTGCCGAACATCCTGCACACGGGCTCGCCACATTTCTACAAGGACGGCGCACCCGGCGAGAGCGAGGAGGCGTTCGCGACGCGCCGGGCCGAGGAACTGGACGCGCTGATCCAGAAGGAGGGCCCGGATACGATCGCGGCTTTCTTCGGCGAGCCGGTGATGGGTGCGGGCGGCGTCATCGTTCCGCCGGCGACCTATTGGGACAAGATCCAGAAGGTCTTGAAGAAGTACGACATCCTGCTGGTCGCCGACGAGGTGATCTGCGGATTTGGCCGCACCGGCAAGATGTTCGGCTGCGAGACCTACGGCATCAAGCCGGATGCGATCGTGGTGTCCAAGCAGATCACTTCGAGCTATTTCCCGCTGTCGGCGATCCTGCTGAACGACCGCATGTTCGAGCCAATCGCCGACGAGAGCAACAAGATCGGCGTGCTCGGCCACGGCTTCACCGCCGGCGGTCATCCCGTCGGCTCGGCGATTGCGCTTGAGAATTTGAAGATCATCGAGGAGCGCGGCCTGGTCGCGCATGCTGCCGAACTCGGCGGCTACATGCAGGGCAAGCTGCGCGAGCTCGCCAGTGGTCCGCTGGTCGGCGAGGTCCGCGGCGTCGGCATGATTGCTGCCCTCGAGCTCGTGCTCGACAAGGGGCGCAAGACCGCAGCCGCTACGCCGGGCGCCGTCGGCGGCATCGCCAGCCGCATGCTGCAGGAGCGCGGCGTTATCTCCCGCAACATGCTCGATGCTATCGCCATCTGCCCGCCGCTGATCGCCACCAGGGCGCAGATCGACGAACTGATCGCGGCGATCTCGGGTGTGCTGGAGGACATGAAGGGGGAAGTTGCGAAGCTGACACCGGCGTAAAATCTCTCCTCATTATTGCGAGGAGCGAAGCGACGAAGCAATCTAGCCTGCCTCCAACGAAAGATTCTGGATTGCTTCGCGGAGCCTGTCATCGGGCCGCGCTTCGCGCGGACCCGTTGGCTCGCACTGACGACGCGGCTGGCAGAGCGCCAGCCACAGGCCTTCGCGGGCCTACGCCCGCTGCACCCCGATCACGCGGCCTTTTTCGATTGCGAGCGCCAGCTCGCCCCGCTTCAGTTTCAGCGCGGCATCGCCGAACAGCTCGCGGCGCCAGCCACGCAAAGCCGGCACGTCGGCCTCGTCACTGGCTGCGATCTCTTCGAGATCGTCGACGGTGGCGATCACCTTGCTGGCGACGGCATGGCGCTCGGCGGTCATGCGCAGCAGCACCTTCAACAATTCGACGATGGCCGCTCCATTGGAATTGTTGCGCGGCTTCTCCAGCTTCGGCAGCGTCGAGAAATCCCGCGCCAGTCCGCGCTCGACGGCCGCGACGATGTCCGCGCCCCATTTGGATTTCTCAAACCCCTTCGGCACCGAGCGCAGATGGGCGAGCTTCTCAAGCGTAGTCGGCGCATGCGTTGCGATGTCGCTGACCGCTTCATCGCGCAGCACGCGGCCGCGCGGCACGTCGCGGCTCTGCGCCTCCTGCTCGCGCCAGGCCGCCACCTCCATCAGCACCGCGAGGTCCTTCGGCTTGCGCACCCGGGTCTTCAGCCGCTCCCAGGCGCGCTCGGGGTGGAAGTCGTAGGTTCTGGGCGAGGTCAAAACCTCCATCTCGATGGAGACCCATTCGCTGCGGCGGCGCTTCTTCAGGTCGGCATCGAGCGCCGCGAACACGTCGCGCAAGTGGGTGACGTCGGAGACCGCGTAATGCATCTGCTCCTTGGAGAGCGGCCGGCGTGACCAGTCGGTGAAGCGATGGGTCTTGTCCGGGCGGTGCCCGGTAACCTTCTCGACCAGTTGGTCGTACGCAATGCTGTCGCCATAGCCGAGCACCATGGCCGCGACCTGGGTGTCGAACACCGGGTGGGGAATGATGCCGGCCTGGTGCCAGATGATCTCGATGTCCTGGCGAGCGGCGTGGAAGACCTTCAGCACGGCCTCGTTGCCCATCAGCTCGAAGAACGGCTTGAGGTCGATGCCCTCGGCCAGGGCGTCGATGACGACAGCTTCCTCGGCGCTCGCCATCTGCACCACGCACAACAGCGGGTAATAGGTGGTTTCGCGCAGGAACTCGGTATCGACGGTGATGACGGGGTGCTTGGCCAGCCGGCTGCAGGCAGCCGCAAGGTCAGCGGTGGTGGTAATCAAATCCATGAACGGCCCATGACGAGACCATCAGCCGTTCTGCCGAAAGTGCAGTGATGTCAAGGGGCTCGATGCGAATTCGAGCCTTGCATTTGGGCCGGAATCGCCTTTTCCGACAAAAATCCTATTCGTAGCGGACCCGTTGCGAGGATTTCCGGACGCATGGCAGTGCCACCACAAGCACGCACATGCCGACCAGAGCCAGTCCCAGGAACTCGAATACCAACAGGTCCACGGTGAAAACCCCTCAGAAACATTGCTAAACTTGTCCGGGACGAATTGAGGGTCTGTTAATTCTCGTGGTTACCGGCCGCGGGGCGGGCCGGATGGTGGACAAGGCGTTAACGGGCGGGGCCCGTCGAAACGCATTCGGCGCCCCCGCATGACGGCGCGCCGAAGCTTGTTCGCGCGATGAGTTGCCGGCCTTACGGCAGTTTCAGCGACGTCTCAGCGTTGTACGGCTTGAGCGTCTCGTCGGCGGCTTTCTGAGCGGCGGTGAGGGCGTCCTTCGGCTGCTTCTTGCCGTTGAGGACCAGCATCACCTCGTCCTCGAGGTTCTTGCGCACCGGCACGGTCTTGTAGGTGGCAAACCACGGCTTTGCGACGTCGAGCTGTTCGACGGCGGTCTTGGCGTCCGGGTTCTTGTTCAGGAAGTCGACCATGTCGGGCGTCTTGTAGGCAGCCATATTGGGCGCGAAATAGCCGGTGGCGCGGCTCCACCAACCGCTCTTCTCGGGCGAGGTCATCCACTTGATCAGCGTCCAGGCGGCCTTCTGCTTGTCGGCTTCGAGCCCTGGCGGAATGATCAGCGATGCGCCGCCGATCGGCACGGCATTGCGGACGTTGCGAGGAATGAAGGCGACCTTGTAGCTGAACTTGGCGTTGTCGCGCACATAGGTCAGCGACCCCGTCGAGAGCATCATCATCGCGGCATTGCCGGAAATGAAGGAGGTGCTGACGGCCGGGCCGGGCGTCGCGCCGGGCGCATGCACCTTGTGCTTAAAGATGAGGTCGTTCCACCAGGTGAGCGCACCGAGCATCGAAGGCGTGTCGTAATAGACTTCGCCGCCAAACTCCTCGTTGTAGTAGCGCCCGCCGTTGGACATCGTGAGCGTTTCCATCATCCAGCCGCAATAATCATAGGCGCATGGAATGGCGATGCCCCAGCGCATGACCTTGTCACCCTCGCGCTTGGTGAGCTTCTTGGCCCATTCGGTAAGCTCGGCCCAGGTCTGCGGCGGCTTGTTCGGATCGAGGCCGGCCTCCTTGGCCTGATCGGCATTGATGTAGAGCAGCGGCGTCGAGTTGTGGAAGGGCACGCCGTAGACCGAGCGGTTGATCACCGCGTTGCCCTGCAGCGCCGGGAAGAACTGGCCCAAGAACTTTTCCTTGGTGGTGCCGTCGGCGGCGATCAGGGGGTCGAGATTGGTAAGCTCGTTCTCGATCTGCATGTCGAGCAGGAAGTTGGCCGACATGATCACGGCTGACGGCGGCTTGCCGGCCTTGATCGCCGCGCGCGTCTTGATCAGCGTGTCGTCGTAGGAACCGGTGTAGACCGCGGTCGCCTTGACCTCGGGGTGGGTCTCATTGAACTCCTTCATCAAGGTCCCCATGTCGCGGGCGAGCTTGCCGTCGACCGGGACGGGGAAGAACAAATCGATCTCGGTCGGGCCTTCGCCGGCAAGGGCTGGAAAGGCGAGGGCGCCAGCCAATGTGCCTGCAATGGCAAGGCCGAGCATGAGCCTGCGGGGGAACAGCATCGGAAAATCTCCTATTTGATGCCTGAGGTGACGAAAGAGCTGATGAAGCGCTTCTGGAAGATCAGGAAGGTCACGAACAGCGGTGCGATCACCATCAGCGTTCCCGCGGCGATGGTGCCCCAGGCCTGCGTGCCCTCGGCCGTCTTGGTGAAGACGGAGAGCCCGACCGTGAGCGGCCGCTTGTCCGGCGAGTTGATCACCATCAGCGGCCACAGGAAGTCGTTCCAGTGGCTGGTCACGGAGATGATGGCGAAGGCTGAGAAGCTCGGCAGCGACAGCGGCACGTAGATGTGGCGGATGCGCTGGAATAGGCCGGCGCCGTCGATCAGGGCGGCATCCTCCAGCTCGCTTGGAATGGCCTCGAAGGCTTGCCGCATCAGGAAGGTGCCGAAGGCAGAGGCAAAGAAAGGCATCATCACGCCAGTGAGCGTGTCGTAGAGGCCGAGCTGCGCGATCAGGCTTAAATTGGGCACGATCAGCAGCACCGGCACCAGCATCAGCTGCATCAGGAACAGGTAGAAGATCAGCGTCTTGCCGGCGAAGGCGAGGCGGGCAAAAGCAAAGCCCGCCAGCGTGATCGTGACGAACTGCACCAGCAGGATCCCGGTGCAGATGATTGTGGTGTTGAGGGTGTAGCGCGGGAAGTCGCCGATCTCCCAGGCATCCCTGACGTTGTCGAGCGTCGGCTTCAGGCTCGGCATCAGCTCGGCCATGAGGTTGATGCCATCGGAGGCCGGGCGCAGGGTCGCCACGCCCATCCAGACGAACGGGATCAGCCAGACCAGTGCGAGCAGCACGGTCAGTACGAAACCGAGCTTTGGCGTGATCTCGCGACGGGTGGCGAGCGGAGCATCCCTGAACAGACGGCCGATCAAATTCATGGGCCGCTCTCGCGGTCCGCCAGCGTCCGGAACGAAAGCGCGGTGAGGCCCATCAACGCTGCCAGCGTCAGCAGCGTCGCCGCCGACGCCTTGCCGACGTCATAATGCTCGACGGCCTGCTGATAGATGTAGAACAGCACGAGATTGGTCGAGTTGGACGGGCCACCCTGGGTCAGGACGAAGACGTGGTCGACTTGCGTCACCGCATTCAGCGTCGCGATCACGGTGACGAACAGGAAGGTGGGCTTGAGCTCCGGCAGGATGATGTAGCGCAGGCGCTGGAACGGACCGGCGCCGTCGAGATGGGCGGCCTCCATGACGTCCTCCGGCACCGCCTGCAGGCCCGCGAGGAAGAACAGCATGTGATAGCCGGCGTTCTTCCAGATCGTGATCACCATGATCGCTGATAGCGCGATGTCGGGATCGCCCAGCCAGTTCGGCAGCACCGGAAGTAGCCGGCCGATGTAAGAATCGAGCAGGCCGACATTGGGCAGGAAGATGAACAGGAACAGCGCGGAGGCTGCGACCATCGGGATCAGCACCGGCAGGAATAGCGCGGCGCGGAGCGCGCTGGTCACTGCGCTGGTGCGCGAGAGCGCGAGTGCAAACAAGAGCGCGAGGCCGATGCTCGGGATCGCTGTGCCGACTGCGTAAATGAGATTGTTGACGACCGCGCCGGTGAAGGCGGGGTCGGCAAGCACCGCGCTGACATTGTCGAGGCCGATGAAGCGCACGGGCGCTTTCGGCGTCGTGCGCTGATAGAGCGCATCGATAAGCACGCGGCCCATCGCGCCATAGGTGAACAGCGCCAGGAAGACCAGCGAGGGGAGCAGCAGCAGATAGGCCGGCAGCGACGCCGTGAAGCCGGCGGTGAAGCGTTTCAGGACATGCAGACGCGGTGCCGCCGAGGTCGCGCGCGGGAGAGCCGCGGGTTCAGCGAGGCTCATCTCACCGGGCCAGGAAGTTGAGCGCATAGTCGCGGTCACCGATTCCCGCTGGCGCGGCGAAAGGGAAGCGTGGGCTTTGGTCGAGGAAGTCGTGGCTGTGCACGACCAGGTTCTCATCGTCGATCAGCACCACGCCGTAGGCCGGCGGCTCGTGGCTCGCCAAATGCGGCGCGTTGGCATTCAGCTCGAACCAGACCTGGTGGTTGGTGCCGCGCAGCGTGGAGAAGGGAGTCTTGCCGTAGCTGCCGAAGATCGGCCGGTGCACATGGCCGAAGAAGAGGTGGCGGATGCGCGAACGGTAAGGCGCGATCACCTCGGCGAATTCGGCGCTCTGCTTCAGCGCGATCTCGTCCATTGCGAGTACGCCGACCGGGAAGGGCGGATGATGCATGAACACCACGAACGGCATGTCGGCCGGCGCGGCGGCCAGCGTGCTTGCGAGCCAGCCGAGGCGCTTGCCGCACATCTCGCCGGCATGGCTGGTCTCGTCCAGCGTGTCCAGGAAGACGAACAGGCCGTGCTCGGTCGTCCGCGTGCCCTGCACGAAGCCGTTCTGATCGCGCGGCGCGGACCGAAGGCGGTCGAGGCAAGCGTCGCGGCGGTCGTGATTGCCGACCATGGCAACGTACGGGATTTTCAGCGCAGCCATGGCGTCGGCGAAATTGGCGTAGGACTCCGGCTCGCCCCAATGGGTGAGGTCGCCGGTCACCACAGCAAACGCAGCGTCCGACTGATGCTTGTTGATGTCGACAATCGCGGCATCCAGCCGGGCGCGCGGGTCGAGGCCATAGAGCTTTTGCCCCGGATTCGCGAGATGCGTGTCAGTGAGATGGATGAATTTGAAGGACATGGCGCGCTGTGTCGGGACTGTTGGAGGATGGACGCCTCCGGCAAGACGGCCCTGACAGGCGGTTAGAGCGCCAGTGTTTCAGTTTGATGACAGCGGTTCCCGCGTCCACAAGTGGCGACGTGGTAGGGTGGATTAGCCGAAGGTGTAATCCACCACTGTGAGCCAACTTCAAGTTGTGCTATCGATGATCCATGTCCAACTATCGCCGCATTCGTCTCGGGAGGATGCTGGTTCTTCGCGGTGAACCTGCTCGATCGGCGGAAGGCTCTTCTGATAGACAAGATCAACATCTTACTCTGATAGACAAGATCAACATCTTACGCGGCGCCGTGGCAGCAACGCGCCAAAGCCATCCATTCGAGATCGACGCGTTTGTGGTCCGCCGGATCATCTGCACGCGATCTGGAAGCTTCCGCCGGGGGCGACGCCAATTTCTCGGCGCGCTGGCGGTTGATCAAGACACGTTTTGCCAAGGCACTCCCTGCGAATGAGCCGCTGAGCGCTTTTCGTGCCGCTCGGAACGAGCGCGGCATCTGGCAACGCCGGTACCGGAGCATCTCATCCGTGACGAGACCGACTACGCGCGTCATGTCGAGTATTGCTATTACAATCCCATCAAGCACGGTCATGTCTCGAAGGTGTGCGACTGGCCGTACTCGTCGCTTCACCGTGATGTCCGCGCCGGTTTGTTTCCAGAGGATTGGGGCGGCGACGTCAAGATCGCGGGCGAGTTCGGCGAGCGGGCGTGATGCTCGCGGCAGCGGCAGCCGGTAGGATGGATTAGCGAAGCGTAATCCACCAATCTACTTTCCGCTGGTTGAGAGAAGAGGTGGATTACGCCTCCGGCTAATCCACCCTACCCAGCTACGTCAGGCGAGTTCAGCTCCACGAACAATCTTTGTCCGGATGATCAGGGGGAGTTAGGTGCCACAAAAAGTCTGCAGCACCCGCTGGTCCGGCAGCGGCGGATCGGCATAAGCCGCATACTCCGGCTGGTCCTCGTAGGGCTTGGCCAGCACCTTCACCAATTCTTCGAACGGGGCGTAATCGTCGTTGTTGACGGCGGCCTGGATCACGGCTTCGACGCGGTGGTTGCGCGGGATGAACATCGGGTTCACGGCGTGCATGGCGGCTTGCCGCTCGGCCGCGCTCTGCGGCTCGAGCGCGATGCGCTCGCGCCAGCGTCCGGCCCATTCGTCAAACGCCGCGGGCTCCATGAACTGCGCGCGCACGTCTGCGCCTCCGTCGCCTGCGGCATCGCAGAGCTTGCGGAAGGTGAGGGTGAAGTCCGCCTGGTTCTTCGCCATGGCATCGAGCAGGTCCTGGATCAGCGCCTCGTCGCCGTCGCGCTCCGTGAACAGGCCGATCTTCCTGCGCAGGCCGGCCTGATAGGCCGCACTGAACGTCTCGGCGAAGGCGCCGAGAATGTCCTGGGCTTCGGCGACCGCCTTTTCCTGCTCGTCTGAGAACAGCGGCAGCAGGCATTCGGCGAGCCGGGTCAGATTCCACAAGCCAATGCGCGGCTGGTTGGCGTAGGCGTAGCGGCCCATCTCGTCGATCGAGGAAAACACCTGCGCGGGATTGTAGGCATCCATGAAGGCGCAGGGGCCGTAGTCGATGGTCTCGCCGGAAATGGACGTGTTGTCGGTGTTCATCACGCCATGGATGAAGCCGACCAGGAGCCAGCGCGCGATGAGCTCAGCCTGCCGCGCAACGACGGCTGCGAGCAGCGCGTGATGGGGCCGCTCCGCTTGAAGCAAATCCGGGTAATGACGGGTGATGACGTGGTCGGCGAGCCGGCGGATGGCCTCGGTGTCGCGGCGGACGGCAAAGAACTGGAAGGTGCCGACGCGGATATGGCTGGAGGCGACGCGCGTCAGCACCGCGCCGGGCAGGGCGGTCTCGCGGATTACATGCTCGCCGGTGACGACCGCGGCGAGCGAGCGCGTGGTCGGAATGCCGAGCGCGAACATCGCCTCGCTGACGATGTATTCGCGCAAGACCGGCCCGAGCGCGGCACGGCCGTCGCCGCGGCGGGAGAACGGGGTTGGGCCGCTTCCCTTGAGCTGGATGTCGCGGCGGATGCCGTCTTTGTCGATGACCTCGCCGAGCAGGATAGCGCGGCCGTCGCCGAGCTGGGGCACGAAATGCCCGAACTGGTGGCCGGCATAGGCCATAGCGATGGGATCGGCGCCCACGGGAACCGTCTTGCCGGCCAGGATTTCGGCGCCTTCCGGGGTCTCCAGCATATCAGGGTCGAGCCCGAGCTGGACCGCCAGCGGCCGGTTCAGCTTGATCAGCCGGGGCGCCGCCACGGGGGTCGGCGCGACGCGGGCGAAGAAGCTGTCCGGCAGCGCTGCATAGGAGTTCTGGAAGGGGAAATGAACCGTCATGAGCTCAAGATAGGGTTGGAACGCCTGATGGCAAAGGTTGGACCCCAGATAAGCCAAAAATGGGCGCATCTGGTCCGAATCAGGCCGTTCCCTTGGTTGCCGCTTTGGGCCTCGTCGGGTAAACCCTGCCGCAACTTCGGACCGGCCGTTACAGGCCGTTCGATTCGCTTCCTCCGAGATTGAATTTGGGACGACCATGCATCGCTACCGGTCACATACATGCGGCGCGCTCCGCGAGAGCAACATCGGCGAAACGGTTCGCCTCTCGGGCTGGGTCCATCGCGTTCGCGACCATGGCGGCGTGCTGTTCATCGATCTGCGCGACCATTACGGTCTGACCCAGTGTGTGGTCGACCCGGATTCGCCGGCATTCTCGCTGGCCGAGAAGCTGCGTTCGGAATTCGTGGTGCGGATGGACGGCAAGGCCCGCCGCCGCCCCGAAGGTACCGACAATGACGATCTGCCGACTGGCAAGATCGAAGTTTACGTCAGCGAGATCGAGGTGCTGGGTCCGGCCGGCGACCTGCCGCTGCCGGTGTTCGGCGACCAGGAATATCCTGAAGACATACGCCTGAAGTACCGCTTCCTCGATCTGCGCCGCGAGAAGCTACACCAGAACATCATGACGCGCGTGTCGATCATTGACTCCATGCGATGTCGCATGAAGGAGCAGGGTTTCTTCGAATTCAACACCCCGATCCTGACCGCGTCCTCACCGGAGGGCGCGCGCGACTTCCTGGTGCCCTCGCGCATTCATCCGGGAAAATTCTACGCGCTGCCGCAGGCGCCGCAGCAATACAAGCAGCTGCTGATGATGAGCGGCTTCGACCGTTACTTCCAGATTGCGCCCTGCTTCCGCGATGAGGACCCGCGTGCCGACCGTCTGCCCGGCGAGTTCTACCAGCTCGACGTCGAGATGAGCTTCGTCACGCAGGACGACGTGTTCGCCGCGATGGAGCCGGTCATCACCGGCGTTTTCGAGGAATTTGCCAAGGGCAAGCCGGTGACAAAGGGCTGGCGCCGGATTCCGTTCGCCGAAGCCTTGCGCAAATACGGCAGCGACAAGCCGGACCTGCGCAACCCCATCGAGATGCAGGACGTCTCCGGACATTTCCGCGGCTCCGGCTTCAAAGTCTTTGCGCGCATGCTCGAAGATCCCAAGAACCAGGTCTGGGCAATTCCGGCACCGGGCGGCGGCAGCCGTGCGTTTTGCGATCGCATGAATTCCTGGGCGCAAGGCGAAGGCCAGCCCGGCCTCGGCTACATCATGTGGCGCGAGGGCGGCGAGGGCGCCGGTCCTCTCGCGAACAACATCGGTCCCGAACGCACCGCCGCGATCCGAGCGCAGCTCGGCGTGAAGGAAGGCGATGCCGCCTTTTTCGTCGCCGGTGATCCCGACAAGTTCTGGAAGTTTTCGGGTCTTGCCCGCAACAAGGTTGGCGAGGAGCTGAACCTCACGGACAAGGAGCGGTTCGAGCTCGCCTGGATCGTCGACTTCCCGATGTACGAGTACAACGAGGACGACAAGAAGGTCGACTTCTCGCACAACCCGTTCTCGATGCCGCAGGGCGGCCTCGACGCGCTGAAGGGCCAGGACCCGCTGACCATCAAGGCGTTCCAGTACGACATCACCTGCAATGGCTACGAGATCGCCTCGGGCGGCATCCGCAACCACGTGCCGGAAGCAATGGTGAAGGCGTTCGAGATTGCCGGTTACGGCGAGCAGGAAGTGGTCGAACGGTTCGGCGGCATGTACCGCGCCTTCCAATACGGCGCCCCGCCGCATGGCGGCATGGCCGCGGGCGTCGACCGCATCGTGATGCTGCTCTGTGGCACCACGAACTTGCGCGAGATCTCGCTGTTCCCGATGAACCAGCAGGCCATGGACCTCCTGATGGGCGCGCCGTCGGAGGCCACCACCAAGCAGCTGCGCGAGTTGCATATCCGGGTGAACCTGCCGCAGAAATGAGCTGGTCTCTTGCCCGGACGCAGCGCAGCACGCAGTGGTGCGCGGCTGAGCTGGGGGCCCATCTCTCGGCAGACATAGCTTTCTGGGTCCGGCTCTGCACAGCGTCATTGCGTGCCGCAGCGCGTCCGGGACACGAGACCAACCAGCTCTCCCTACAGCCCCGTCGACGCTTCGATCTTGAACTGCGCCAGCGTGCCCTCCGGGTCGGCATTGAAGAGCTGCATCAATTGCATCAGCGGCACCTTCGTGCGCGGCGTGACCTTGATGACGAGCGTCTGGCCTGGCGTCTCGACAAAGCTCGCGATCGCGTCCACCGCCGTGCCCGCCTCCGGATTGGCGGCGGCGACATCCGCTCGGTACGCCCTGACGCTGTCGACGAATGTCCGGCGCGCCTCGTCGCGGCTGACATTTCGTCCCCGTGCATTCTGCGTCACCGCGGAATCGACGAAACCATTGTCGCGGACCGAGAACTCGAGCGCGACAGCCTCGACCTGGGCGGCCCGACCCATGAACTGAGCGGGGTCAGCCGAAAACAGCTCGCGTGGCACATTGCTAAGCGTGATGCGCAATTGCGCGCTGGCGATCCCTCCGATGTCGAGCGTCGCGGGCGTCAAATTGAAGCTGTTGGACGACTCTGTCCACGCGGCGCCGAGATCGAGATCGATCGCGAGCTTGTCGATCCCGCTGAGAACCAATGGAAGTTGTTTTGGGTCGGATGGATCGGTGGGCGTGACGAATTTCGCAATCAGGTGCGCCTTGCTCGGGATCGAGCCAATCAGCTGTCCCCACTCCAGTGTCATCGTATCGATCGTGATCAGCCTTTTGGTGTTCTTGTCGGGCGCCACCACGCCCTTGATCTCGGCGCCTTCCAGCACGCGGAACAGGCCCAGCACCTGATCGGGCGAGGGTGCCTGCCCGTGATTGCTGAAGCCTGCCGCCCAGCGCATCAGGTTTGCCGCGCTGAAGGATTTCAGCGCGAAGCGCTCCATCTTGAACTGCCCCTGCGGGGTCGGCGTATCGACGCCTTCGATCGCGAATTCGCCACCCCGATATCTGACGGCGTTGATCCTCGCGGTGCCTTGCGGCATGCTGATCGACGTCTTGCCGACCTGGATTTTGCCGATACGGAGGCCATCATAGAACCCGGCGAGCTTCTCCATCATCTCGCGCGATTGCGCGGATGTCGGGAGGACCGACCGGTCTGTCGGCATGAGCGCAACGATCTCGGCCGGCCGGAATTTTGACGGCTGCGCCGCGACGTCCTCGAAGGTGATCCCG
This sequence comes from Bradyrhizobium sp. 137, assembly GCF_023074095.1. NCBI lineage: Bacteria > Pseudomonadati > Pseudomonadota > Alphaproteobacteria > Hyphomicrobiales > Nitrobacteraceae > Bradyrhizobium > Bradyrhizobium sp. 137. Next base: position 325,133 of record NZ_JADPKU010000129.1, read on the forward strand.
TCGATGTCCATCCGCATGCCCTGGGTCGATTTGAGCACATAAGGGCCGGCGGAGATTTGCCGGTAGACGCGGTAGTAGCCGTCGTCGCCGGTCTTGTCTGGGTCGAGTACCGCGGCGATCGCGGTCGCATCGAATTCGTTGACGATGATGTTGGAGAGGTCGCCGGTCAGCTTGTCCTGCTTGCCCGGCTGCGGCACGTCGATGGTGAAAACAGCGCGGTCCGCCTTCATCGCATCGAACTTGCCGTGCTTGAGATTCTGGATGGCCAGGCCGGAATAGGCGACCTCGCCGCTGCCGGCGGCGCTGCCGCTCGCATCGAAGCTCATCGTCAGCGCCGGAGCCGTGACTGACGATGCTGTCACGCGTGCGTATTGACCGAGCACATAGCGGTAGATATCGCTCACGGAGCCACCCGTCGGCACATTCCCGGCGTGAAGGGGGCCGGCATAGTCACGCAGGGTGAGTTGCGGGATCTTATAGGATGCGTTCAGCTTCGCGGGGCCGACCTGGTTGAGCGCGACTTCGAAACCCGTGACGTCGATGTTGTCGGCCGAAAAGCTGCTCTGGTCGAGCAGGCGGACGCCGGTGCCCTTGATGCCGGCGATCTTGATCTGCGCCTGGGACTCGTTGCCGGGAGTCACCGCTATATCATCGACCCTCAGTGTCCGGCTCATCACGTCGAATTCGATCTTGCCGTAGCTCGCCTTGCCGCCTTGCTTGCGGATCTGCTCGAAGGCGGCCTCGACCTCGGTGGTAGCGCGATATTTTGCATAGAGGTTGAAGCCGAACGATCCGCCCGCGCCGAGCACGGCGAGTGCGATCAGGCCGATCAGGATTCCCTTCATTTCCTTGCTCCAGTTGCTGGTTTTGCACCGCGCAACCTGCCATATTCGCGAAACGCCGCGCGGTCCAGGGAAAGCTATGGTTTTCAAGCATTTGACCACGCGTCCTGTTGATGGGGTCGCAATCGGATGTTGCCACCGGGGCGGCTGCCGTGCTTCATCCCGTTTCCATGACCCGGAAATAACGTCCGCATTGGGCGGCCGCTCCCGGTGATGCATTTTGAGGCCGGTAACGCGAGGCGAGACACCGCATGTCGTCCTATTCTGATGATCTCCACCAGGCGGCGCTCGCCTATCACCGTCTGCCGCGGCCCGGAAAGCTTGAGATCCAGGCGAGCAAGCCGCTTGCCAACCAGCGCGATCTCGCGCTGGCCTATTCTCCGGGCGTCGCCGCCGCCTGCACCGAGATCGCCAAGAATCCCGCCGAGGCCGCCTCGCTCACCACCCGCGCCAATCTGGTCGCCGTTGTCTCGAACGGCACCGCCGTGCTCGGCCTCGGCAATATCGGCCCGCTGGCCTCCAAGCCGGTGATGGAGGGCAAGGCGGTCCTGTTCAAGAAATTCGCCGGCATCGACGTGTTCGACATCGAGATCGCCGCCGACACCATCGACCGCGTGGTCGAGACCGTGGCGGCGCTCGAGCCAACCTTCGGCGGCATCAATCTGGAAGACATCCGCGGGCCGGAATGCTTCGAGATCGAAGCGCGCTTGAAGGAGCGCATGAAGATCCCGGTCTTCCATGACGACCAGCACGGCACCGCCATCATCGTCGCTGCCGCCATCACCAACGGCCTCAGGTTGAACGGCAAGAAACTGTCCGACGTCAAGATCGTGGCCTCGGGAGCAGGGGCCGCGGCAATCGCGACGCTGAATCTCCTGGTGTCGATGGGAGCGCAGCGCAAGAACATCTGGGTCTGCGACATCGACGGCCTCGTGCACGAGGGCCGCAACACCTCGATGGACCGCTGGAAGGCGGTCTATGCGCAGAAGACCGACAAGCGCACGCTCGCCGACGTCATCGGCGGCGCGGACATCTTCATCGGCCTGTCCGCGCCCGGCGTGCTCAAGCCGGAGATGGCCGAGGCGATGGCCGACAAGCCGTTGATCATGGCGCTCGCCAATCCCGTGCCGGAGATCATGCCGGAGGAGGCGCGCAAGGTGCGCCCCGACGCCATGATCTGCACCGGCCGCTCCGACTATCCGAACCAGGTCAACAACGTCCTGTGCTTTCCCTTCATCTTCCGCGGCGCGCTCGACGTCGGCGCCAGCGCCATCAACGAGGAGATGAAGCACGCCGCAGTCGAGGCGATCGCGCAGCTCGCGCGCGAGGCGCCGTCGGATGCAGTCGCGCAGGGTTTTGACACCGGCGAGACGCAGGGTTTTGGCCCGGGCTCCCTGATCCCGAGCCCGTTCGATCCGCGGTTAATCTTGCGGATCGCGCCGGCGGTGGCGAAGGCGGCGATGCAATCGGGCGTCGCAACGCGGCCCATCATCAATTTCGATGAATACACCGCGTTGCTCGAGCGCTTCGCCTTCCGCTCCGGCCTCGTCATGAAGCCGATGTTCGCCAAGGCCAAGACTCAGCCGGTGCGCGTGATCTACGCCGAGGGCGAGGACGAGCGTGTGCTGCGCGCCACCCAGGTGGTGCTGGAGGAGAAGCTGGCGCGGCCGATCCTGGTCGGCCGCCCCTCGGTGGTGGAGGCACGCATCAAGCGGTTCGGCCTGTCGATCAAGGCCGGCAAGGATTTCGACCTCATCAATCCTGAGGACGATCCACGCTACCGTTCCTATGTGCAGTCCTATGTCGAGGTCGCCGGCCGCCGCGGTGTGACGCCCGACGCAGCGCGCACGGTGGTGCGCACCAATAACACGGTGATCGCGGCACTTGCGGTGGTGCGCGGGGAGGCCGACGCCATGCTCTGCGGCGTCGAGGGTCGCTATATGAGTCATCTGCGCCATGTCCGCGAGATCATCGGCTTCTCAGCCGGCGTCAGCGACTACGCCGCGCTGGCACTGCTGATCACCAGCAAGGGCGCATTTTTTATCGCGGATACGCAGGTACGCCCAAATCCGAGCGCGGAAGAGCTTGCCGAGATCGCTTCGCTCGCGGCGGTCCACGTACAGCGTTTCAACATCAAGCCGAAGATCGCCTTCGTCTCGCATTCGGATTTCGGCAGTTACGATACCGACTCCTCGCGCAAGATGCGCCGGGCGACCCAGCTTCTGAAGGAGAAGCATCCCGAGATCGAGGCCGACGGCGAGATGCAGGGCGACACCGCGCTTTCAGCTGCTGCGCGGAAAATGGTGCTGCCGCACTCCAAGCTCGAGGGCGAGGCCAACATCCTGATCATGCCAAGCCTGGATACCGCCAACGTCGCCTACCAGATGATCAAGTCGCTGGCGGACGCGCTCCCGGTCGGCCCGATCCTGATCGGCCCGGCACGGCCGGCGCATATCCTCACGCCCTCGGTGACCGCACGTGGCATCCTTAACATGACGGCGGTCGCGGTGGTCGAAGCGCAGGAGCGCGCCGCGAGGCAGCAGCCGACGTTGTTTACGTAAGGGTCGATCTGCGCGAAAGATGCACATCTTTCTCCGACAAGGGGAGAAGGGGCACCGGTCGCGCGGCTTATTTTGAATTCCTCGCAGCTCTCCATTTCCCTGTTTGAAAACCGCAAGCGGACTCTGCATAATCCTCGCGCATCCCGTGCTTAGCGCTCTTGCCAAGAGGCCGATCATGCCAGCGTTCGTGACTTTCGGGCGGATCCTGTTCGCCGTACTGTTCATCTACACGGGCGCGTCCAAGCTGTTCGCCATTCAGGCGACGGCGGACTTCATCGCCACCAAGATCATGGTGCCCGATATGATTGCGCCTTACGCCAAGCAGGTCGAGACCGCTACCGCCATGACGACGCCGCAATTGCTGGCGATCGCGGTCGGAGGACTTGAGGTCATCGCCGGGCTGATGATTGCGTTGAATTTCGGCGCGCGATTCTTCGCGATGCTGCTGATCATCTACATTGCGGTCGCGACCGTGCTGTTCGATGACTTCTGGAACCAGGCGCCGCCCGACAACGCCAAGGTGGTGATCGACGCGCTGAAGAACCTGTCGATCATCGGCGCACTGTGCATGATCATCGGCTACGGCCGAACCACACGTCCGGCCGAAGCGGCCTACGGGGACGTGTAGGCAGGGTATGACCGCCGCTCCGCGCGGTGCTGTAGGGTGGATTACGCTGACGCCAACCCGCACCTAAAAGCGTGATGAGATTGGGATGAGTCATCGCCGCGCTTAGGTTGTCGTTTAAGCATTATTTTTTTCGGAAAACCGCTTCGCACTTTTCCGGATCATGCTCTAACGCGCCCCAAGGATGCGCTGCCAGAACGTGCCACCCAGCACCTTCCAGCCAAGATAGAAGTACAGGGTGATCAGGGCAAACAGCACAAGAGCAGATGCGCCGTGCAGGCTGAAACCGTCCTTCGTCGTCTCGCCGGTGGCGGCGCCGATGGAATAGCCGCCGACGAAGAACACCGTCAGGAAGTCGAGAAAGCCGGCGAGGCCACGGCGCCAAAAGGGTTTGGGTGTCGATGGAGTATCGCTTGTCGACATGGAAGCAGCCTCCTCTTGGCAGCCGCGCCGGCTCGCTGGCTCAGGATTCCCCGTCTCGGCTTCTTGTCGGGGTTTCTTGTCAGGGTTTCTTGGCATCGACGTCGATGCCGATGATCTTCCAGGCATTGTCGTTCTGGGCAAAACGCAGCCTGTACTTGACCCGGACCTCGTCGTTCTTGAACTCGCCGGCGAGAACGAGCGCACCTTCCGAATCGAGCTTGGGTTTCTGCTGTGCTTCGTAATCGTCGGTGACGATCCCTTCGAAGAACAGCTTCTTGCTGCGGAAGGATTCGAACGCGGCCGCCAGCTTCTCGGGCGTCATTTGTTCCTGGAACTGCCTCGAGCCCTTGGCAAGCAGGACCGAGTAGTTCCCGGTGATGTTGGCGTCGTTGAAGGTCATCAGCGTCGTGCGGACCAGCACGTCCTGCTCGTCGTCGGTCGGCAGGTCGATCGCGTAGGCCGATGACGGCGACATCACTGACAGAAAGGTCAGCGAGACCAGGACCGCGATAGCGCCGAGAAACTTGCGGCAGGAGAGGGAGGCAAAAATCGAACTCATGGTCTCTTTGTCCTTAATGAGGGGCCGGGCGTATGCCAGAAAGCGGAATGAAGTCGCCACATGCGATCTGCATAACAGAGAAGCTCTAATTTTTCGCTCGTGTGGGAAGGAGTTTTGGCCTCGCCGGTTCACGCCGCATTAAACAGGCTCGGGATGAGGAACGTCGTAACTCCGCCGCACCGTCGCCCTTCGGCACTGCTCTCTCTGACTCCAACTGGCGCACGAGAATCTGCCGCGCAGGCCGATTTCGGGATTGTTGAAACTCTCGGCACATTGAGCCATCGCCGGACCTGCCGGGGACGCGGGAGCGTGCGCGACGACGGGGCACGGGCCGCGGCGATTGACGTTGCCTGAGGACGGGCGGCTGGCTTCGGCGGCTCACAGCGGACTGGCGGCGATGCGCACCTTGATCTTGCGCTATCCCCGCCGCCACGGCGTGACGGCGACATCATGTGCCGCGTCGAGCAGATACGGCGCGCTGGGCTTCATTCCGTGCGAGGCGAGCACCTCGTGCGGCGTCCGCTGGGGCACGCCGCCAAAACAGCCTTCGCCGCCGGGCAGTCGCACATGCGGCGCCTCGGACAGCCAGAACGTGTCGTAGCGGTCCATGAACATGTCGAACACCATCGGGCCGCCGATGATCGCGACCGTGCCGGATGCGACGTTGGCGAAGGCGCAAGCTTCCGCGAAGCTGGCGTGACCCGGATTCCACAATGTCGCGTTCGGCATTTCAGGGTCGACGGTCAGCGCCCTGGTCTTGCGGGTCAGGATCAGTCGCTTGCGCTTCGGCGAGTTCGGCTGCTGCTCGTGCGAGTTGCGGCCGTGCACGATCAGCGCGGCGCGATCGAGCGCCTGCTCGAAGAACAGCTTGTCGCCTTCGAACTTCAGACTGTCCGGCATCACATGCGCGGCGTCAGCGAGCATGCCGTCCGCCGAGACGATGACGTAGCCTTCGATGCGAAAAGACAATGGCCGTCTATTCGGAAACGGTCGTCACCACGGAATTGACCGGGCGCTGGCTCACCGTCGGCAGCTTGACGTCCTTGAGCAGCTCCTGGTCGTATTCGGGCAGCGTCGATGCCGGGAATTTGGCGCGCATCGCTACCACCTTGTAGCCGCCCGCCTTCAGGCGCTTGAGCAGCTCGGGCAGGGCCTCCGCCGTGTGCTTCTGGAAGTCGTGCATCAGGATGATGCCCTTGCCCTTGGTGTCGAGCTTCTTCATCACGGTCTCGACCACCTTCTCAGGCTTGGAGGCTTTGAAGTCGAACGAATCGATGTCGCAGGAGAAAATTCCGATGTTGCGGTTGCCGAGATAGGTGACCATCTCCGGCGGATGCTGGAGCGCCGGGAAGCGGAAGAAAGGCGAAGGCGAGATGCCGCCGAGCGCCCATTTCACCGCGGATAGGCCCTTCTCGATCTCTTCCTTGCGCTGCGCTTCGTTGAGCTTCTTGTTGTTGAGGTTGGCATGCGACCAGGTGTGGCTGCCCACGGTATGGCCGGCCGCATAGACCTGCTTCAGGATCTCCGGCTCGTAGGTCGCGTGCTTGCCGATGGAGAAGAAGATGCCGGTGGTGCACTCGTCGGCGAGTGCCTTCAGCACGGCGGGCGTGTTCTTGGGCCAGGGGCCGTCGTCGAAGGTCAGCACCACCTCGTGGTCGCGCAGGAAGTCGAGCTCCTTGAAATGCTCGAAGCCGAAGCCGGGGCCGCCGGTGGTGTCGATCTCGACGGTGCGGGCGACACCGAGCGCGCCCGGCGTGCTGCAGGCTGCACGCGCCGGCTGCGGCGCCTGTTTCGGTGGCGGCGGGTTAACGAAGCCCGCTGGCGCGGCAGCTACTGCGGGAGCGGGTGCCGGCGCAGCCGCCGGCGCGGAAGCTGCCGGTATCGCCGGTGCTCCTTGGGTGGTGGCCGCGGGTTTTGCGGCGGTCTGCGACCATGCCGCGCCGGTCATGCCCAGAGACATCGCGCTTGCCAAAATCAGTCCTGCCGCCACACGCATGGTGTTGTCCTCGAGATTGATCCCGTTGTTCCGCCGCGGCTTTTTCTGCGGCAAACCGTCCTGCCCCAAACCATCCTAGCCTAGAGGGTGGGCCCTCGCCATTGCAACGGCTGTTTGATGCCCCGCCACAATTGTGCCCAACCGGATGGGGCGCAACTCGCGTCAACTGTCGGCCAGCGCCTTGGCAATGGCCGTTTTGACCCGCGTATCGGTCGGCGCGACGGCGGACGCAAAGACCTCGGCGATATAGCCGTCACGGCCGATCAGATATTTGTGGAAGTTCCACTTCGGAACCTCTCGCGGCCGTGCGTCGGCGGCCCATTTGTAGAAGGGGTGCGCTTTCGATCCGATCACAACGGACTTGGCTGTGATCGGGAAGGAAACGCCGTATTGGTGGTGCGCCGTCTCGGAGATTTCGCTGGCGCCGCCGGGCTCCTGGCCACCGAAATCGTTGGAAGGCACGCCGATCACGGTGAGCCCGCGCTCGCGAAACTCGTCCCAGAGCTCCTGGAGGCCTGCATATTGCGGGGTGTAGCCGCAGAGCGAAGCGGTGTTCACCACCAGCAGCGGCTTGCCGGTGTACGCGGCAAGGCGGATGTCCTCGCCGGACAACGCGGGGAAGGAGAAGGCATAGGCCGAGATCCGGCTCATGCCGCCGTCGGCAAACGCGCGCTTCATTGGCACGAGTGCGCCTGCAAGCGCGGCGAGCATGGTCCTGCGGTTCATCATGACGCCGTCCCCGAAATGATCCGGGGTGCATGTTACTTCGCCGCTGCAACCTCACTCGTCAACACCGCGTTATCGGTCGCGGCGAGGCGCTAGACGTTTGGCGCGTTTGCTTTGCGCGAAGCGGTATCCACTTCGCTCAAAACGCTCTCTAGTGAAGGCGCTAGTAAAGGCGGACGATGAAGTCCGTGCCTTCGCCGGTCTCCCCCTGGTTGATGCCCTGGTCGGACACGATGATCGAGCCACCTGATGTCAGCATCTCGTTGATCTTCGCCATGGTGTCGGCCGGAATTGAGATGCGGTCGAGGGCTTCAGTCGGGCTGTCCGGTGTGACGACCGGCTTTGCGGCAACGGGAACCACGGCAGCGCCACGCTGGCGGCGTGACACGCGTCCGTCGTCATCGCGCGCAGCGGCGCGGACCGAGATCGGCAGCGACACCACCGACCAACGCAGCGCGTTGGAATCGGTCTTATCGACTTCGGCTGTGAAGACGTGTGTACCGAGGGGCCGGTCGCTCGGGGCGATCGCGACGGGCACCTCGAACAACGGCGCAAAGTTCTGTCGCACGTAGAGCTTGGAATCCTTGCGGCTGATGAAGACGGCGATCTGGCCGGCCCGCCGCGGCGCGTCCGGCTTCGCCGCAGGTGCCGGATCGGCAACGCGGGTCTCGTCCTTCTCCACGTCGGCCGAGGTGGCGAGTGCCGGAGCATCAGGCTTCTTCCGGGAATCGGCAGCTTCGGTCTTGGCAGCGCTCTTGTCGTCGGTCACTGTCGAAGCCTTGGGCGCTTCCGCGGCCTCAATCGGCTTCGCGTCCATGTTCGCGGGCTTGGCGGTTTTTTCGGACTGCGGCTTGGCCGCGTCAGATGCCTCGGCGATCTCGGTCGTGATCTTGTCGGCGAGCGCAGCCGCTTCCTCGCGGGCGGGCGCATTGCCGGTGGTCACATCCGACATCACGGTGTGGCCGACGGAGGCGCGCAGCTCGAGCACGCTGTCTGCGCTCGCGGTCTTCGTCTCGGCCGGCCTGGCTTCGTTGACTTTGGTTTGCGCCCCGCCCTTATCGGCATTGTCGCTGGTGTTGATCTGCGGCGCGAGGCTGGCGGCGGGCTGCGGCGCTACGCGCACCGAGGCGAGCAGCGGATGCGAAAAGCTTTGCGGCGACATCTGGCCGGGCGCGACGATCACGCGCGCGCCCATCCTGGTCCAGTTCCACATCTTCACCGCGAACGCCATCGGCATGCGGATGCAGCCATGCGAGGCCGGATAGCCCGGCAGCACGCCGGCATGCATGGCGACGCCAGACCAGGTGATCCGCTGCATGTACGGCATCGGGGCGCCGCTGTAGATGTTGGAATGGTGGAATTTGTGCTTCTGGATGACGCTGAACACACCCATCGGCGTCGAATGGCCCTTCATGCCTGTCGACACCGGGGATTCCGCGAACACGCCCTTGCTGTCGTAGACCGTCACCTTCTGCCGGTCGATCGAGACGACGATGACGAGCGGTCCTTGTGGCTTGGTGCCGGCTTCTTTCTCGGCGACGATCTCCTTCTTGCCCGCCGTGCCGCGCTTCGGCGGCTTCTGGCGCGGTATTTCGGGAGGCCGATCCTGCCGGGCGTAATAGGACCCGTCGGAATAATCCGTCCAATAATAAAACGCTGCGTCAGCCTGGCTTGCCGTCCCGATCGCACCCGCCGCCGTCAAAATGGCGATTTGCCAAATTCGCGTTGGCTTGGCAGCAAAACCGGACCCGTTCACGCTGTTCATCCTCGAATCCATAATCCAAATCAGACGTTAGTCTCGCAAAGGGGATACGCGTTCACCCTCAAGGTGGTTCTGCCGTCAGTTACTTTTGTTCAACGCGTAGCAAAAAAGCCTCACAGAGCGGTAAACGGCGGCCGTGCCGACTGGCCGCTCGTCTTCCTGACCGGCCGCCTGATGCCTACATTGCGGGGACTTGTTACCGGAGAACTTCATGTCATCTCGTTTCCACGGTCTTTTCGGCATCCGTTTGAAGGGCCTCGCTTTATTCCTCCTGGCTCTGACGATTTGGGCGGCGCCCGCCCTTGCTGCCGACGAGCCCGATCTGATCTTCCGCCGCTCGACTGTATTCAAATGGATGAGCCCGAACGACAAGCTCGCGACTTACGGCCTCGACGACCCCGAGGTCGAGGGCGTCGCCTGTCACTTCACGGTGCCGGAGAAGGGCGGCTTCAAGGGCTGGCTCGGCCTTGCCGAGGAGGTCTCGGACATCTCGCTGGCCTGTCGCCAGGTCGGCCCGATCAAGTTCAAGAACAAGATGGAGCAAGGTGACGACATGTTCCGCCAGCGCCGCTCACTGTTCTTCAAGAAGATGCAGATCGTGCGCGGCTGTGACGCCAAGCGCAACGTGCTGGTCTACATGGTCTATTCGGACAAGCTGATCGAGGGCTCACCAAAGAACTCGACGTCGACCGTGCCGATCATGCCGTGGGGACCAGCGGACGCAAGCGTCCAGAAGTGCGGTGAGTTCTTCACTCACTGACGACTGCGAGGTCCTGCAAGATGCGAGCCAGTCAGCGGCGCGAATGTCTGCGGCGCGGCTTCAAGGTCGCGCTTGGCTTGCAGCGCCATTTCGCCAGCTGACGTCGCGCTGTTGCGAACGGGTCGTTGTCTCCGCGGCCCATCCGCTGGTCCGTCTCGCGCGTCGAGCGCGATCTGCCGCCATCATGATGGCGTCCCTCACGTGAACGCGCCCGGTGATCCCGGAGTCGCGATTTCGATGGAGGTCGCAGCTGAAGCGTCCCCGACCGCGTGGAGGCGCGTTCCGAGCTCGAGCGGGAATTTGTCAGGCTACTTTGGGCCGTGGCGCGCCCCCCTGAAAAGATTGGCATTTTCCGGCGAATGTTTCGTCGTGCCGGACACGACGAAACAATTCTCACGAAAGATGAAACCATTTTCCGCTTTTGGCGCATCACGCACGAAACCACCCATGGTTATCAGCTTCACAACGACGGCACCGCCGGCCACCGATTCGGAGACAAGACCATGCGCGCGCTCAGCTTCATCCTTGCCTTCGGCTTCGTGCTTGCCGGTTCCTCGTTCGCGGGCTCGCCCGATGGCAGTCTTCCCGGTGTCGGCACCTTCCAGTACACCGGTTCGCCACTGACGATCACGGCACCGCAGCCGATCGTGGTCGCCACGCGCTTCTGATCGCCAACAAGAAAAATTGCCGGCAAAAGGCCATCATGATTGCTCGTTTCTGCGCCGCAGCGTTCATGTCCGTTCTGACGCTCAGCGCCGCTGCGGCGCAGGTGCGTGCTCCCTCCAGGCTGCCGGATTCCCGTGCCGAATTCGTGCGTCAGTGTGCGCCGCGCATGCTCGGGCGCTGGGAGCACCCGGAGGAGGTCTGCGGTTGCCTGCACGACCATGCCGCTGCCGTCGTCGAGGACCGCGACTTGCGTGAGGCGCTGCTGCGCGGCATCAGCGAGACCGGCGTGCCGACGATCGAGACCGACTGGGTGCCGACGTCCAAGCAAGGCGAAATCGGCCCGACCTTCACCAAAATCGCCAAGCCGACCTTGCAGTGCATGTTCGATCCGGCGAAGTGACGTTCAGATTATTTGGTTTTCGGACCGTATCGTGGCACGCAGGTGCTGGTCCGTGAAACGCCTTTGTCGGTCATCCGCGCGCCGCGCACTTCCTTGACCTGTCCGGCGGGGCAAGTTCCGTCATCCACTTGCACGCGCTGGCCGAGCTTGAGATCCACGATGTCCTGTTCGCGGCCGACCATTGTTGCGCGCGCCGTGGAGGCGAGCGCGAGGGACATCAGGAGCGAAAGGCAGGTCGCGCGGTGTAGCAGCATGATTTGAAGTCCGGCGTCGATGCCGCAATCTAGGGAGCCGGAGGCGATTCTGATAGGTGAAGCTTCGTTACGCCTGCCGGGCTGAGCTCCTCGCGCACAAGATAGCGCGCGACTCGCGCGCCAGCCGTTCGGCAGAGGCCATCAGTTGCGGAACCGTATGCCCTGAAAATCCAAGCACGAAACCGGGCAGGGGACGCGCGAGTGAATAGGTGTCGGCCAGGAGCCAACCTTCCGCGCCGGCCGCCCGCTTGGCCTCGGCCGCGCGCGACGGATCGACCGGGGGATTGAACCGTGCGACAAGATGCAACCCTTGCGACGGCACCGGCACGGATAGCGCCCCGTCCGATTTCGCTTCCAATGTCTCCGCCAGCGCATCACGCGCCTCGCGATAGAGCTTGCGCACCCGCTTCAGGTTCGCGGCGAAGGCGCCGGAATTGAGCATGTCGGCCACCGCGCCTTCCATCAGCGTGCCGGGAAAGCGGTCGAGCGCAGCCCGTGCAGCCGTCACGTCCGCGATCAGGCGCTCGGGCAGCGCGCAATAGCCGATGCGCAGGCCCGGAAACAAGGTCTTGGCGAAGGTGCCCAGGTAGATCACGCGCTGGAGGTGATCGATGCCGGCGAGCGACATCAGCGGCGCGCCGTCATAGCGGAACTCGCTGTCGTAATCGTCCTCCAACACGAAGGCACCGGCCTGCTTTGCCCAGTCCAGCAGTTCGAGCCGCCGTGGCATCGACATCTGGACGCCCAGCGGAAACTGGTGCGACGGCGTGACATAGGCCGCGCGCGCAGACGGTGCCGCCGAACGACCTTTGGCCACGTGCAGCCCGTACGCGTCGACCGGAATGGGTACGGTGCGATATCCGCAATGTCCGATCGTCTGGCGCGCGATCGGATAGCCGGGGTCCTCGCACCAGACCTGGTCGCCCGGCTTGAGGATCGCGCTCAGCACGATGCGCAGCGCATGCAGCGTGCCGGACGTGAGCATGATCTGATCGGGGTCGCAGCGCAGCCCTCGCGCCGAGAGCAGGTGATCGGCGATTGCCGCACGCAGCTCGCGACTGCCGCGGGGATCGCCATAATGCAGATGCTCGGATCCGAATGCGCGCATGCGACGGCCCACGAAGGCGCGGAAGCGCTGCACGGCGCGCTCGTCGATATGGGTGCAGCCGAGCGCGAACGCGCCATGCTGCGGCGCTTCGACAACCGCCTTGGGTTTGTTCGCCTCGGCTGCTCGTGCAGGGATGCGCGCGGCGACGAAGGTGCCGGAGCCGACGGCTGCCTCGGCAAAACCGTCGGCGATCAGCCGCTCATAGGCAGTGACGACGGCGTTGCGGCGGAAGCCGGTCTGCTGCGCCAGTGTCCGTGAGGGCGGCAATGGCTCGCCGGGCCTGACGAGACCGGAGACGATCATCTCGCACAGCGCCTGGTAGAGCCGGTGCGCCGCGGAGGCGCCGGCCGTGACGTGCGGACCGGTGAGGTCGAGCGGCAACTCGGCCTTGGCCGGCGAGGGAGAATTGGTCGGAATTTTTCGCATGGAATTGGCACTATCGCAGACCAAATCCACGGCTACAACTCTTCCGAATTGTTCCAATCTCGGAGGTGCGGCCGTGAGCCGGGTTGAAAACTCAGACTCCTATCCGACGTCAGCGCGCAACCAGGTGAAGCGCCGTCACGACCGCGGCTTCTACGATCACGCGACCGTTCACCGCATCCTGGACTCCTCGATGCTATGCCACGTGTCCTATGTGATCGACGGTCAGCCCTATTGCACGCCGACCTTCTTCTGGCGCGAAGGAACGAAGCTGTACTGGCATGGGAGCAGCGCCAGCCGCATGCTGCGCAACCAGACCAGGGGCGAGCGCGTCTGCCTGACGGTCGCTCATCTCGACAGTCTCGTGCTGGCGCGCTGCGGCTTCAATCACTCCGCCGATTACCGGGCGGTGATGGCGTTCGGCACCGCCTACCTCGTCACCGACCACGAGGAGAAAGAGCGCGCGGTGATCGCGATGGTCGACCGCTTCTTCCCGGGCCGCACCGCGGGCCTGCGTCAGAGCACCGCGCAGGAGACCAAGGCGACCTCCTTCATCGCGATGGAGATCGAGGAGGCCTCGGCCAAGATCCGTGCCAAGGGCGTGGCCGATGACGATGAGGACTACGAACTCCCGATCTATGCCGAGCGCATCCCGGTGCGCACGGTGCTCGGCGCGCCCGAGCCGTGTCCGCGTCTGCTCGATGGCGTCACCCGGCCTGCGACATTGAATGGCTACTTCGAAGGCCGGCTGCTCGAAGATGCATTGCGGGATGCTTATTTTGTAGAGTACCCGAACGGCTGAAATCGGCTAGCTTGCGCTCCATCGATGATCTGAACGCCCGATTGGAGTTGCCTGATGAATGCCGAGACGCAGCAGAGGATTCTTGACGCCGTCGACGCCGGCTTCGAAGCCCAGCTTGCGACCACCCGCGATTTCGTCGCGATCCCCTCGACCCGCGGGGCGGAGGGACCGTGCCAGGACATGATCGGCGACCTCCTGCGCGAACGCGGCTATGAGATCGACGACTGGCACATCAATATCGACGACCTCAAGGATCTGCGCGGTTTTGGCCCGATCGAGCATGATTTTTCGAAAGCGCGTTCGGTGGTTGGCACCTACCGTCCGCAAACGAACGTTGGAAAATCGCTGATCCTCCAGGGGCATTGCGACGTGGTGCCGGCAGGTCCGCTGGAATTGTGGGATACGCCGCCGTTCTCGCCCGTCATCAAGGACGGCAAGATGTTTGGCCGGGGTGCCTGCGACATGAAGTCGGGCACGATCGGTGCGCTCTACGCGCTGGATGCGATCAAAGCCGCGGGCTTGAAGCCTACGGCCCGGATCCACTTCCAGTCCGTGATCGAGGAGGAGAGCACGGGCGTCGGCGCGCTCTCGACGCTTCAGCGCGGCTACCGCGCCGATGCCTGTTTCATTCCGGAGCCGACCGGCGGCAAGATGGTGCGCTCTCAGGTTGGCGTGATCTGGTTTCGCCTGCGCGTGAAGGGCCATCCGACCCACGTTGCCTTCGCCGGTTCCGGCGCGAACGCAATCATGGCGGCCTATCATTTGATCCAGGCCCTGCAAAAACTCGAGATCGAATGGAACGAGCGCGCCAAAGCCGATCGTCACTTCAGGACGCTCAACCATCCCATCAATTTCAATCCCGGCATCATCAAGGGCGGCGATTGGGCCTCCAGCGTGCCGGCCTGGTGCGACGTCGACTGCCGGATTGCCGTGTTGCCGGGCTGGTCGATCGCCGAGCACCAGAAGGAGATTTTGGCATGCGTCGCGGCCGCTGCGCGCAACCACCGCTTCCTCGCCAACAACCCGCCGGAGATCGAATGGTCGGGCTTCCTGTCGGAGGGGTATGAACTGACTGACGCCGCCGCACCCGAGGCCGCGTTCGGCAAGGCCTTCAATAAGGTCTACGGTGGCGCAGTCGAGGACCTCGTCTTCACCGCACTCACCGATACCCGCTTCTACGGCCTCAATCATGGCATCCCGAGCCTGTGCTTCGGCGCGAGCGGCGGCGAAATGCACGGCTTCAACGAGTTTGTCGAGCTGGAGTCGCTGAAGAAGACCACCAAGGCAATGGCGCTGTTCATCGCGGAGTGGTGCGGAGTGGAGAAGGCGTAAGCAACCGCGCTTGCCCTCTCTGCCGTCAGCGAGGAGCGAAGCGACGAAGCAATCCAGACTGCCGCCGCGAGAGATTCTGGATTCGCTTCACGGCGCTCGCAGTCCTGGAATGTGACGGCGGCTCCTCAGAGCCTGACTCAAAAAGCGCGTGGACGCTATCAAGGTCTGGCTAGACGGCGAATTAGGAGCCTTAGATGGGCGGCGAGCAGCCAAGCGAGCTCGGTAGCGGCAGAGCGTTCGAAGTCTTTGGAGAGGCGCCGGCATCTTCCGAACCATGCAAAGGTGCGCTCG